>NZ_BAAJXA010000024.1:0-163981 GCF_057537855.1 Streptomyces diversicolor
GCGTGGAGCTTGTCGAGGAAGGCGAGCAGGTTGGCCGTCGTGCGGGCGATCTGTTCGTCCTCGGTGAGGCTTTCCTCGAAGCGCCGGCCGGACTCGGGCACCTTCCTGCCCCGCACGTACAGCGAACACGCCAGGTCGGTGCACATGTACACGCCGACCGAGTTGCCCTCGCGGCCCGCCGCCCCCGCCTTGCGGGCCGTCATCAGCGAGACACCGCCCCCGCCGTGGGTCGTCAGGCACACCGAGCACATGCTCCGGTGCAGAAAACCGTGCTGCGCGGCCGGGAAGCGCAGTGCGACACCGACCGGCCGGCCCTCCCGCTCGGCCACGAGATAGCTGCGGTCGGGCGCCCCGGGATCGCGCCAGCCGAGGAAGTCCAGATCGTCCCACGGCCGTTCGCCGAGATCACGGGGGACCGCCAGCCGCCTCGCCTCGCCCTTCGAGCAGTTGACAAACGAGGCGCGGATGTCCTGTTCGGTGAGCGATCTCATGGCGGGTCCTTCCTGTGGTACGGAACCCGGAGCCGGAGAGCCGAGGGCTCCAGGTCTGCGGGCAGCCTAGGCAGCCACGACGCGGGCGAGCCAGCGGATTTCCGGCGCACCGCCCCGGCGCGGGCACGCGCGGCGCACGGCCCGCCCGCCACGGGTGGCGGTCGCGGCGGCGGTCAGGACACAATCCCCGGTCATGGAGATCACCGAGCGCGAACTCAACCGGGCCACCCTGTCCCGGCAACTGCTGCTGGGCAGGGAACCGCTCGGCGTCGACGACGCCGTCCGCCGGGTGGTCGCCCTCCAGGCACAGCACCCCGCCTCCCCCTATGTCGCGCTGTGGAACCGGATCGGCGGCTTCGACCCCGCCGACCTGGACGCCGCCTTCGCCGCCCGCGCCCTGGTCAAGGCCACCTTGATGCGCATCACGCTGCACACGGTGCACGCCGACGACCACCGGGTGTTCCGCGAGGCGATGCAGCAGACGCTGTACGCCTCCCGTCTCGGCTACCGTTTCGCGGCGGCCGGGCTCACCCCCGCGGACGCGCACGACCTGGTGCCCCAACTGCTGGAGTTCACCGAACGGACGCGCACAACAGACGAGTTGAAGGCGTGGCTGGAGCGGCGGCTCGGCCCGCAGAAGGCGGTCGGCGCCTGGTGGGGGCTGAAGGCGTACGCACCGCTGCTGCACGTGGCCACCGGCGGACCGTGGTCGTTCGGCCACCGGTCCTCGTTCGTCGCCGCGCCCATGGGCCCGCCGCCCACCACCCGGGACGCGGTGCCGGCCGCGCTCCAGACCCTGGTGCTGCGCTGTCTGGCCGGATTCGGGCCGGCGTCGGTGGCGGACATCGCGCAGTTCTCCATGGTGCAACGCTCCCTCGTACGCGGGGCGTTGACCGCCCTCGACGGCTCGGTCGAGCGGCTGGCCGGGCCCGGCGGCACCGTCCTGTTCGACGTACCCGGAGCCCCGCGCCCGCCCGCGGACACCCCAGCCCCGCCCCGCCTGCTGGGCATGTGGGACAGCATCCTGCTCGCCTACGCGGACCGCAGCCGGATCATCCCGCCCGCGTACCGGCGGCTGGTGATCCGCGTCAACGGCGATGTGCTGCCCACGCTGCTGGTCGACGGCCGGGTGGCCGGCGTGTGGCGCGCCGTCGACGGCGGCATCGAGGCCACGGCCTTCGCGGACCTGCCGTCCGCCGTCTGGGACGGCCTCGCCGCCGAGGCCGGCTCGCTCGGCGCGCTGCTGGCCGCCCGCGACCCGCGCGCCTACGGCCGCTACGACCACTGGTGGGCGAAGCTCCCCGACGGCGCGGCGCGGCGCCTGCTGCCGGGCTGACCGCCCGCCCCCACCGCCGGTCCGTACCCTGGAGCGGGGCCGTCGCCCGACGCGGCGGTGGGGACGTGACAGGGGAGGGGCGGCACACGATGGAGGACTCCTGGGCGCGGGCCCGGCAGGTACTGGCCGACGCGGGCATCGCGCCGGACCGGCTCGCCGCGGTGCGCCCGCTCGGCGGCGGCACCTACAACACCGTGGAGGAACTTCGGCTCGCCGACGGCGAACGCTATGTGCTGAAGGTCGCGCCGACCGCCCCCGGGCTGCGCTACGAGGTCCGGCTCCTGGACGCCGAGGCCGCGTTCTGCCGCGCCGCCGAGGCCGCCGGGGTGCCGGCGCCGCGCGCCGTGGCCCTCGGCGCCGGTGCCGACGGGCCGCGGCTGCTGCTGACCGCCTGCCCCGGCGAGCCCTGGGACGGCTCCCTGAGCGAGCGTGAACGGACCTCGTTGCGCACGGAGTTGGGCCGCCAGGTGGCCCGGCTGCACCGGGTGACCGGGCCCGGTGGGTACGGCTACCCGTCCGGCGCGCTCGGCCCGCTCGCCGCCGACTGGCGGACCGCGTTCACCACGATGTTCGACGCCGTCCTCGACGACGCCCGCCGCTACCGGGCCCGGCTGCCCCGGCCCGTCGAGGAGGTGGCGGGTGCGGCACGGGCCGCCTACGACGCGCTGGACGAGGTCACCGTGGCCCGCCCGGTCCACTTCGACCTGTGGCAGGGCAACGTCCTGGTGGACCGCTCGGCGGGACCGGCCCGGATCGGCGGACTGATCGACGGCGAGCGGATGTTCTGGGGCGATCCGCTGGCCGACTTCGTCTCCCTGGCCCTGCTCGGGGACATCAGAAAGGAAGCGGCGTTCCTCGCCGGCTACCGGGAGGCCGGGGGCCGTGCCGTGTTCGACACCGCGGCCTGTCTGCGGCTCGCCCTCTACCGCAGCTACCTCTACCTGATCATGCTGACCGAGACCGTGCCGCGGGCGGCGGACGCGGAACACGACCGCTGGGTGCGCGAGCGGGTCGGCCCGGAACTCGTCGCGGCGCTGGACGAGATCGCCGAGCTGGTGCCCGGCTCTTAGCTCACAGCGTGAACTAAGGGTTGGAAGAATCTCGCGCCGGGCCGGTGCGCGGAGGTATGTTGCAGGTCGGGCCAGGTATGGAAGAGCCGAAGCAGCCGAAGGAGCCGTATGGCGGGTCGGAACGGGCGCACGGTACGCGACCTCAGACGGGGCAACCGGGCCGCCGTGCTGCAACGGCTCTACTTCGACGGACCCCTCAGCCGGTTCGAGCTGGGCCCGGCGACCGGCCTCAGCTCCGGCTCGGTCAGCAACGTCGTCGCCGACCTGATCGCCGACGGCCTGGTCGAGGAGGCCGGCAGCGTCGACTCCGACGGCGGCCGGCCGCGCACCCTGCTGCGCGTCGCCCCGCACAGCGGACTCATGATCGGCGTCGACGTCGGCGAGACCCGGGTCCGGGTCGAGCTGTTCGACCTGGCCCTCACCGAACTCGCCCGGGTGGAACGCCCGCTGGCCCAGCAGCGCTACGACGTCGACGTCATCGTCGGCCACATCCAGGGCGGCGTCGCCGAGGTGCTGGCCGCCGCGGCGGAGCCGGACCGACTGCTCGGCGTCGGCGTCGGTGTCCCCGGCATCGTCGAGCGCACCGCTGACCGGGGTGCCGTCGTGCACGGCCAGACGATCGGCTGGGACGCCGTACCGCTGGAGGCACTGCTGCGCTCCGGCTCCCCGCTCCCCGACACCGTGCCGTACTTCATCGACAACGGCGCCAAGACCCTGGGCCAGGCCGAGATGTGGTTCGGTGCCGGTCGCGGCGCCCGCAACGCGGTCGTGGTCCTCTTCGGTTCCGGCGTGGGCGCCTGCCTCGTCACCCCGGAGGCGGAGCACGGCAGGGCCGTCGAGTGGGGGCATCTGACGGTGCGGGTCCGCGGGCGGCGCTGCCGCTGCGGCGCGCTCGGCTGCCTGGAGGCGTACGCGGGCGCGGAGTCCCTGCTCTCCCGCTGGCGCGAGGAGGGCGGGCGCCCGCCCGCGGACACCGACGAGGAGACCGCGCTCACGGCGATGCTGGCCGCCGCCTATCCGGCCGACGGCGGCGCCGCCGACCCGGTGGCGCTCGCCGTCCTGGAGGAGACCGCGGAGTATCTGGGCGCCGGCCTGTCCGACCTGATCAACCTCTTCCAGCCCGAACGCATCCTGATCGGCGGCTGGGCCGGGCTGCAACTCGGTTCCCGCTTCCTGCCCGCCGTCCGCCGGCACGCGACCACGTACGCGCTGCGCCATCCGGCCGAGAAGGTGACGATCGACCTGGGCCGGCTCGGTCCCGACGCGGTCACCGTGGGCGCCGCGGTCCTGCCGCTCGCGGACTTCTTCAGCCGCGGCGGACACCGCGCACGTCCCGCACCCGAAGACCGCCCACCCCCCTGGCGCGCAGCCCTGGAGGAGCGCACCCCCCGCTGACCCGGTGCCGCCGACCCGCGTCCCGCCCCCGCCCGTCGGCCCCGTGCCCTGGTGTCTGCTTGCTGTGCGTTTCGGGGGCGTGTCGGGTGGTACCCGCTGCGTGTTCGATCGCATGTGAGGGGAGCGCATCATGGCCGGACAGCGCCGTGGCGGGCCCGCCGAGGACGGGGCGCCCGTCCCCCGTGACCTGCCGGACCAGCAGGCCGGCGCCGGGCACGACCGGTGGGAGGCCACACCGCGGAACCCGGCGGACGACACCGACGACAGCGGCGATGTTCCCGACGTCCCCGACACCGACGAGGCCGGTACGGGACGCGGTGACACGCCGTTCTCGGCGACGGTGCACCCCGACCACCCGGTACCCGAGGAGCCCTCCGACTGACGGCCGACGGCCCGGGCGCGGCCCAGGGCAAGGGGAAGCCCCGACCGCGACGGGGGAATCACGGCCGGGGCGGCCATAGGGTGGGCGCGCACGGCGGTCGCCTCTCGGCGAAAGGCTCCACAGGGCTTCAGCCGAACGATCGTCCCTGTGGGCGGAAGATGAGGCCCGGGGACAACACTGTCCCGTCCGCACCCACGGACTGTTCAACGGGCAACGACCCCCCGGTGTTCCGGGCTGAGGCCGCCCGCCACCGTGATCCGCGTCACCCCGTCGAAGAACGCCGCGCCCCGCGCCCCGGGATCCGGCCCTCCCGGGTCCAGTCCAGCAACTGCGCGGCGGACCAGGTGGTCACCACCCGCTCGGCGGGCACCCCGCACTCCTCGGCCCGCGCGCAGCCGAGGATCTGCCAGTCGAGCTGGCCGGGGGCGTGCGCGTCGGTGTCGATCGAGAACAGCACGCCCGCCTCGACGGCCGCGCGCAGCAGCCGCCGGGGCGGGTCCAGCCGCTCCGGGCGGCTGTTGATCTCCACGGCGGTGCCCGACTCGGCGCACGCGGCGAACACCGCGTCCGCGTCGAACCGGGACTCCGGCCGGCCCCGCTCGCCCCGCAGCCGCCCGGTGCAGTGGCCGAGCACGTCGGCGTGCGGACTGCGCACGGCGGCGACCATACGGCGGGTCATCGCACCGGCGTCCATCCGCAGCTTGGAGTGCACGGACACCACCACCACGTCCAGCAGCTCCAGCAGCTCCGGCTCCTGGTCCAGCGAACCGTCCTCAAGGATGTCGCACTCGATGCCGGTGAGCAGCCGGAACGGGGCCCAGGCCGCGTTCAGCGCGGCCACCGCGGCCAGCTGCTCCCGCAGCCGTTCGGGCGACAGCCCGCGGGCCACGGTCAGCCGGGGCGAATGGTCGGTGAGCACCGCCCACTCGTGCCCGAGCCGCGCCGCCGTGCGCCCCATCTCCTCGATCGTGCTGCCGCCGTCCGACCAGTCGGAGTGCAGATGGCAGTCGCCGCGCTGCAACTGCCGCAACAGCCGGCCGCCCTCGGTGAGGGGAGCGCCGGCCTCGTCCCGCAGGGCGCGCAGATAGCCGGGCACCTCGCCGGCCAGCGCCTCCCGCACCACCTGGGCGGTCTTCGGGCCGACGCCCTTGAGCGACTGAAGGGTCCCGGCGGCGGCACGCTCGGCGACCTCGGCCGCGGGCAGTGCGCCCAGCACCCGCGCGGCGGTACGGAAGGCACGCACGCGGTACGTCGGTGCCAGGGACCGCTCCAGCAGGAAGGCGATCCGGTCCAGCGCCTCCACGGGATCCATCGCCACCTCCACCTCAAGGGTTGCCCAGGCGCGGCGGCGCCGCACGGCGGCCCACGGGCGTCGTGCGGCGCACGGCGATCAACCGAACGTATCGTGCGTGTCGCCTGTACCGCCCATATCGCTCATCTGCGACTTAGGCTCGATGACATGACCGAGATAGCGAGCCCGCACATCTCCAGACCGCGCATCCTGGTCCACGGGGTGATGCGGGGCAGGCCGGGCAACCCGCCCTTCCGCATCATGGAGGTCGACGGCCAGGTGGTCGGTGCGGCACGGACCGTGACCGACGTCCTGGAGGTCGCCGCCGCGTACGGCATCACCGTCCATGACCTGGACGACCCGGATGTGGTCCGCTGGGTCGGCGGCGACAAGTTCACCTGGACGCCGCACTGAGGCCCCGCCCGCTCAGCCGACCGTCCATTTCTGGTTGGCGCCGCCCGAGCAGGTCCAGATCTGCAGCCGGGTGCCGTTGGCCGAGTTGTTGTCCGTGACGTCCAGGCACTTGTCGGCCTGCGGGTTCACGATGTCGTGCGCGGCGGTCACCGCCCACTTCTGGTTGGGGCCGCCCGTGCAGTCCCACAGCTGTACCGTCGAACCGTCCGCCGTGCCGTTGCCGGTGACGTCGAGGCACTTGCCGAGCGCCCGGATCGTGCCGTCGGAGCCCACCGTCCACTGCTGGGCGGCGGTGCCGTTGCAGTCGTAGAGCTGTACGGCCGTGCCGTTGGCGGCGTTCGCGCCGGCCACGTCCACGCACTTGCCCGCCAGGCCCTTGATCGCGACGCCTGCCGGGGTGTCGCCGGTCGTCACCGACACCGAGTCCACCACCAGTTGCTGCGGGAACACGGTGGAGCCGTCCGGGTCGCCGGGCCAGTAGCCGCCCACCGCCAGGTTCAGGATCAGGAAGAACGGCTTGTTGAACACCCACGTCCTGCCGCCGAGGTCGGCCGGAGTGCGCCGCTGGTAGACATTGCCGTCCACGGACCAGGTGATCGAGTCCGGCGCCCAGTCGACGGCGAAGGTGTGGAAGCCGTCCGCGAACGCCTGCCCGTTCGGCAGGGTGTAGCCCGCTCCGATGCCGCCCGAGCCGGAGTAGCCCGGGCCGTGGATGGTGCCGTGCACGGTCGAGGGCTCGAAGCCGACGTTCTCCATGATGTCGATCTCACCGGAGTCCGGCCAGTTGACCGGTGTCCCAAGCATCCAGAACGCGGGCCACATGCCCTGCCCCCGCGGGATCTTCATCCGGGCCTCGACGTGCCCGTACTGCGCGGTGAACTTCCCGGACGTGTTCAGGCGGGCCGAGGTGTACTGGCATGTCCCGTACCAGCACTGGTAGTTGGCGGGGTTCTCGCGCCGGGCGGTGATGACCAGATGGCCCTGGCCGTCCAGGGCCGCGTTCCTGGTGCCCGACGTGTAGTACTGCCGCTCGTGGTTGTTGACGTTGTCGCCGGTCTCCGTCTGCCACTTCGAGGAGTCGACGGCAGCGCCCGCGGGACCGTCGAAGGTGTCGGAGAACGTCACGGCGGTGACGCCGGCGGCGGAGGAGGAGTCCGCCTGGGCGGGACCGACCGCCGCGGAGGCGACGAGCGCGGCGGACAGCGCGGCGAACAGACAGCTGCGGAGCAGGCGTGGGGAGGCCATGGCTCGCCCTTCGATACGGCGGCCCGGAACGCGCACGTGCCGGGCCGGGGTGGGGGGATGAAGGTGACGCCTCTTGATTTAAGAAGTGAGGTAAGGGAGCGTCAATACCTTGGTACGGACCAGTGTCGGGCGACCGCGTGCCCCTGCGGCGGCCTCGTGCCGCCGTCCCGGTGGCGGCACCTCATGGGCGCCGCTCGCGCGCGTGCACCGCCCGCCCGAGCCGCCGGCCGAGGAACAGGTGACCCAGCAGCGCGCCCGCGGTGTTGAGGAGCACGTCGTCGATGTCGAAGGCGCGGCCGGTGATCAGCGCGCCCTGCGCCAGCTCCACCAGCAGCATCACGATCGCCGTGAGCAGCAGCACCTGCCGGATGCCGCGGGCCCGCGGCGCGAGCACCGGCACCAGCACCCCGAACGGGACGCCGAGCAGCAGATTCCCGCCGATCTGCTTGACGGCGTCGCGCAGCGCGGGCTGGTCCAGATAGGCCCTCAGGGAGCTGCCCGGTCGCAGATTGCTGTGCGTGAGGGCCGCGGACGCGGGGGAGGGCTCCAGGGTGAGCCGGGCGAGCGCGGCGGCGAACGCCACCATGCAGGCGAAGGCGACCAGCATCGCCAACGCCCGCACGGGCCACGCCGCGCGCCCGTTCCGGCGGGTGCGGCGCGGCGCGCCGTGGGCCTTCCCGGTGCCGCGCGGTTTCGCGGGGCCACGGCGCACGGCCGACCGCAATCTCCGCAGCGGTGCCGTGAACCCGCCGGCCCGCCGGGACGCGGCGGCGGCCCCGGCCCTGGCCGTACGCCCGCCCTTGGTGCCCTTGGCCGTCTTGGGAGGCTTGGCGGCCGTGGGCGGCTTGGCGGTCCTGGCGGAGCGGTTGCCCTCGGCGGGGCGGTCGGGTCCCGTGCGGCCGGCGTCCTTAGCCGTACGCGGGTGCGAGGCGGAGCGGGCCATCGGTCCTCCTGTCGTCGCGGGCACTCCGGTCAGCTCCCGTAGGAGACGTGCACCTCCGTGAAACCGAGTGAGCGCAGCAGTCCTTCGAGCATGGCGGTCGTGTTGGTCTCGGCCCGGGTGGTCAGCCCGCTGCCCTCGGCCGCCTCGCCGATGTGCCGCACGGCGAGCCGCTGGACGGCGTGCTCGCTGTTGGGGTTGTCCGAGAAGAAGTCCCCGAGCCGGTCGAGCAGACCGCGCTGCTTGGAGACGGTGTACGAGTGGTCGGCGTCCAGGGCCGCGGTGCCCAGCCGGGCGTGCGGCAGCCGGAGCGTGGCCGAGGTGCGGTCGCCGTCGACCGCCACGTCCCGCTCGCCCACCCGGCCGAGGTCGACATAGGCGTCCACGGTGCCCGTCCCGACGTACAGGGTCCGGGTGCCGCGGATCGCGTCGGGCAGGTACTTGGCGTCCTTCTCCAGGTCCACGACGACCTGGAAGGTGCCGGACGCGGCGTCGTAACGGCTCATGTCCCGGATCGATCTGAGCAGCGCCGGTCCTGAGCGGTCGTGCGTCTCGGTGCCGAACAGGTCCTTGATGCCCGGCAGCACGGCCAGCCGGATCCCGGCGAAGAGCACCGCGAGCACCGCTACGACGGCGGTCAGGGCCTTCGCCCAGCCCGGCATGCGTCCGGGCAGCCGTCCGATGGCAGTCGTCATGTCGGCGGTCCCCCTTCCTACAGTCCGGATGCCCGCCGAACGCCCTTACCAGACCGGCCGGTTGACCGAATCGCGGACTCACCGGGGGCACGCGGGGGCGCACGCCCCCGCGCGCTCACCACGAGCCGGAGGTGGCCTCGGGCTGGTCCAGGGCCGCGTCCAGCGTCGGCCGCGGGGGCAGCAGCCGGGCCAGGCCGGTGACCCGCAGGACGCGCAGGGTCAGCGGGTGGGTGCAGACGAGGTGCAGCCGCCCGCCGTGCTCCAGCACCCGGCCGCGGGCCCGGTAGAGCAGGCGCAGCCCCGAGCAGTCGAAGAACTCGATGTGCCGCAGGTCGATCACGATGCGGGCGCCGGGCCGGTCCGTCACCCGGTCCAGGTACGGTCCTATCTCCGTGGCCGCCGCGATGTCGATCTCGCCGTGGAACTCCAGCACCGTGGCCCCGCGGTCCTGACGGACGCGCAGGTGCCGGGTGAGCGGTGCGGGTTCCTGCCGCGGTTCCGGGCGCACGACGTCACCTCCCACCCGTGCCGGGAAATCCGTTCCCCGCCCTGCAAGTTACCCTCGATAGAAGGAATTTGAGCATGTTCGATTGACATATGTCTTCGGGTTTGGGTGCATGCTGCGCGGTTCAGGCCGTCACAAGGACCAGCTTTCCGGTCGTCCGGCCGGTCTCTCCCTGCTCGTGCGCCCGCGCGGCCTCCGCCAACGGGAACGTCTGCGCGATCGTCGCCCGCAGCGCGCCCTCGGTCACCAGCGCGGCGATCGCCCGCATGCCGGCGCGGTCGGCGTCCACCAGCATGCGGACGGCCCGCACGCCCAGCCGGGCGGCCTCGTCGTACAGCTCCCGCGAGCCGACCGGTGCGATCGACACCACGATCCCGCCGGGACGCAGCACCCGCAGCGACCGGACGGTGGTGTCGCCCCCGAGGGTGTCCAGCACGACGTCGGCGCCGCGCACGGCCTCAGTGACATCCGTGCCGCGGTAGTCGATCGCCTCGTCCACGCCGATGCTGCGCAGGAAGTCGTGCTTGCCCGCGCTCGCCGTGCCGATCACATACGCGCCCCGCGCCTTGGCGATCTGCACCGCCACATGGCCGACCCCGCCGGCCGCCGCGTGCACCAGTACCCGCTGGCCCGCTGCCAGCTCGGCCGTCTCGGCCAGCGCCTGCCACGCGGTCAGCGACACCAGCGGCAGCGCACCCGCCTGCACATGGTCGATCCCGGCCGGCTTGCGGGTGAGCGCACGGGCCGGGGCGACGACGTACTCGGCGTGCGCACCGTGCCCGAACGGGTAGGGCAGCATGCCGAAGACCTCGTCCCCGGGCGTGAACGCGGCCACGCCGATCCCGGTCTCCTCGACCGTGCCCGCGACGTCCCAGCCAAGGACGAAGGGCGGCCGGCCCAGGAAGCCGCCGGTGGCCCGGTGTTTCCAGTCGGTGGGGTTGACCCCGGCGGCACGGACCCGGACCAGCACCTCGTTCGGGCGCGGCGCGGGCCGCTCAAGGCGTACCTCCTTGAGCACGTCGGGGCCGCCGAGGACGTCCTGGCTGATTGCGCGCATCGTGTTCACAGCACTCATGGTCCCCCGGACCGCGCCGACCCGCAGTCCGGATTGCGCCAAGCGCCCGGCCCACGGCCGGGCACCGCGTCACCCATAGGGCCCGTGACCCGGCACCCCCGCCATTCATCCGGCCCGTGGCCCGGACCCGGTGGCACCCGTCGGTCCACGGTCCGGACCCCCGGTCATCCATCGGTCCGTAGTCCGGACCCCGTCACCCATCCCGCCCGCGGGCAGGATTCCGTCACCCATCCGGCCCGCGACCCGGACCCCGCCGTCGCCCGGTCGCCGCCCGCCCACCGGGACCACCCGGCCGGCGGCCCGTGTCCGGGTGGTGGGCGGCGGGCGCTGCCGCCAAGTCCCCTGATCGGCAGGAGGTTTGGAGATTCGGTGGGCCTTCCTGGAGAGTGACGGAATCCGCACCTCCGCCGCCCGGCGAAGTTGATCTTTTCGAGTGGGAACCAGATAAGCTCCAGAAAGTCACCGCGAGTTGACGTGACCGTTCCATGGAGCGGTCGGCTCGCCGTGCCCACTCATGAGTGCGGCCCTCGCGCACCCCCTAGTCGTGATCGCTTTCGAAGGATGCAGATGGAACTCGCCACTCCGCCACCGGCGGCGCGGGCCCCTGTCGCCTGGTACAGCTGGTGGCTGATGCCACTGGCCTTGGGAGGCGGGACGGTTGCCGCCACCTTCATGAGCTCGGAGCGCATAACCGTCGCCGTCGCCGGCGCCGCCGCGACCGCCGCCGGATCCGTGTGCGTACGGCTGCTGATCCGCTCACAGCGGCAGTTGCGCGGCCTCGCGGACAGCTCCCGCACCACGCAGGCCGAGCACGCGCAGCAGTGGCAGCAGCATGTCGCCGGGCTGGAGCGGAAGTTCGCCGCCGAGCGCGCCTCGCTGGAGACACGGCTGACCGAGCAGAGCGCCGCCTTCGAGGCCCAGGCCGGGGAGCAGGCCGCGGCCCACGAGGCCCAACTGGCGGACGCCGCACGGGCCTTTGAGGAACGGCTCACCGACCAGGCCACGTCCTACGAGGCCCAGCTCGCGGACCGGGCCGAGATCTGGGAGGAACAACTCGCGCACCAGCGGGCCGCGGTCGCCCGGCTCGCCGACGAGCAGCTGCCCGAGGCGCTGAAGCGGCTGCGGTCCGGCGACGCCATCGACGACGTGCTGCCGGCCGCCCAGGACACCGAGGTCGCGCCGGAACTCCAGGCCGATCTGCGGCGGATCCTGCGGACCTCGCTGATCGGCATCGAGGAGGAGTTCAACCGCTCCACCTCCGCCGAGCAGGCCGTGATCAGCATCGGCAACCGCATCCACGTACTGACCAGCAAGCTCCGCGGGCGGCTGCACGAGATGCAGGGCGAGCACGGCCGGCTGCCCGCCGTGGCCCGCGGCCTGATGGAGCTGGACCAGGAGCTCGGCCCCGCGGACTCGCTCGCCGCGAGCATCGGCGTGCTGGGCGGCTCGGACCGGCCGGGCCGGCAGTGGCAGGAACCGCAGCGCCTGCTGAGCGTGGTGCGCGGCGGCATCGGCCGGATCAAGGACTTCCACCGCGTCGAGGTCCGCCATCTGCCCGAACTCGGCGTCGACGGCGGTCTGGTGGACCACCTCACGCTGATCTTCGCGCATCTGCTGGACAACGCGGCCCGGTACTCGCCGCCCACCGAGCCGGTCGTGGTCTCCGGCAAGGAGGTCCCGAACGGCGTCGGCATCGAGATCCAGGACTCCGGCAAGGGACTGAGCGAGGAGAAGAAGCGCGAGGCGGAGCACTCCCTCGCGGGCACCGCGGCGGGACCCGGCCTCGGCGGCGTCTCCGAGGACGCCACCATCGGTCTGCGCGTCGTCGGCATCCTCGCCCGCCGCTACGGCATCCGCGTCACCTTCGCGGACTCGCCCTGGCTCGGCACCTCCGTCGTCGTCGTGGTCCCGCACAAGTACTTCAGCCCGCTGCCCGCGGCCCCGGCCACCGCCCCGCCCGCAGGCCAGTCCGCCGCCGCGGCCCCGGCGCCCGCCGCGGCCCACGGCCCGGTCGCCGCCGCGCCCGCGCCCGAACCCGCCGACACCCTGGACACCACGCCCGGCGGACTGCCACGGCGCCGGAGCAGGCGGCACGAGGCGGAGCCGTCCCAGGATGCCGGACGCGGCGACGCCGGCGCCGTCTCCGCCGTACCGCCGGACGCGTCCTTCGCCGGCCTGGCGGCGTTCGCCACCGCGGGCCGCGGCCTGGCCGCCCGCACGGCCTCGCCCCGCTCCGGATCCGTCGAGGGCGAGCGCGACGGCACCGCGCCCGCCGCCGACGCGCACGCGTTCGCCGAGTCCGGTCAGGCCGCCCCCGCCCCCGGCTCCGCGCCCGAAGCCGCCGCGGCACCCGCGCCGTCCGCCGCCCGTGAGTCCACCGAGCACCGCACTGAAGAGAGCGACTAGTCCACATGACGCAACAGGGAACCGACGTGAGCTGGGCGCTCCGCGATCTGGTGGAGAGCATCCCGGAGATCCGCTTCGCCCTCGTGGCCTCAAGCGACGGCAAGGCCATCACTTCCTTCGGCGCCGAGGACCCCGACGACGTGGACCGCTTCGCGGCGGTGGTGGCGGGCCTCCAGGCCCTCGCCCAGCCGGTCGCCGAGCAGTTCCCCAAGTACGCGGGCCAGTTGCGGCTCGCGATGATCGAGGTCGACGGCGGGCATCTGTTCGTCGTCCGCGCGGGCGTCGAGACCTACCTGGGCGTGCTGGCCCGCGAGGGACTCGACCAGGGCCTGCTCGGCCACCAGATGAGGGACCTGGCACGCCGCATGGGCGAGCTGCTCGGCACCACTCCGCGCCTGGAGGAGCACTCTGGATGAGTGCTCCCCGCCGGCCCACAGATCCTCCCCCGAGCCCTCGGCTGCGCTCGGGCGGGGGAGACCCCCAAGGTCTTGAGCGCTACTACGTCCTGACCAGGGGACGCAGCAGGCCGGGCGGGTCGGCGTCGAGCCTCGACGTGGCGACCCTCATCGTCTCCCGCACCGCCCCCGCCCCGGGCATGCAGCACGAGCACGAGGAGATTGTCCGGCGCTGCCGCGATCCGCTGTCGGTGGCCGAACTCGGCGCCCATCTCGGATTGCCCTTCAACATTCTCGCGGTGCTGCTGGCGGATCTGCTGGACGCAGGCCGCGTCGAAGCCCGTGATCCCATCCCGGCGCACGACGCCGGGCGCGGGCCCGACCTCGCGCTCCTTCAGGAGGTACTCAGTGGACTTGAAAGGCTTTGACCAATCCGGCCGATCCGCCGCCGGGGGCACCCGCTCGGTCAAGGTGATGATCGCCGGCGGGTTCGGCACCGGAAAGACCACCATGGTCCGCTCCGTCAGCGACATCAAGCCGCTCACCACCGAGGAGACCCTCACCCAGGCCAGCGTCGGCGACGACCATCTCATCGGCATCGCCGACAAGGCCGAGACCACCGTCAGCCTGGACTTCGGCAAGATCAGCCTCAACGACAGCCTGATGCTGTACCTGTTCGGCACCCCGGGCCAGGAGCGGTTCT
Organism: Streptomyces diversicolor; assembly: GCF_057537855.1. Taxonomy (NCBI): domain Bacteria; kingdom Bacillati; phylum Actinomycetota; class Actinomycetes; order Kitasatosporales; family Streptomycetaceae; genus Streptomyces; species Streptomyces diversicolor. Next base: position 14,344 of record NZ_BAAJXA010000024.1, read on the forward strand.
GGTTCCTGTGGAACGGCCTGTTCAAGGGCGCGCTGGGGGCGATCGTCCTGGTGGACACCCGCCGGCTGGCCTCCAGCTTCCGGGCGATCGAGGAGATGGAACGGCAGGACGTGCCGTTCGTCATCGCCCTCAACGTCTTCCCCGACTCCAAGGACCATCCGATCGAGGAGATCCGGGACGCCCTGGACATCTCCCCGCACACCCCGGTCGTGGTCTGCGACGCCCGCGACCGCGTCTCCAGCCGTGACGTGCTCCTCGCGCTCATCCGTCATCTGCAGGAACGCTCGGCCGTCGCAGTGGAGTCCCGATGAACGACGAGTCCCACGGCCCCGGCGCCGCGGGCGGCTGCCCGGTCGCCCACGGCGCGGACGTCACCCGGCTGTACGGCCCGGAGTCGGAGCGGGATCCGCACGGCATCTACGCGCGGCTGCGCGAGCAGCACGGCACGGTCGCCCCGATCCTGCTGGAGGGCGACATACCCGCCTGGCTGGTGCTCGGCTACCGGGAGAACCGGCGGGTGCTCGACAACCCGCTCCAGTTCAGCCGGGATTCACGGATCTGGCGGGACTGGCAGGAGGGCCGGGTCGCCGAGACCTCGCCGCTGATCCAGATGCTGGGCTGGCGGCCCGACTGCGTCTCCCAGGACGGCGAGCCGCACCGCAGGCTGCGCGGCGCGGTCACCGACAACCTCCTCGGCGTCTCCGGGCGCGGCATCCGGCGGCACGTCACACACTTCGCGCACAAGCAGATCGACGCGTTCGCGGACGCGGGCCGCGCCGACCTGGTGACGGACTTCGCCGACTATCTGCCGATGCTGGTCCTCACCCGGGTGCTCGGGCTGGCCGAGCGGGAGGGGCGCAGTCTCGCCGAGTCCAGCAACCAGATCCTCAAGGGCGGTGAGGACGCCCTCGCGCACAACGAGAAGATCATGGGCGTCCTCGCCGAACTGGCGGCCCGCAAACGCGCCGAACCCGGTTCCGACTTCGCCTCCGGGCTCATCGACCACCCCGCCGACCTGGACGAGGACGAACTCGTCAACCATCTGCGCCTGGTGCTGATCACCGGCCACACCATGACCAGCAATCTGCTGGCGCGGGCCCTGCAACTCGTCCTCACCTACCCCGAGCGGCGCTCCGAACTGGTCAGCGGGCAGCTGAACATGTCCTCCGTGGTGGAGGAAGTCATGTGGAACCACCCGCCGTTGGCCGTGCTGCCGGGCCGGTTCGCCACCTCCGACCTGGAACTCGGCGGCTGCCCGGTCAAGGAGGGCGACCTGCTGGTGCTCGGCCTCGCGGCGGGCAACGCGGATCCGCAGATCCGCCCGGACCCGGCCGTCTCGGTCGTCGGCAACCAGTCGCATCTGGCGTTCAGCGCCGGGCCGCACGAGTGCCCGGGGCAGAACCTCGGCCAGGGCATCATCGAGACGGCCGTCGACGTGCTGCTGCACCGGCTGCCCGGGCTGCGGCTGGCCGTGCCGGCGGAGGAGTTGACCTCGACGGCCTCCACCTGGGAGTCCCGGCTGGACAGCCTGCCGGTGGAGTTCGCCGTCTGAGACGCGTGCGGGGCCGCCGTCCTTTTCGGACGGCGGCCCCGTGGCGTCGCCCTCACACGGCGAGCAGATCGTCCACCGAGCCGCGCCCGGCCAGTTCGGCGTTCACCGCCGGCCCCTCCTTGGCCGCCGCGTAGCGGCCGGTGGTCAGCGCCCACTCGTAGTTGCCGTTGATCCAGTGCTGGATGGCCTCCACGCCCATCCGCACCCGCTGCCGCGCCGCCTCGTCAAGGCCGAGGTCGTCGCACATCCGCGGCACACGTGCCTCCAGGGCGACGTACTCCTGCAGGCACTCGGTGGTCATCCGGTACGCCTCGTCGGCCGCGTCCTGCCAGGAGCCGCCCCGCTCCCGTTGCAGGACGCATATCAGGTTGTGGCCGTCGCCGCGGCGCCGCTCGCGCTCGAAGGAGTGGATGTCGTTCATGAACCCGATGGTGTCGGCGGCCAGATCGCGCATCCGCTCCATCACCGGATGGGCCTGCACCTCGGCCGGCACCTCGAAGCGGCGGCTGCGCTCGCCCGCGTCGATGCTGTGGTGGATGCCCACCGTGCGGCGCCGGAAGGCCGTGTACTCGTCGAGCGTCAGCGTTCCGGCCAGTCCGCGGGCCGCCAGGTCGACCTCCTCGCAGTGCGCCACCAGAAACCGTCCCCAGGAGGCGGCGAACCGGGATTGCCAGGTCAGGGACATGCCATCCGAGAGATGGCGCCAGACCTCCGCCCAGGCCACGGTGATCGGGCAGACCACCCGGGGCCGGGTGCCGGCCGGGCGCAGCGGCGTGACGATCAGCTCGCGCGCCACCTCCGCGATCCGGTCGGCACGGTCCGGCCGGCCGGTGTCGAACTGGTCGTCGAAGAGGAAGGCCAGCGAGAACCAGTTCATCAGGACGACCATGTCGTCGGCCGAGGCGTGCGGATAGGTGCGTGCGGCTGCCTGCGGCAGGTCCCAGGACCGGTACTCCGCGAACCCGGCCTGGCTGCGGACCAGGCCCATGTCCCAGACCCAGCGCAGATGGCGTGAGCGCGCGTACTCCAGATGCGGGCTGACGGGGGTCTCGAAGGGCAGGTCGAAGGTGACGTCCTGCGGCATGCGGTTCCTTTCGGGAGACGGAACGCAGAGCCCCCCGCCCCTGCGAGCGGGCGGCCGCCTCGGCCGTCCGCGCCCTCGAACTCGGCCTTCTGGCCCGTAAGTTGAGACCGGAAGCAGTACGAGGTTGCCCAGAGCCTAAATGATCTATCCCCCAAGATCGCCGTGATGTGGATTACTGCCCACGCCCCCCACCCCACGTACACTCTCCGACCCCCGAAATCCCGCTCACGCGCGCCGCGCACCGCCGGTGGTCGCGCAGGAGGCCGCCGGGTTCATCGACCCGGGACAGGGTTGCTCGGGCGTGGCCGGTGGGCCGAGTCGGGGGAGGGGCGGCGGCGCAGTCCCGCCGCTGCGGGGGAGCGGGGCGGGACCGATGCCCGGGTGCCGGGGTCGGCCCCTGTGAACGCGCCATGTCGTCGGGGGTGTGCGGGCTTGCGGTGTGGCGGATGTGGCCGAGTGGTGTGCGGTCCGTGGCAGCGCCCGCCGCCTTCGCGCCCGACGCACCGCACATCACGACCATCGCCCGGCGCCGGGCGACCACGCGGCGCACCGCCCGCGCGCGGCCGTCCGTTGGCCACCCGGCGCGGCGTGCACCGCGCGCTTGTGCATCATGGGCGGCGCCCGCCGTTGGTCGGCTACCCGACGCGGTGCGCACCGCCCGCTCGCGCATCGTGGTCATCGCCCGCCGTTGGTCGGCCATCCGGCGCGGTGCGCACCGCCCGCACGGCCATCGGTCGTCGTGGGGTGAGCGCCGGGTGGGCCGTGTGGCGGGGCGTTGCGTCGGGTGGCGCGCAGGGCGGCGGTGGGGACGGGGGAGCCCCGCCGCGACGGGGGAGCGCGGCGGGGCCTCAGGCTCACGTGCCCGGGTCCGGGCCCGTTCATGCCGTGCGGCGGGGGAATTTCCGGATGGCTTCGACGCCCGGCCGGATTCAGCTCCCGGCGACCGGTTCGAGCACGAAGACCGGGATCTCGCGGGACGTCTTCTCCTGGTACTCGGCGTACGGCGGATACGCGGCCACCGCCCGCTCCCACCACTCGGCCTTCTCCGCGCCGGTGACCTCCCGGGCCGTCATGTCCTGCTTGCGCGGCCCGTCCTGCAACTCCACCCGCGGATCGGCGGTGATGTTGAAGTACCAGACCGGGTGCTTGGGCGCACCGCCCTGCGAGGCCACCACGGCGTACCGCCCCCCGTGCTCGACCCGCATCAGCGGCGTCTTGCGGATCTTGCCGCTGCGGACGCCCCGCGTGGTCAGCAGGATGACGGGCAGCCCGGTGTCCAGCAGCGTCGTCCCCTCGGTGCCACCGGAACTCTCGTACAACTCGACCTGCTCCCGGACCCACGCGGTAGGACTCGGCTCGTACTCACCCTCAAGAGGCATGCTGCTCGTTCTCCTCGTCGCGTCACAGGCTCACTGACACCGCCCTTCAACACCGGTGACCGCGGATTTCATCCGGATCGCGCCGCAGGCGATGGACTATCGTGGAATGGCCGATTCCGGATGGCCGGCACCCCCGTGAGGGCCATCGAACCACGAAACGGAAGAGTCGCTTCCCGGCCAGATTCCGCAGGTAACCGATCTGGCCGAACTTTGCGTCGCACGTTAGGTGCCTCGGGCATCTAATGAAGATCGGCCGAAGCACTCTTCGTCTGTGAGGTCTTCCATGACGGAATTGTCGGAGCCCGTCGCCTTTCCACAGGACCGGACCTGCCCCTACCAGCCGCCCGCCGCCTACGACCCGCTGCGCGCCTCCCGGCCGCTGGCCCGCGTCACCCTCTACGACGGGCGCCCCGCCTGGCTCGTGACCGGGCACGCGCTCGCCCGCGACCTGCTGGCCGATCCCCGTCTGTCCAGCGATCGCACCCGTGCCGGCTTCCCCATCACGACACCCCGGTTCGCCGGCATCCGCGACCGCACGACGGCCCTCGTCGGCGTCGACGACCCCGAGCACCGGGACCAGCGCCGGATGATGATCCCCAGCTTCACCCTCAAGCGGGCCACCGCGCTCAAGCCGAGCATCCAGCGCATCGTCGACGACCTGCTGGACCGGATGATCGCCCAGGGTCCGCCCGCCGAACTGGTCGGCGCGTTCGCGCTGCCCGTGCCCTCCATGGTGATCTGCGCGCTGCTCGGCGTCCCCTACGCCGACCACGAGTTCTTCGAGGAGCAGTCCCGGCGGCTGCTGCGCGGCCCCACGGCCGACGACGCCCAGGACGCCCGGGACCGGCTGGAGGACTACCTCGGCGACCTGATCGACCGCAAGCGCGAGGAGCCCGGCGAGGGCCTGCTGGACGAACTGGTCGAACAGCAGGCACGCGAGGGCACCCCGGGCCGGAAGGAACTGGTCGCAATCGCGATCATCCTGCTGGTCGCCGGCCACGAGACCACCGCCAACATGATCTCGCTGGGCACCTACACGCTGCTCCAGCACCCCGAACGGCTCGCCGAACTGCGCGCCGACCCCTCCCTGCTGCCCGCCGCGGTCGAGGAACTGCTGCGGATGCTGTCCATCGCGGACGGGCTGCTGCGGCTCGCCACCGAGGACATCGAGGTGGCCGGCACCACCATCCGGGCCGGCGACGGCGTGGTCTTCTCCACCTCGGTGATCAACCGCGACGCGGACGCCTACCCCGGACCGGACATGCTCGACTGGCACCGCCCGGCCCGCCACCACGTCGCCTTCGGCTTCGGCATCCACCAGTGCCTCGGCCAGAACCTCGCCCGCACCGAGCTGGAGATCGCCCTCGCCGCCCTGTTCGAACGGCTGCCCACGCTCCGGCTCGCCGCGCCGGCGGACGAGATCCCGTTCAAACCCGGCGACACGATCCAGGGGATGCTGGAACTCCCCGTGACCTGGTAAGAGGCTTGTGCCATGCACATCGAGATCGACAGGGACGTCTGCATCGGCGCGGGTCAGTGCGCGCTGACCGCCCCGAACGTCTTCACCCAGGACGACGACGGCTACAGCACGCTGCTGCCCGGGCGGCAGGACGGCGGCGGCGACCCCCTGGTCCGCGACGCCGCCCGCGCCTGCCCGGTCGGCGCCATCACGGTCACCGAACAGCCGGCCTGACCCGCGGCGACGTAGGGTGCCCGGATGACCGAACCGGACGAGAAGCCCTTCCTCCAGCTCGTCGTGTGCGCGGCCGGGATCGCCGCGGGCGTCGTCCCAGCCGCGCGGCCGTGCTCCGGGCAGGGCCCGGGTCAGCGGACCTTGCGCACGTAGCCGTCGCTGCCCGGAGTCGACACCGCCAGGTCACGGCGGACGATGCTGAGGCGGTCGCCGAAGCCGGCGAGGGCCTTGCGCAGTCCGTCGTCCGTGTACTCGACGACGAGGACGCGGTCGTCGAAGGCGTCGGCGTACGCGCCGCACTCGTCCCACTCGGCGCACTCCTCCACCACCGCGAAGTCGAGGCCGGCCCGCCGTCGCTGGTCGGCCAGCTCCAGGGTGTTCTTCTGCGCGATGGCCACGTTCCGGGCGTGCGCGCGCCGGGACAGCAGGGCGATGAACGCGGTCGCGTCCTCGGCGGTCAGCAGCTTCCCGGACCGGGTGTAGCTGTCGTAGTTGTCCGGCTCGACCGCGTCGAACCCCCGGTCCGCGCAGCCGTCGATCCAGCGGCCCACCCGCTCGGCCACCCGTTCCCGCTTGGCCGCGGTGCCGATGTCGAGCAGCGGCTCGTCCCAGTCCTCGTCCACGACGACCTTGCCGCGGGCGTCCCGCAGCAGCAGGTCCGCGGGCCATGCGCCGGCCTCGTCCGGCTGGGCCTGGAAGGCGTTCACGTAGCAGATGTTGTACAGGCCGGGCGCGGGCGGGTCCGTGCGGTCACGGCTGACGACGCGGACCCCGGCCGGCGGCGGATAGGCGCCGCCGAGCTGGTAGTCGAAGCCGGCGTGCCGCGGCGGAAGCCGTACCCCGGACGACGCACGGCCGGAATCGGGCCGGGCCTTCTCGGAGTCCGCCGAGGATCCGCAGCCGGCCAGCAGCAGGGCCGCCGTGACGACCGTGGCCACGAGCCGCGCGCCGACGCTCGTCGCGCAACCCGCGACGCGGAGTGCACCCTTCGCGGGCATGACCGCTCCATCCATCGCGGGTACGGCCCCGCCTCGGACCCGCGGGGCGGTCCTGGCGACTTCGGCCGGACTGGAACGAGAACGTTCCGTCACCGGCTGGGCGCACCTCTGCGTGCCCGCGCGGGGCGCCGGACACGTGATCACGATGAAAGCCCGCGCGCCCCGCCGCCGTCAAATCGGGGGGTCGGCGACCACGTACGCTCCGAGGAGGTAACCGTCCCGAAGGCAGGAGCAGCAACGATGCAGTACGTGAAGCTCGGTTCGACGGGCCTGGACGTGTCGCGGATCTGTCTGGGCTGCATGACCTACGGGGAGCCGGACCGCGGCGTCCACGAGTGGACCCTCGGCGAGGAGGCCGCCCGCCCGCTGATCCGGCAGGCGCTGGAGTCGGGCATCAACTTCTTCGACACCGCGAACGTCTACTCCGACGGCACCAGCGAGGAGATCGTCGGCAGGGCGCTGCGCGACTTCGCCCGGCGCGACGAGATCGTGCTGGCCACCAAGGTGCACGGCCGGATGCGGCCAGGACCCAACGGGGGCGGGCTGTCCCGCAAGGCGATCATGTCGGAGATCGACCACAGCCTCACCCGCCTCGGCACCGACTACGTCGACCTGTACCAGATCCACCGCTACGACCACGACACGCCCGTCGAGGAGACCATGGAGGCGCTGCACGACCTGGTCAAGGCGGGCAAGGTGCGCTACATCGGGGCCAGTTCGATGTACGCGTGGGAGTTCTCCAAGGCCCAGTACACGGCGGACCGGCACGGCTGGACCCGGTTCGTGTCCATGCAGAACCACTACAACCTGATCTACCGCGAGGAGGAACGGGAGATGCTTCCGCTCTGCGCGGACCAGGGCGTGGGCGTGCTGCCCTGGAGCCCGCTCGCCCGCGGCCGGCTCACCCGCGACTGGGGCGCCGTCACCGAGCGCAGCGCCAACGACGCCTTCGGCAGCCGGCTCTACCTGGACAGCGACCGCTCGATCGTCGAGGCCGTCGGCCGGATCGCCGCCGAACGGGAGGTGCCGCGGGCCCGTATCGCCCTTGCCTGGCTGCTGCACCGGGCCACGGTCACCGCGCCGATCGTCGGCGCGGCCAAGCCGCAGCACCTTCAGGACGCGGTCGCCGCCGTGGAACTGGAGCTGACCGACAAGGAGATCGAGGAACTGGAGCGGCCCTACGCGCCGCACGCCATCAGCGGCCACTGACGGCCGGTCAGGTCCGTGCGGCGCGAAGCCGCCGCCGCACGGACCGGCCGCCGAGGGCGCCGCGGTCGGACCGCATACCGGGACGCAATTCGGCCGTCGCCCGGCGGCAACCGGCAAATGTCCGCACCCTGACTTTGCGTCAATTCCCCTTGCCCCGCCGGGCAATGCCAAAAACCTCGAATCCCTTGTTCTGTCATGAGGCCCTGTGCCAAGGTGTGCCGTGCGGCGCTGCGGACCATTGATTTTCCTTCAAAAAGGCCGCGCACGGCCGACGTTCGAGATGCCGCGTCCCCTGGTACGGACTTATTCCGCATGGCGTCTGGGAGGAATGCAGCCGTGAAAGACGCAGGCCCGCCGAATTCCCCGGTTTCCGCTCGGCCGTTCGATATCACGGACGAGCAGTTGAGCGCCGAACTGCGGAAGTGGACGGGGACGACGCCCGCACCGCATCCCGTGGGCGAACTCCTCGACCGGCACTGGGAAGCGGTGTTCGGCTACGCCCGGCTGTGCACCGACGGGCCGCGCGCGGCCGGCATGCTCACCACGGCCGCCTTCACCCGGCTCTTCGGTGAATCGCTCAGACAAGTGGGGCCGCCCACCTCCGCGTGGCGCCCCCACCTGCTGGTCACCGTGCGGCGCATCGCGGCCGAGTGGGACGGCGACGGACGCCAGGAACTGCTCCATGCCGCGCTGCGCTCCGCCGCCGGGGAACGGGCCGCGGCCCGGCTGCTGCCGCCCCGGGACCGGCGCCTGCTGTCCCGGGCGTTCCAGCGGCTGCCGCAGACCGCCCGCGCCCTGCTGTGGCACACCGAGGTCGAGGCGGAACCGCTCGCGGTGCCGGTCGCCCTGCTGGGCCTCGACGAGCGGGTCGCCGGCGTGGAACTGCGGCGGGCCCGGGAGCGGCTGCGCGAGGAGTGCCTCCAGGTCCACCGCGAACTCGCCCCGCAGGAGGAGTGCCTGCGCTACGTCCGGATGCTCGACGTCACCTACCGGCGCACCGGCGTCGACGTCGACCCGGACCTCGGACAGCACCTGGGCGGCTGCGGACACTGCCGGGACACCGCCGACCAGCTGAACCAGTTCAACGGGCTGCTCGGCATCGCGCTGGCCGAGGCCGTGCTCGGCTGGGGCGCCCAGGAGTACGTCGCCTCCCGGGTCGGACCGGCCGAAGCGCCCGCCGAGGACCGGCCCGCGCCTCCCGCGCAGGCCGGGCCGCCCGGAGGCGAGCCCTTCGGCCCGCCGGCGGACGCACCGGCCGCGTCACCCGCGGGTGCCGGGACCGAGGCGGCGGCCGTCGGCCGTGGGCCGTCGCGGCGCCGCGCCGCACCCCGCCGCCCCTTCGGCGGCGGTGCCTCCGGCCGCCCGGTGCCGTCCGCGCCCCGCGCCCGCGCCGCACGTTCGGCCGAGCGCGCCGCCCGCCGGGTCCGCCGGCGCAACCTCGCCCTGGCCGCGACGACCGTGAGCACGCTCGTCGTGCTGCCGTTCGTCCTGTGGTCCGTCCTCGGCCCCGGCCACGACACCACCCCCGGCACGGAGCCCGGCCGGACACCCGGCTCGGGCAGCGCGTCGTCCGACCCGTCCTGGATCGGGGCGAGCGCCACCGCCCAGGGCACCCTGCGCGGCAGGCTGCACCACCTCGCCTCCGGACGCTGCGTCGGCATCGTCGGCAAGAAGGCCGTCGACGGCGCGGAGGCCGAACTCGCCCCGTGCTCCTCGGCCGCGTCCCAGCAGTGGGCGTACGAGAGCGACGGACTGCTGCGCAACGCCGCCGCCCCGGACCTGTGCCTCGACTCCCACCTCGGCTACTCGGTCCGGCTGGCGCCGTGCGCGGGCGCCGCGCAGTCCCGCACCAGGAACGTCCGCTACGACTTCACCCTTCAGGGCGCCCTCGTGCCCCGCTGGAACCAGGACCTGGCCCTCGTCCCCGCCGCCACCGACGGGTCGGGCGCACTCGTCGTGAAGACCCGCTCGGCCGGCAACGCCCAGCGCTGGGTGATCGACACCTCGCGGCCCGAACTGCGGATGCAGGTGGTCAACTGGGGCACCGACGGCGGGCCGTCGCCCACGGCCACGGCCACGGCCGAACGGCCGCCCGAGGCCGAGCCGGCCCCGTCCGCGTCCCCGGCGGCATCGGCGACGACGACGCCGGATCCGCGGCCCACCCCGTCCGGCACCGGCTCCACCGGCCCCTGCACCACCGACGCCGACCGCCGCCCCTACCCGTACCCCGGCACCTGCTCCTGGGACGGCTGGTACGGCGGAGGCGGATACGGCGGCCGTCACACGGGACGCTGACCGGCCGTCACGAGGAACCGGCCCCGGCCCCGCGAGAGCGGGTGTCGCGTGCCTGGGGACGGTCAGGCTCCGGTTCCGGGAGCGAGAACCGTCAGCGAGACGGCGGAGGCGTTGCCGGACACCGGTACCGCGCCGGCCGTCCACGCCACCTTCAGCTGGTCCCGCTCGTCCGGCGGGGTGACCAGCAGCGCGGCGGGCGTCGCCGTGCGGGCGCCGCTGATCTCCGGGTTGGAGAAGGTCAGCCCGGCCCAGGCGCTGTGACCCGGCTTCAGCGTCACCGTCACGGGCGTGCCCGAGGTGCGCTTGGGGTCGGGACCGAGCTGGCCGCCGGAGGCGTTCACGAAGGCGGCGCCCGGGTAGCCGTGCACGGTGCAGGTGCGGGCGGAGGTGTTGGTCAGCACGATCGGGAAGTTCTCCTGGCCCGCGCCCGGGTTGTTGCGGCCCACGGACGCGCTCAGCTCAGAGGTGTGACAGCGGGAGCCGCCGCCGGACGCGGGCGATGCCGGGCTGTTCGCGCCGTCGTGCGCGGCGGGCGGCGAGGAGGGCTCACCGGCCGGGGTCCCGCTGTCCGCCGTCGGCGTGCGCGCCGGCGTGCCGTCCGCCGTGGCGTCCCCGGTCGTCTGGCCGCCGGTCGCGGGCGCCGCCGTGCCCGAAACCTGCTGCGGGCCGCTCCGGGTTCCGGTGCCGTCGCCGCACCCGGTCAGCAGGCCCAGCACGGCGACGGAGGTCACGAGCAGGAACGCCCGGTGCGGGGTCTGGGACGTGTACGCCATGTCTGTCCACACTCCTGGATCTTTCGGGGCGCGCGCCGGACGCGTGCCCGCGGCGCCCCCTGCGCCGTCATCACACTCCGATGCGCGGCCCGCGGAAAAGGTTCGCGGCCCGCGGGGATTCCTACCCGACCCACCGCCCTCCTCCCGAGTGACCCGATCCGAGCCGCACATACCGAGCCGCTCCGCTCAGGCACCCCATACCGGGCCGAGTATGCGGCGCCCTCCGCCCGACGGCCCGGAGCGGGCTGGGGCTGCCGGGGCGCTCCGCTCAGGCGACCGATACCGGGCTGAGTATGCAGTGCCCTCTGCTCGGATGGCCCGGAGGGGGCTGGGTCTGGCGGGGTGGTCTGCTGAGGCGGCCCGGAGCGGGGCGGGTCTGCGGGGTCGTCCGCTCGGATGGCCCGGAGGGGGCTGGGTCTGCCGGGGCGCTCCGCTCAGGCGACCGATACCGGGCTGAGTATGCGGGGCGGTCTGCTGAGGCGGCCCGGAGGGGGCTGGGTCTGCCGGGGCGGTCTGCTGAGGCGGCCCGGAGCGGGGCGGGTCTGCGGGGTCGTCTGCTCAGATGCCCCGGAGGGGACTGGGTATGCGGTGTCGTCCGCTCAAGCGACCCGTACCGGGACGGTATGCGGGGCCGTGCGCTCAGGTGACTCGTAGGGAGCGGAGTATGACGGCCGTCGTGTCGGGGCTTCCGTGCTCGCGGACCTGTACGTACACCTGCGCCCTGGCCTCGCCGTCCGCCGGGCCGAGCCCCGTCTCCGTGATTGAGCCGCCGCCGGCGCAGCCGTCCCAGGTCCGGGTGCGGCCCCGCCAGCGCGCGTCGGTGAAGGCGCGGCTGCCCGCGTAGTGGCAGCCCGGATGCGCGAGGGCGTTCACCTCGGGCGTCACCCCGCCGTGCCCGCTCAGGCCGATGAACACGCCGTTCACCGGCGCCGTCAGATCCTGCCACCGGGCCAGGTCGTCGGCGACGGCCAGCCCCGGCTCCTGCCCGGACCGCAGGCCGAGCGCCCGCGGATTCCAGCCGGAGTCCCGCAGCCGGCGGGCCCAGCCGGACGGCACCTCGGCCACGATCCGGCCGGTGGCGTCCGTGACCCGCACCGCGTCCGGCGCGGACTGCCGGGTCACCAGCGTGACGGCGACGGCCGCGACGGCGGCGGCCAGGGCCGCCGCGCCGGCCAGTGCGAGCGTGCCGAACCGCTTCCCGACCCGGGCGAACCGGCCGCGCGACGGCGTCGTCGGCGTCCGCGCGGCCAGCCGGTCCAGTTCCTCCGCGAACGCCCGCGCGCTCGGCCAGCGCCGCTCCCGGTCCGGCTCCAGCGCGCGCATCAGGGCCCGCCCCGCCTCCTCGTCGAGGTCCGCACGCAGCCGCTCGGGCCGCTCCACCCTGCCCGGAGCCGCCGGGACGGTGCCGGTGACCAGTTCGTAGCCGACCGCGCCGAGGCTGTAGACGTCGGCGCGCGCGTCGATGCCCGTGCCCGGCTCCGCCTGCTCGGGCGGCCGGTACCCGGCCGAGCCGGCGGCCAGGGTGAGCCCGGACGCCTCGGCCAGGCTCTTGGCCAGCCCCAGGTCGGCGAGCAGCACCCGAATGCTGCCGTCCGGCGCGGTGCGCAGCAGCACATTGCTCGGTTTGATGTCGCGGTGCACGATCCCCGCCTCGTGCAGCGCCGCCGCGGCGCGCGCCGCCTGCGCCGTCAGCCTGAGCGCCCGCGCCACCGGCACCCGGCCCGCGGCCGACAGCTCGGCGAGGGTGCCCCCGTCGGCGTACTCCATCACGAAGTACGGCCTGCCGTCGGGCAGTTCACCGATGTCGTAGACCTGTACGACCCGGTTGGAGCCGGCCCGGCGCAGCAGCCGGGCCTCGGACAGGAACCGGTCGTGGATGTCGAGGCGGTGCGACCAGTTCTCGGCGAGGACCTTCACCGCGACGGGCGCCTCCAACTGGTCGTCGTGGGCGAGCCACACCGTGCCGAAGGCGCCGCTGCCCAGGCGCCGTTCGAGACGGTAGCGGCCGATCCGCTCGCTGGATTGCATGGGACTATCATGCCTGCCCTGAGATCGACTTCGAGGGGGCCCTTCGTGCACGACCCGGCGCTGACCGAAGACCTCGCCCGGCGCGCCGCCGCCGGCGACCCGGCGGCTCTGGAGCGGCTGTTGAGCGAGGTCAGGCCCGAGGTCGTGCGGCGCTGCGGACGCTTTCTGCCGTGCCGGGAGGACGCGGAGGAGGCCGCCCAGGACGTGCTCCTTCAGGTCGCCCGGAAGATATCCACCTTCGAGGGCCGCAGCCGCTTCAGTACCTGGCTGTACACGGTCGTCGCCAACTGCGCCCGGCAGAAGTACCGCGAACTCAAGCGCCGCGCCGCCGAACAGCCCGCCGCCATCGAGCCCGCCGCGCAGGTCGACCCGCGTACCACCAGCGTGATCGCCGGCTCCCGGGTGGACCTGCTGGAGGCGCTGGAGCGGCTGGAACGCGAGCACCCCGACCTGGTCGCTCCGCTGGTCTACCGCGACATCTGCCAGCTGGACTACGCCGAGATCGCCGACCGCGTCGGCATCCCCCTCGGCACCCTCAAGTCCCGCCTCCACAAGGCCCGCAGACATGTCCGCCCCTGGCTTACCGGCTGAGCCACGGATGACGTCCCGGGCTGTGTCCGACCGGGTGTCACTCCGGCTCGACCAGGCTCAGTTCCGCCCAGATCGTCTTGCCCTCCATCGTGTGCCGGCTGCCCCAGCGCTGGGTGAGCTGGGCGACCAGGAGCAGTCCCCGGCCGCCCTCGTCCCAGGTCTTGGCGCGCCGGAGGTGCGGTGCCGTGTGACTCGCGTCGGACACCTCGCAGATCAGCGTCCCCGCGCCGTGGATGAGCCGCAGCCCGATGGGGTGGGCGCCGTACCGGATGGCGTTGGTGACCAGCTCGCTCACCACCAGTTCCGCGGTGAACGAGACCCCGTCCAGCGCCCAGGCGTCCACCTGGGCGACGGCCTCCTTGCGGATCGGCGCCACCAGGGCCGGGTCGGCGGGGATGTCCCAGGAGGCCACCTGGGAGGCGGGCAGCCCCCGGGTGCGCGCCACCAGCAGGGCCACGTCGTCCGGGATGCCGCCCGGCGGGAGCACCCGGCCCAGGATCCGGTCGCAGGTCTCGTCCAGTGAGTCCGCGCGGCTCGTCAGGGCCTCCAGCAGCAGCCGCTGGCCGGCGCCCGCCTCCCGTTCCCGGTTGTCGATCAGGCCGTTCGTGTACAGGGCGAGCACCGTGCCCTCGGACAGTTCCACGTCGGCCGATTCGAAGGGCAGCCCGCCCAGGCCGAGCGGCGGCCCGGCCGGCAGGTCCAGCTGCCGAGGCGTGCCGCCGGGCGGCACCAGGACCGGCGGGGGATGCCCGGCGCGGGCCACGGTGCAGCGGCGCGAGACCGGGTCGTACACCGCGTACAGGCAGGTCGCGCCGACCGCGCCGGCGTCGCCGTCCGAGTCGCCGGACTCCTCGGACAGCCGGACCACCAGGTCGTCGAGGTGGGTGAGCAGTTCGTCGGGGGCCAGGTCGATGTCGGCGAGGGTGCGCACGGCGGTGCGCAGCCGCCCCATGGTGGCCGACGCCTGGATGCCGTGGCCCACGACGTCGCCGACGACCATGGCGACCCGCATCCCGGACAGCGGGATCACGTCGAACCAGTCGCCGCCCACCCCGGCGCGGGCCGCGGGCAGATAGCGGGAGGCGGCCTGCACGGCGGAGGTGTGCGGCAGGGTCCGGGGCAGCAGGCTGCGCTGGAGGGCGATCGCGGTGTCGCGCTCGCGGGAGTAGCGGCGGGCGTTGTCGATGCAGACCGCGGCCCGCGCGGTGACCTCCTCGGCCAGCAGGACGTCGTCCGCGGTGAACGGATCGTGCCGCCGGTGCCGGCTGAGGACCGCGACGCCGAGGGTCAGGCCCCGGGCTCTGATCGGCACGGACATCACGGAGTGCACGCCGTGTTCCAGGGCCCGCCGGGCCCGCGGCGACTCCGTGGCAAGCCACCGGTTCAGCCGCTCGGACGGCACCGAACCGACGACCGTACGGCCCGAGGTGAGCGAGCCGGCCTGCGGGGAGGACTGCGGGTAGACGGCGACCCGGCCGGCCGGGGTGACCACCTCGGGTCCGCCGGGCAGCACCGATCGGTGCGCGACCCGGCGCAGCGTGACCGGCGCGGTGATGCGCCGCGGTGGCTCGCTGCCGTGTCCGCGCGGATCCAGCAGGTCGATGCTGACGAAGTCGGCGAGCGCGGGCACGCACACGTCCGCGAGTTCCTGTGCCGTACGGGTGACGTCCAGGGTGGTGCCGATGCGCATGCTCGCCTCGTTGACGAGTTGCAGCCGCTCCCGGGCCTGCAAGATCTCGGTGAAGTCGTGGGCGGCCAGGCACACACCCCGCACCCGCCCGTCGCCGTCGGTGACCGGGGCCATCCGGGCCAGCCAGGCGTGTGCCTGCTTCTCGCCGCCGGTGCGGGTGTGCGTGTGCACGTCCTTGGCCCGGCCGGTGGTGAGCACGTCCACAAGAGCGGCTTCGAGTTCGTCGCTCTGCGGTTTGCCGCCGATCTCCGACAGCCGCAGGCCCCTGGCACGCTCCTGGGACAGGCCCAGTACCTCGGCCATGGCGTCGTTCATGTGGCGCAGTCGCAGCCGGTCGTCGTAGACCGCGACGGCACACGGCGACTGGGTCAGCGCGGCGGTGGCCAGCAAGTCGTCGGCCGGGTCGGGCGCGCCGCCGGTGAGCGGGGTGACGACGAGCCAGTCGCCGGGCCGGCCGTCCCGCGGCGGCCGGCGGTGGGCGAGCAGCCACACCCGCACGGCGCGGCCGTCCCGGTGGCGCAATTCCACCGTCCCGTCCCAGCGGGGGCCGGCGGGTGGGGTCCGGGTGCCGTCTCCGGCCAGCAGCCGGGCCGCGGGGCGGCCCACGACCTCGGCCGCCCGGTGGCCGAGCAGCCGGCGGGCGCCCTCGTTCCACTCGACCAGGGTGCCGTCGTCGCCGATGACGGCCCGGGCCGTCGCCGTGTCGTCGAACGGATAGACCGGGCTCATCGTCGCCACTCCCAGCGCACACTCACAGTGAGCAGGTGCGTCACTTGTGTTCCAGGGTAGTGCTTCGGGCCCGTTGGCGGACTGGGACCGGGTGCCGTCGTACCGGCGACTCCCGGTCCGTCAAGAGGGAATTCCGGCCGACGTGTGACATCGCGGGGAGCGCGTCCCGATCCTTGACGCGACTACATGCACCCATGTGACGTACCGTCAGATGCCGTTTGCCGGCGATCGGGTGCGAAAGGTGGCCGGTGGTCGACGGGGAGGGGTCGCCAACACGGGCCGCAGCGTCTGCATGGACACCGTGACCCATGCGTGGAAGCGGCTGAGCCCCGAGGACTCCCCCTTCACCCGGGCGGTCGCCGACCAGGGGCTCCGACGCGACGACCGCGTGCGGTTCCTGGCCGGCGTCGACCTCGTCGTCGCGGGCGTCAGGGCCGTGGGCGCACGCTGATCAGCGCGACGGTCGTGCGCGGCGTGGCCGTGGGGCTCCCGGTGGCGCGCTCACTCCTGCGAGCCGTCCGAGGGACCGGAATGACATCGGACACCGGAAAGTGACGTACGTCTCGGCGCCGTCGGACCAGGTGGTCACCGGCGTGCGAAACCGCGGAACCGGGCCCGTCAGGGAGGGGCCGGGCCGGGGTCATGTCGCGTCGTGGAAGACCAGGCCCAGGGTGTGGCGGTGACCGGAACGTACCGGGCTCACGCCGTGCCGCAGCGCGCCCGCCGACCAGCCGCGCCGGGTGCGCAGCGGCCGGTCCCGGGTGGTGAAGACCAGACCGTGGCCCTGCCGCAGCACGGTCGCGGTGCCCCGGGACTGGGCCCGGGCCCGCTGCTCGACCATCAGGAACTCACCCCCGGTGTAGTCGCTGCCCGCCTCGTCCAGGGCGACGACGACCTGGAGCGGGAAGACCAACTCACCGAACACGTCCCGGTGCAGGGCGTTCCAGTCGCCCGGCCCGTAGCGCAGCAGGATCTGCGCCGACCGGTCCTGGCCGGCCGCGTGACAGCGCGCCAGCCACGCGTCGAGGGAGTCCGGCCACGGCGCCGGACGGCCCAGCCGCGCCGCCCAGTCGCGGGCGACCGGCAGCAGACGCGGATAGAGCGCGGCACGCAGCGCGGCCACCGGCGCGGGCAGGTCATGGGTGAAGTAGCGGTACTGGCCGGCGCCGAACCGGTGCCTTGCCAGGTCGACGGTGGTACGGAACAGCTCCGGCCTGTCGTACAGGGCGGACAGCGCGCGGCACTCGGCGGGCGTCAGCAGCGCCGCCGTGGCCGCGCTGCCCTGCGCGTCCAACTCCGCGGCGAGCGCGCCCCAGTCGGTGTCCGCCACGCGGCGGCGGACCTCGGCCTCGGTGGGAAACACGGCCGCCGCCTCAGTGGACCGGCAGCGCACGCGGCGCGCCCTCGTGGGAGAGCAGCCACACCTTGCGCTCGACCCCGGCCGCATAGCCCCGCATCGAGCCGTCGGCGCCGATCACCCGGTGGCAGGGGCGGACGATCAGCAGCGGGTTGGCGCCCACGGCGGCGGCGAGCGCCCGGACCTCCGTCCGTGGCACGCCCAGCCGCTCGGCCAGCGCGCCGTACGTCGTCGTGGTGCCGTACGGGATGTCGTCGAGGGCCCGCCACACCCGCTGCCGGAACGCGCTCCCGGCGGCGGCCGAGGGCAGCTCGAACCGGGTGAGGCGGCCCGCGAAGTACGCGTCCAGCTGGGTGGTCGCCGCGGCGAAGGCCCCGTCGTCGCGGCGCGGTCCGGGCCGGAGCGGGGGCGCGCCACGCCGCCCGGGCAGGGACAGGGAGGTGAGCGCGACGCCGCCGGCCGACTCCTCGCCGGTCAGCAGCAGTTCGCCCAGCGGGCTGTCGTGGACGGTGTACAGCGTCATCGTGATCCGCTCCTTTCGTCTTCCGGATGGCCCGGTATGTCCGGGTGTGACTCTGTGTTCACGGATACGAGTCTGCTGCGCGGACCGCCGCGTCACCGGCGGAAGTCGGACATGGTGCTCACCCGCCGCGGGTACCGTGGAGCAAGCAACGTGACCTGCGGATATTCACCGGCGAGTACCCCAGGGCGGTACCTAGAGGGCAGGCCGGCTCCGAATGTGGAGTGCGGCGAACGCGCGCTGGAGGATCTGCGGCAGACCGCCGAGGAACGCGGTACGTCGATGAACGCCGTACGGCGGGTCGATGCCGACGCAGCTGTGAACCCGGCGGGCGGACGCGCCGGAACCACCGGGCGGTGAACGGGGAGCGGCCGTCGAGCGGCCAGGCCCGCCGCGCGGGGGAGCGTCCCCCGCACGGGGGGCGGCTCCCCGGCCGCCGGCCCCCCGCCCCGGGGCCGCCGACCGAGGGCGGGAGGAACGGGGTCGGCGGCCGGTTTCGCGCGGGAGAGCCGCCGTCCCGCGCGGGGCCTTCGAGGAGGGCCGGTTCCCAGGGGACCATCCGGCCGGCCGCGGCGGGAGCGTGCGCGCCGGGCCGACGCGTGCGCGCGCTTCACACGGGGCGCGCACGCACCGCGGCCCAAGGTGAACACCGGCTTTCCCCAAGGATTCTGACCTTCTTTCAAAGCGGCCGATGTTGCACGGGCGCCTTGTTGGTCGTGTGGGAGTTGTGCAAGGGTGAACCGGCCCGTGCGGGGGGAAAACGGCCGGGCCTCATTCCACCACCGAGGAACCGGACCGGGACCGAATGAGACACCGGTGAATTCCCGCTCCCCGCGCGCACGCAACAGGGTCACCCCGTACGCACCAAAGGAATCCGCTCCGTGCTCACCCCCCACCCCCCTCGTCCTCCGTTTCCGCCGCCGGGCGCAGCACCCGGAGAATCGGACGAGTCCCTCGCCGCCCCGCTGCGCGCCGGCTCGGACGCGGAGGCCGCCCGAGCCGCCGGGCTGCTGATGGCACGGCACTGGCAGCCGGCCCAGGACTACGCCGCGATCTGTCTCGCCACCCCGGGCGGCCTCGCCCACCTGGTCACCGCCGCCGCCTTCCACCACGTGCTGGACCTGGTCGCACTGGGCGAGAGCGCCGACGCGCTGCGGCCCCGGCTGCTGGTCGCCGTCCGCGACACGGTCGGGAACTGGTCCGCCGACCCCCGCGTGGCCGCGGCCCTGCCGGACTTGGGGAAACCCGCGGGGGGCCGCGGCATGCGCGCGGCGAAGTCGCTCACCCCGGAAAACCGAGCACTCGCCGAGCACGCATTCCGGTCTCTTCCGCCGCTCGCCCAGAGCCTGCTGTGGCACACCGAGGTCGAGGCCGAGTCCATAACCGTTCCCGCCGCCTTGCTCGGCATGGACGCGGACACCGCGACCGTCGCCCTCGAACACGCCCGGGAGAAATTCCGGGAAGGCTGCGTGAACGCCCACCTCGAACTCGCGCCGAGCAAGGAATGCCGCTTCTACAACCGCCTCCTGGACGTGCCGATCCGGCGGGGCGGCGGGCTGCTGCCGGACGTCCGCCGGCATCTCGCGGAGTGCCGCCACTGCCGGCACGCCGCCGAACAACTCGGCCATGTCGAGGCCGGTCTGGGGCTGCTGCTGGCCGAGGCCACGCTCGGCTGGGGAGCCCGCCGCTACGTCGACTCACGCCCCGGGCGCACCCGCGCGGCCGGCGCACGGGCCCGCGGCACGGGCCGGCGCTCCCGCGGACGGGCGCACGGGGGCGGGCGGCACCGCCTGCTTGACCGGATACCGGCGCCCGCGCGGCGCGCCGCCCGGCTGGCGAGCCGGTCGCCGAGGACCCTGCTCACCGGCGTCGGCATCGCCGGGGTCGGGCTGCTCGCCGGCGTGCTCGCGGTCGGCCTGTGGCCGGACGGCGGCGACGGCTCCGAACCGGTCGCCTCCACCAGCGCATCCGGCGCCCGCGGCACACTGCCGGGCCGCGACGCCGCCTCCCCGCCCGCGTCCTCGGCCCGGCCCGGCGCGCTCGGCCAGACCCGGCTGCGCAACGCGGCGGCCGACCTGTGCCTCGACATCAAGGGCAGCCCGCGGGCCGGGGCCGGTGTCGTCCTCGCGGCGTGCTCCCCGGCGTGGAGCCAGCAGTGGACGTACGAGAACGACGGGCTGCTGCGCAGCGCGGCCGACGCCGGGCTGTGCCTGGACTCACACGCGGACGCCGGCGTGGTCATCCTCGGCTCCTGCGCCCCGGCCACCGGCGCCCGAGGCACCGATGTGCGCTACGACCTCACCGTCCAGGGCGAGTTGCTGCCCCGCTGGGACGAGACCCTGGCGCTCGCCCCGAGCGCCGCCGGCCCGGCCGCCGACCTCGTCGTCAAGGTCCGTGACGGGTCCGACGCCCAGCGCTGGCTCACCGACCCGCCCCCGGCCACCCCGGGCTCCCTGTCGATCACCGGCAGCGGCGCCCCCACGGCCCGCCCGGCCCGGCTCCCGGCCGGGCCCGCCGTGAACTAGTGCCGCGCCGGGCCGCCGGTCGGCTGCCGCACCGTCGTGGCTGGTCGCGCGGTTCCTCGCGCCCCTTCCGGGGCGCTGCCGAACGCGACTGACGTCGGCTCGTCCTGCGCCGTGGGCGTGGACGGGTCGGTCAGGCGGGGGGCTGTGCGAGGTCGGCGGTGCCGAGTGTGGCGGGTGTGGCGTGGCCGGACAGGGCGAGCGTCAGGTCGAACTCCGCGAGCAGGCAGCGGATCACATGCTCGACGCCCGGCTGCCCGTCAAGACCGAGCCCGTAGACGTAGGGCCGTCCCAGCAGCACCGCGCGGGCGCCGAGGGCGAGCGCTTTGAAGACGTCGTCGCCGGTGCGCACACCGCTGTCGAACAGCACCGTGAGCCGGTCCCCGACCGCCTCCACGACCCCGGGCAGCGCGTCGGCCGCCGCGATCGCGCCCGCCACCTGCCGGCCGCCGTGGTTGGACACCACCACCCCGTCCATCCCGGCGTCGGCGGCCCGCCGCGCGTCGTCCGGGTGCAGGACGCCCTTGAGCACGATCGGGCCGTCCCACTGCGCACGCAGGAAGGCCAGGTCCTGCCAGGTCTTGCCGGGGTCCGCGAACATCCCGACGAAGTGCAGCACCGCCGCGTTCGGATCCTCGTGGACCGGCTTGGCCAGACCGGCCTGGAACGCGGGGTCCGAGAAGTAGTTGGCCGTGCCCACCCCGTGCAGGAACGGCAGATACGCCCGGTCGAGGTCCCGGGGCCGCCACGCCAGCAGCGGCGTGTCCAGGGTGACGAACAGGGCCGTGAAGCCGCTGTCCTTCGCCCGGCGCAGGAAACTGCGGGCCTCCTCGGGGTCGTTCGGCCAGTACAGCTGGAACCAGCGCTCGGCGTCGCCCATCGCCTGTGCCACCTGCTCCATCGGCGTGCTGGAGGCGCAGGACAGGATGAACGGCACCCCCTGCGCGGCGGCGCCCAGCGCGGCGGCGGTCTCGGCACCCGGATGCATGATCGACAGGACGCCGACGGGCGCGAGCGCCAGCGGCGCGGGCAGGGCGCGCCCCAGCACCTCGACCGACAGGTCCCGTTCGCGCACGTCCCGCAGCATGCGCGGCACGATCCGGCGCCGCCGCAGGGCCGCCCGGTTGGCGCGCGCGGTGTCGCCGTCGCCGGCGCTGCCCGCGACGTACCCCACCGGGCCGGGGCCGAGCCGGCGCTCGGTCAGCTCCTCAAGCCGGGTCAGATCGGTGGGCAGCCGAGGCACGGCCCCCGTCATCCCGTTCAGATAGATCTCGTACTGGAAGTCGGCCCAGTGCCGCGCCATCCGTCCACCCCGCCTCTTCGTCGCCGCTCGTCGCCGAGCCCGCGTCACGCCGACGATACTCGCGGGTAACGGCCGGGTTCAGGCGGTTGTGGCCATTCGGCTCGGGCCGCAGGCCGGCGCGGACGGCTCATCCCTCGTCCGCGTCGTCGCCGTCCGCGCCGTGCGTCTCCTCGGTGTCGGGTCCCTGCGCCCGCACCCGCTGGACGTGCTCCAGCGACGCGCGCAGCTCGGTGAGCCAGTCGTCGGTGTGACGCTGGACCAGGCGCACGCACCAGGCGAGGGCGTCGCTGCGGCTGCGGGCCACACCCGCGGCGATCAGGGTGTCGAGGACCTGCCGCTCGGGTTGCCGCAGCCGGGTCATCACCGGGGCGGCGACATGGGTGAACAGGGCACGCCGGCCGCCGCACTCCACGCCCCAGGACACCTTCCTGCCGAACCGGTGCTCGGCCTCGGCGGCCACCGCCATCCGGGCCTGGCGGGTGCGCTCCCGGAACTCCTGGATGCGGCCCTCGACGGCCGCCGCCCGTTCGGCGTCCGCGGTGTTCTCGGCGAGCCGGGGTTCGGGGATGCGTCCGATGACGGTGATCTCCTCGCGGTCGGCGGTCACCTCGACCAGTTCCGTGAAGAGATCCTCGGGGACGCGGCCGGCGAACCAGCCGCGCAGCTTCTCCAGCTGTTCTTCCGTAATCATGTAATGACGATTACTCCGCCAGGGCGTGAAGACAAGGGCCCGGTAGGGAGGTCCGCCGAGAGCGGAACCGGAATGTTTCAGGTCGTTTGCTGGGCCACCGCAATCCGGCCAGCCGGGCGTGGACGCCGATCAAGGACCGCCGGGTTACTGGATCGCGCGGCCGTGGCCCCCGTCACTTCGCGCCACTGATTCAATACGCAAGGTTACTGAAAGTCATGGGTCGGACGTGAGTTCCGGCGGCGGACTCGGCAGACTCGCGCTCGCCGTCGCGGCACCGACCGTGCCGGGCGGCACCCTCGTCGATTCGAGCGGAAGGATGCACACAATGCGGAACACCGCCCGCTGGGCAGTGACCCTCGGCCTCACGGCCGCCACCGTCTGCGGAACCCTGACCGGGGCCGCCGTCGCCTCTCCCGGCCCCACCCCGTCGTCCCTGTACGCCCCGTCGGCCCTGGTGCTCACCGTCGGCCGCGGCGACAGCGCGGCCCTCGCCGCCCCGGAACGCGCCGTCACCCTCTCCTGTGCCCCCACACCGTCCGGCAGCCACCCGGCCGCGGCCCTGGCCTGCGCCGAACTGCGGCTCACCGACGGTGACTTCGACGCGCTGACGCGGCGCGAGGACGCGGTGTGCACCAGACAGTACGACCCGGTGGTCGTCACGGCCGAGGGCGTCTGGCAGGGCCGACGCGTCTCCTACGAGCGCACCTTCGCCAACGCGTGCGTGAAGAACGCCCACGGGGTCGGAGTCTTCGCGTTCTGAGAGACCGGGATCGCCGCTACCGCGCCCGGCGGAGCGGCCCGCGTGCGGGGAGCGCGGGCTTCGGGGCGCGGATCGGTGATTCCGCCCTGGGGGCGGCGGTCGGGGTGGGGCCGGCCGCCGCCTCCGGGATCGCACCACCCGCAGGACGCCTCTGCCGGCCTTCGCGACGGGTGGGGCCGGCCGCCGCTCCTGGGACCGTGCCATGCGCGGGATGCTCCTGCCGGCCTGTGCCGCGCGTGGTTGTCGGGGTGTGGGCGGACTGCGGCGAGGGGCCGCCGTTTCCCTGTGGACGGTGGCCCCTCGGTCCGGGGTCGGACTGTGTTTCCAGAGACCGGGATCGCCGCTACCGCGCCCGGCGGAGCGGGTCCGCGTGCGGGGAGCGCGGGCTCCGGGCGTGGACCGGTGATTCCGCCCCGGGGGCGAGCGGTCGGGGTGGGGCCGGCCGCCGCCTCCGGGATCGCACCACCCGCAGGACGCCTCTGGCGGCCTTCGCGACGGGTGGTGGGGCCGCCCGCCGCTCCCGGGACCGTGCCAGGTGCGGGATGCTCCTGCCGGCCTGTGCCGCGCGTGGTTGTCGGGGTGGCGTCCGCCTGTCGTCCCCGGGCCGCACGACCCCTGGGGCCGGCCTCTGCCATGTCATGTCGGCGGACCGCGCCGAGGGGCCGCCGTCTCCCTGTGGGCGGGGCCCCTCGGTGTGTGTCACATGTGGACTACCGGGGCCGCCGTGGCGTCCTGCTGGGGCACTCCGCGGCGGAACAGGACCAGCGCGATGAGCGCGCCCGCGGCGAACAGACCCGCCGACCACCAGAACGCGGTGGTGTAGCTCTCGATGGTCGCCTGCGCCTGGACCACCTTGCTGGTGGCGTCCCGGCCGGCCAGATAGTCCGTGGCGGCGCTCGCGGCGAGCGTGTTCAGCAGGGCCGTGCCGATCGAACCACCCACCTGCTGCATGGCGTTGACGGTCGCCGAGGCCACGCCCGCGTCCTCGGCGGCGACCCCGCCGGTGGCCAGCTGCATGGCGGGCGGCATGACAAGGCCGAGGCCCACACCGGTCACGATCAGCTGCGGCAGCACCGTGGAGGCGTAGGAGGAGCCGATGCCGATGCCGGTCAGCCAGGCCATGCCCACGGCGGCGACGGCGAAGCCCAGGGAGATGACCGCCTTGGGCCCGATCCGGGGCAGCAGCACCGTGGTGCCGAGCTGGGCGGTCACCATCAGGGCACCCACCATCGGCAGGAACGCCACACCCGTCTTCGTCGGGCTGAAGCCGAGGTTGAGCTGGAGGTAGTAGGTGAGGAAGAGGAACACACCGAACATGCCGGCGCCGGTGATCAGCACCGAGAGGAAGGAGGCGGCCCGCCCCCGGTCGAGCAGGATGCGCAGCGGCAGCAGCGGGTGCTCGGCCCGGGTCTGCCACCAGGCGAACGCGGCCAGCAGCAGACCGCCCGCGATCAGAAAGCCCCAGGTCAGCGGCGAACCCCAGTCGTGCGTCTCGGCGTTGGAGAAGCCGTAGACCAGGGAGAAGAGACCGGTGGCGACCAGGACCGTGCCCGGCACGTCGAGCTTGGAGTTCGTGGCGTCCCGGTGGTTGGTCAGCAGCAGCGTGCCACCGACGAAGGCGACCACCGCGATGGCCACGTTGACGTACAGCGTCCAGCGCCAGTCGAGCGCGTCCGTGAGGAGACCGCCGAGCAGCAGCCCCACGGCACCGCCGGCCCCGGCGATGGCGCCGTACACACTGAACGCCCGGGCCCGCTCACGGGCGTCGGTGAACGTGGTGTTGAGCAGCGACAGCGCGGCGGGCGCGAGCAGCGCGCCGAAGGCACCCTGCAGGGCGCGCGCGGTGACCAGCATGGCGAAGCCGTTCGCGGCGCCGCCGAGCGCGGAGACGGCGGCGAAGCCGACGACGCCGACGAGGAAGGCCGGCTTGCGGCCGAACAGGTCGGCGATGCGCCCGCCGAGCAGCAGCAGCGAGGCGAAGGCCAGCGCGTACGCGGTGACGATCCACTGCCGGTTGCCGTCGGAGAAGCCGAGGTCCGCCTGTGCGGACGGCAGCGCGATGTTCACGATCGTGGCGTCGAGCACCACCATCAGCTGCGCGACGGCGACGACCGCGAGGATCCACCAGCGCCGCGCGGAGGGCGTCGCGGGCGGCGCCGCGGCGCCCGCCGCGGCGTCGTCGGTCAGGGTCTTCTGGGACATCTAGAAGCACTCCAGGGAATGTTCGTCCGGCGCTTGGGCAAAGAACCGGTAAACGAAACTGTTTCGTACACATCGAGCCTAGACCACCGTGAGCGAAACGGCAACGTTTCGCTGGTGGCTCGTCGCACCGCTCCCGAAGCGCCCGCGGCCGGCAGGGGAGATCGTGGAGGCGTGGGGTCCGAGCCCTGGGCCGCCGGCCCGGCGAGGCGTCGGACGACAGCACGGAACCCTCAAGCCCGAAGGACTGATCCCCATGTCCGTCGAACTCACCGGAACCTATGTGACCCTGGACGACGGTCGCCCCGCCGTCCGCTTCAGCCGCGTCTACGACCACCCGCTCGACCGCGTCTGGCGGTTCCTGACCGAGCCCCGGGAAATGGCCCAGTGGTTCCCGTCCCACGCCGAGATCGAGCAGCGGCCCGGCGGCACCATCCGCTTCAGCGGCGATCCGCACATGCCGGAGTCCACCGGCCGGGTGCTCGCCGTCGACCCGCCCCGGCACCTCTCCTTCGACTGGGGCGGCGACGAACTCCGCTTCGACCTGGAGGAGATCGCCGACCGGCGCACCCGGTTCACCCTCACCAACGTCCTGGGCGAGCGGAACGCGGCCGCCCGCAACGGCGCGGGCTGGGAGGTCTGCCTCGCCGCCCTGGACGCGATGGCCCGCGGCGAAGCCTTCACCGGGCCGCACGCCGGCGCGAGCGCGCCCTGGAAGGAGTACTACGCCGGCTACCTCGCCGCCGGCCTGCCCTCCGGCGCCCCCGTGCCCGGCCTGGAGTGACCCCTCACGCCAGCTGCCGCCGCACCAGCTCGTGCAGCCGCCCCCCGGTGTCGGCCAGCAGCTCGGCGGGCGGGCCCTGCTGGGTGATCCGGCCGTCCTCCAGCACCACGATCCGGTCCGCGTCCAGCACCGTCGACAGCCGGTGGGCGATGACGATCCGCGTGGCGTTCAGCTTGCGCGTGCTCTCGATGACCGTGCGCTGGGTGTCGTTGTCCAGGGCGCTGGTCGCCTCGTCGAAGAACAGGATGCGCGGACGCCGGATCAGCGCCTGCGCGATCATCAGCCGCTGCCGCTGACCGCCGGAGACCGCGCCGCCGCCGGAGACGATCGTGTGCAGGCCCATCGGCATCCGCCTGATGTCCTCGGCGAGCCCCGCCAGCTCGGCCGCCGCCATCGCCTCCTCAGGAGTGTACGGCTCGGCGCCGCAGATGACGTCCAGGATCGACCCGGTGAACGGCTGGGCGTGCTGGAGGACCACCCCGCACTGCCGGCGCACGGCCGACTGGTCGAGCGCCGCCAGGTCCTGCCCGTCGTACAGCACACTGCCCGAGACCGGCCGGTCGAACCCGATCAGCAGCCTCAGCAGGGTGGACTTGCCGCAACCGCTCGGGCCGACGATCGCCACGAACTCGCCCGGCCGCACCTCGAAGGACACGTCGTCGAGGACCAGCGGCCCGTCGTCGGCGTACCTGAAGGAGAGCCGGCGGGCCTCCAGGGCGCCCGACAGCGGGCCCGGCCGGGTGCTCGCCGAGCGCACCTCGGGGCTCGCCTCGAAGACCGGCTTGATCTGCTCGAACAGCGGCAGCGCGGCCACCGCGGAGACGAAGGACCCGGTCAGCTGGGTGACCGAGGTGAGCACCATCGTCACCGAGGTGTTGAAGGTGAGGAAGTCCGCCGCCGACATCGTGCCCTGCGCCGGGCCCGCCAGCAGCATGAACATCAGCAGCGTGGACGCCGGCAGATAGACCGCGCCCAGCACCGTCGTCAGGTTCTTGATCCGGCCGACCCGCTGCTGGAGCTCCCGGCTGCGCGCGAACTCCCGCGCCCAGGCGGCGTACGCGT
The DNA here is from genome assembly GCF_057537855.1 of Streptomyces diversicolor. Classification (NCBI taxonomy): domain Bacteria; kingdom Bacillati; phylum Actinomycetota; class Actinomycetes; order Kitasatosporales; family Streptomycetaceae; genus Streptomyces; species Streptomyces diversicolor. The sequence goes on from NZ_BAAJXA010000024.1 coordinate 41,563, forward strand.
AGTTCTCGGCCGCCGCCACCCGCAGCTTGGGCAGGCCGCGCAGGGTCTGGAACGCCTGGTTGTTCAGCTTGTTGCCGAGCACCACCAGCCGCCGCTGCCAGCGCACCTGCCACAGCCCGAGCCCCAGGAACACGGCCGCGATGACGACCAGCATGCCGAGCGCCGCCATCGCCATCGATGGGCTGTAGCAGAACAGCAGGCCCAGGTTCATCGCACCGACGGTCACCGACTGCGCGACCACCGGGCCGACGCCCGCCAGCAGCCGGCGGACCGCGCTGACGCCCATCGCGGCACTGGCGAGTTCACCGGTGGAGCGCTGGGTGAAGAACCGGGTCGGCAACCGCAACAGCCGGTCCCACACGGCCGGTTGCAGCGCGGCCTCGATCCGGCCCTCAAGACGCAGGATGGACAGGTTCTGCAGCAGCGTGAACGCCGCCGCCACCACACCGCTGACCATCACGGCAAGACAGACCTGGACGATCAGGCTCGTCTGCGCCTTCGGCACGTACGCGCCGAGCACCCTGCCGGTCGCGACCGGCACCAGCGCGCCGACGGCCACCGTCACCAGCCCCGCGAGGAGCAGAGCGAGCAGGTCGCCGCGGGTGCCGTGCAGGCTGAACCGCAGCAGGCCGAGCGGCGTGAGACCCTTGTCGGGCAGCGGCCGGTAGAACATCACCGCCCGCGGCTCGAACTCCTCGGCGTTCGCCTTCTCGACCGGCGTCTCGCGCCCCGTGCCGGGATGGACGGCCACATAGCCGCCGCGCCGCCACAGCAGCGCGACCGGCGCCCCGGACAGCGCCCGGTGCCCGACCAGCGGGCCCACGTTCTCCCGCCACCAGCGGCCCTGGAGCCGCACGGCCCGGGTGCGCACCCGGGAGGCGAGGGCCACCCGCTCCACCGGGTCGAGGCGGTCGCTCTCGGCGCCGCTGCGGGCGGGCTCGGCCAGCCTGATCCCGGCGGCCTCGGCGACCAGCTTGCAGGCCGCATACCCGGCATCCGCGTCGGCGGCCGTGCTGCGGCGCGCCGAGCGCCTGCCGATGGCGGCGAGCAGCGTCCGGTCGGCCTGGGCGCGGACCTCCTCACCGGCCTTGATGCCGGCGGCCGCACGGGACTCATGGGTGCGCTCCACCTGCTCGATCCAGCGGTCCAGCGCGGTCAGCAGCCGGTACTGCTGATCCACCATGGACTGCCACAGCGCCGGGTCCATCAGCAGATCGGCGGCGGCCTCAGCACCATAGAGCGAGCCGTACTGGACGCTGCCCGGCGGCACCCGCATCCAGAAGACGTCGTCGTCGGCGGGCGCCTGGGAGCGGTCCTCGGCCATCGGGGCCTGGAAGAGGACGGACAGCCCGCGGCCCACGCCGAGCGCGACCGCGTACTCCAGCGGGCTGCCGGCGGGCGGAACGTACTGCGGGGTGCCGTACTCGTCGTACGACCAGGTCTGGGTGTGCGCCGGCTGGTACAGCTCGCGCAGACCGACGCGGTGCAGCACGCAGTCGCGCACCGGGCGGGCCACCAGGGTGTGCTGGGGGCCGGTGACCGGGCCGAGCAGCAGCGCGCCCGCCTCCAGCCGGCCGAGGTGGTGCCAGTGGCCCTGCTGGGCGGCGTCCACCGCGAACAGGTCCAGGGCGCCGGCCGCGACCAGCCACAGCACCTGCGGGCCGTCCAGGTCGACGCGGTTGAGGCCGGCGCAGTCCACGCGCGTGCCCAGCGAGCCGAGCGCGCCGAGGACGACATCGCCGTCGTACCCCTCCTGGACCGTCGTCATCTCAGCGCTCCCTGACCAGGGCCGCATATGTGCCGCCGCGTGCCACCAACTCCTCGTGCCGGCCGCGCTCGACGACCGTGCCGTGCTGGAGCACCACGATCTCGTCGCTGTCGCGGACCGTGCTCAGCCGGTGCGCGATCACCACGCAGGCACAGCCGCGCCGGCGCAGGTTGTCCATCACGACCAGCTCGGTCTCCGCGTCCAGCGCGCTGGTCACCTCGTCCAGCACCAGGATGCTCGGCCGGCGCACCAACGCCCGTGCGATCTCCAGGCGTTGGCGCTGCCCGCCGGAGAAGTTGCGGCCGTCCTGCTCGACCCTGCCGTGGATGCCGCCAGGGCGGCGCAGCACCATGTCGTACAGCGCCGCGTCCTTCAGCGCCTCCACCACGGCCTCGTCCGGGATCGAGGGATCCCACAGGGCCACGTTGTCGCGGACCGAGCCCTCGAAGAGGAAGACGTCCTGGTCCACGAAGGAGACGGAGGCGGCAAGCGCGCCGCGCGGAATGTCCTCAAGACGGCGGCCGTCGATGCGGATCACCCCGTCCCACGGCGCGTACAGGCCCGAGATCAGCCGGGAGACGGTGGACTTGCCGCTGCCCGAGCCGCCCACCAGCGCCACCTGCTGTCCCGGGCCCACGGTCAGGTCGAACCCGCTCAGCAGCGGCTTGTCCAGCGGGCTGTAGCCGAACGTCACGTTCTCCAGCTCGACATGCCCGTGCAGCCGGCGCGTCGAGTCGCCGGAGCCGGGCCTGGCATAGCGCGGATCGGCCTGGAAGCTCTCCACGTCCTTCAGCCGGGCCACGTCGGCCGCGAAGTCCTGGATGCGGCCCGCCACCCCGTTCAGCCGGGTCAGCGGTGCCGAGAAGCGGGCCACCAGCGCCTGGAACGCGACCAGCAGACCGACCGAGATATGGCCCTCCACCGCCCGCAGGCCGCCGATCCACAGGATCAGCGCGCTGTTGAACGTGGCGAGCGTCGGCGCGACCACCCCGAGCCACGCGCTCGGCACCCCGAGCCGCTGCTGCTCCTCCAGCGTGCTGGCGTGCTGCCCGGCCCACTTGCGGAAAAAGCCGTCCTCGCCGCCCGTCGCCTTCATCGTCTCGATCAGCTGCAACCCCGTGTACGACGTGTTGGTCAGCCGTGCGGTGTCCGCCCGCAGCTTCGCCGTGCGGGTCGCCCGCAGCCGTACGACCAGCCGCATGGCCACCACGTTGAGCAGCGCCACACCGATGCCGACGAACGTCAGCTGCGGGTCGTAGGTGTAGAGCAGCACGGCGTACAGCAGGACCACGACGGCGTCCACGCCCGCCGCCGCGAGGTCGCGGGCCAGGGTCTCGGCGACCTGGTCGTTGGACTGCAGCCGCTGCACCAGGTCGGCGGGGGAGCGCTGGGAGAAGAACGTGACCGGCAGCCGCAGCAGATGGCGCAGGAAGCGGGCGCTGGACAGGGTGGAGGAGATGATCCGGCCGTGCAGCAGGTTGGCCTGCTGGAGCCAGGTCAGCACCAGGGTGAGCAGCACACAGGTGGCCATCGAGGCGAACAGCACGCCGAGCAGCGAGGTCCGGCCGCCGATGAGGAACATGTCGATGTAGGTGCGGCTGAGCGCGGGCACGGCCGCGCCGACCGCGACCAGCAGCAGGCTGGCCAGGACGGCGGCGGGCAGGGTGCCCGCGGTGCCGCGCAGCCGGGCCGGCATCGCGCCGAGCACACCCGGCCGGCGCCCGCCCCTGCGGAAGCCGTCGCCCGGTTCCATCACCAGCACCACGCCGGTGAAACTGCCGTCGAACTCCTCCATGGGCACGAACCGGCGGCCCTTGCCGGGGTCGTTGATGTACACCCCGCGCCGGCCGAAGCGGCGGCCCATGCCGTCGTAGACGACGTAGTGGTTGAACTCCCAGAACAGCACGGCCGGCGCCGCGACCTGCGCCAGCGCGGCCAGGTCCATCTGCATGCCCTTGGCCGTCAGGTCGTAACTCCGGGCCGCCTTCAGCAGGTTGGAGGCGCGGGAGCCGTCGCGGGAGACACCGCAGGCGATGCGCAGCTCCTCCAACGGCACATGCCGGCCGTAGTGGCCGAGGACCATCGCGAGACAGGCGGCGCCGCACTCGACCGCCTCCATCTGGAGCACCGTGGGGGTACGGACCGTGCCACCGCGGGGCCTGGGCACCGGACGCTTCGCCGAAGCGGCGCGTCGGCGGTCACGGGTCTTCTGTGTCGTGCTCACGGAAGCAGCCAATCGACGGGACGCTGGTCGGCCAGCTCGACCGAGGCGGAGGCGAGGGTCATGGAGTCGAGCCCGAACGGCGGCCCGCCGGCCGTGGACCACCGAAAGCCGCTCTTCGTCGCCGACTTGTCGAGCGCGACCAGGACGGCCACCGGGCGGCCCGCACGGGTGAACTGCTCGCCCAGCTGGCCGTCGCCGAGGAACGCCGCGATCGACTGCGCGGACTGGGCGGTGCGGTCCACCGACTTCACATGGCCGCGCAGCACCCCGTACTCCTGCGTCGGCACCGACGACACGGTCAGGTCGACGGGGGCGTGCGCCGGGATGGCGGCGGCGTTCTCGGCGGGCACGTACACCGTCGCGTACAGCGGGTCCGAGGCATGGGCGACCTTCTCCACGGCGGCGACGTTGGCGCCGGTGCCGATGATCTGGCCGATGGTGGCGGACAGCGCGGTGATCCGGCCGGGGGCGACCGTGCGCACGACCGAGTCGCCCTTGGCCGTACGGACCTTCAGCACGGGCGCGTCGGCGGGCAGCCGCTCGCCCTGCCGGGCGAGAACGGCGGTGACCTGTCCCGCGACCGGGCTCTGCAGGAGGTAACTGCCCTGCCCGTGCGTGAGGATGGCCGGTGCGCCGACCGTGGAGGCGACCGAACCGGTCACCGCCCACACGGCGGCGGCCGCCAGCACGACGAGCGTGACGGACAGCGCGAGCCAGCCCTGCGGGCGGGCGAGGCGCACCGGAAGGTCCAGCTCCTCCGGTGACTGGAGCTTGGCGAGGGCCTGTTGGCGGAACTGCACGGAACTTCCCTCACCTGCGAGGTGCTGTGGTCACGGCGGACGGCGCGACGCCGGAGGGTCCCGGAGCCGTCGGACGGCTCCGGGACCCGGCGGCAACGAGGTGCGGTCAGAGACCGGCGACCAGGTTGGTGACCGGCTGGGTGTTCAGACCGGTGACACCCTCGACGGTGCCCACGGCGGTGTTGAGCAGACCGGAGACCGGAGCGACGCCGTCCACCAGGCCCGTGACGGTGCCGACGGCGTTCAGGGCGAGGCCGCCGGAGACGTTGTCCAGCTCGGCGTCGGAGATCTCGGCGGTCTCGACCTGGGGGGTGGAGTTCATGTCGGAACTTCCCTTCATATGGATATTCACAAGGGGGAGAGCGGCCCCCTCTGGGGACGGCCGCGGGCCGCGGGCGCCGGGCGCCCGTCGCCGGGAGCCCCGCAAGGCCCCGCGGTGCGTTGGATCAAAGCACGCACGCGGCTCGCCCTTCCAATCAATCACCGCCCTCACCTGGGCACTTGGGAGCCACCGGGGCCGGTGCGGTGCAGGTGTGCGCACGACTTGTCGGCGACTCCTTCACATGCGGCACGGCATCGGTGCACCCGAACGCTTGCCACCGCCCGGCGGAATCCGGCACTCCGCGCCAAAGACGCGGGAGGGGGCGCGCGGTTGTGCAGATCCGCCGCCTCCCGTGACCCGCTTGGGCAATCGATGTGCAGATTCCCTGAACCGGTTGTTCCGCCACCTGTTCGGAACGTTCGGTGATCAAGCGGGTGCGGAGCGTGTCGTGAACACCGCCTCGATCAGGACATCCGGACCCGTCACCGCCCGCTGGAAGGACGTCGGCCGCCGCACCGTCACCATCGGCGCGCAGGCGCCGCGCGCCACCGGCACGGCGATCACCGCCGCGGTGTCGGCCCTCGGCGCCTGCCCCGGCAGCCCGCCGCCCTCCCGGGCCGGCCGCCCGGGCAGGGCTGACACAACACGGCACGGTCCTCGCCGGCCGCCTCGACGAACAGGCCGGGACCGAGCACCCCGGGCGCGCGGCGGGCGCGGAGGGCCGTGCCGACTTCGGCGGTGGTCATCGCCATAGGGAGATTGGTCCCGGGCCCGCCCCGCGGCACCGGCAGCGTGGCCGATTCGCCTGTGTGTACGGCGAGTTGGCGGATGTGATTGAACGCCCCGCGCGACCCGTCCGTACCTAGGGCCAGCCAGGCGCGCCCCCGATCCACTGCCCGACAGCGGCACAGACCCCGTCCCCAGGAGGTCGAGAAGGTTGAGTCACAAGCGAATTCCGAAGCGCAAGGCCGCGATAGCGGTGGGCGGTGTCGCGGCGCTCGGGGCCGCGGCCCTCCTGCTGCCCAACGCCAACGCGTCCCAGGACGAGGAGGCGGCCGGCGCGGCCCCCAGGACCCTGAGGGCGAACGACGCCTCGGATCTCGCCGCGCAGGTGCGCGGCCTGCTCGGCGACGCCTTCGCCGGCTCCTACTACGACAGCGGCAGCCGGCAGCTCGTCGTCAACGTGGCCGGCGGCGACGAGAACGCGACGCTCCGGGCGGAGCAGGCCGGCGCGGTGGTCCGCCGTGTCGACAACAGCACGGCCGAACTGGAGTCCGCCGCACGGACGTTGCGGACCGAGGCGACCATCCCCGGCACCTCCTGGGCCGTCGACCCGCGGACCAACCGGATCCAGGTCACCGCCGACAGCACGGTCACCGGCGCCCGCTGGGACAGGCTGGAGTCGACCGTCCAGGGCCTCGGCTCCGGCATGGCGACCATCAAGAAGTCCGCGGGCACCTTCAAGACCTTCGTCGCGGGCGGCGACGCCGTCTTCTCCCAGGTGCAGGGCGGCACCGTCCGCTGCTCCCTCGGTTTCAACGTCACCGCGTCCGACGGCAGCCCCGCCTTCCTGACGGCCGGTCACTGCGGGGTCGCCGCCGAGAACTGGTCCGACTCCGAGACCGGTCAGCCGATCGCCACCGTGGACCAGGCGACCTTCCCCGGCGAGGGCGACTTCTCCCTGGTCACCTACGACGACGCCACCACGCAGGCGCCCAGCGAGGTCAATGTCTCAGGCGGGCAGAGCGTACAGATCGCCCAGGCCGCCGAGGCCACCGTCGGCCAGGCGGTGCTCCGGATGGGCTCGACGACCGGTCTGCACGACGGCACGGTCACGGGGCTCGACGCGACCGTGAACTTCCAGAGCGAGACCGACCCGAGCGGCGTGGACACCGTGACCGGGCTGATCCAGACGGACGTGTGCGCCGAACCCGGCGACAGCGGCGGACCGCTGTTCACCCAGGACGGCAGCGCGCTCGGCCTCACCTCCGGCGGCAGCGGCGACTGCACCAGCGGCGGCGAGACCTTCTTCCAGCCGGTGACCACCGCCCTCCAGGCGACCGGCGCCACCCTCGGCGCCGGCGGCGCGGGCGACCAGAACGGCGGCGGTGACCAGGCGGGCGGCGACGGGGTCGGCGGGGCCGCCGACCCGTCCGCGTCCGCACAGGACCCGCCCGGCGCGGGCGACCCGATGGACGGCGGCCAGGCCGGCGCGGGCGACCAGTCCGGCAACGGCACCGGCGACCAGACCGGCACCGGCACCGGTGATCAGACCGGCAACGGTGACCAGACCGGCACCGGGGCGCACGCGGGGGCGTCCCGCTCCAGGACCCACTGATCGGCCTCACCCGCGGTTCCGGCCGACGGTGGACGGCCCGGCCCTCCGGCGGGAGGGCCGGGCCGTGTCGCGCGCCGGCTGCTGCGGCTCAGCCGTCCGCCCGCGCCCGCAGCAGCAGCACCGCCACGTCGTCCGCCCGCTCGCGCGCCGCCACGCTGTGCCGCACCACCTCGTCGGCCAGGTACTCCAGCGGCTGGTCGCCCGCCGTGGCCAGCAGTTCGCCCAGATCGGCCAGCGCGTCCTCGATGTCGACGCCGGGCGACTCGATCAGACCGTCGGTGTACAGGGCGAGCAGCGCGCCGGGAGCGAGCCCGACCTCCGTGGTCGGATACGTCGCCGCCGCGTCGATGCCCAGCAGCGGACCGCCCGCCAGGTCCAGCACCCGCACCCGGCCGTCCGGCCGTCTCAGCAGCGGCGGCGGATGCCCCGCCCGTGCCATCACGGCCCGCCCGCGCGCCGGGTCCAGCCGCAGATACAGACAGCTCGCGAACAGCTCGGCCCCCAGATCGATCAGCAGCCGGTTGGTGCTGCTCATGACCTCCTCGGGCGACTGGCCCCCGGTCGTGAACGCCCGCACCCCGGTACGGATCTGCCCCATCAGCCCGGCCGCGGTCACATTGTGGCCCTGGACGTCCCCGATCACCGCCGCCGCGAACGGCCGGGTCGGCACCAGGTCGTAGAAGTCGCCGCCGATCTCCATGCCCTGCGTGGCCGGCAGATAGCGGGCCGCCGCCTCGATGCCGGGCAGCCGGACCAGCGAGTGCGGCAGCAGGGCCGCCTGCAGCCCGTGCGCCAGCTGGTTCTTGGTGTCGTAGAGCCTGGCCCGCTCCAGGGCCTGTGCGATCAGCCCGCCAAGGCTGGTCAGCACGGCCCGCTCGTCCGCGGGGAAGGCGTGCGGCTGCGCGTAGGCGAGCACACAGGTGCCCACCGGCCGCCCCGACGCGATCAGCGGCAGATAGGCCCAGGCGGCGAAGCCGTCCGGTACCGCGTGCCGGTTCGGATACAGGTGTTCCAGCTGCTGCCGCGACTCGAAGAAGGCCGGCACCCCGCTCCTGAGGACATGCGTTCCGGGCGTGCGTTTGACCAGCGGCAGGCCGTCGAACCGCTCGACGGCCCGCGCGTCCGCGTATCCGCGGTGGCCCAGCACATGCAGCCGCCCGGCCTGGGAGCCCAGCAGCACGAGGGCCTGACTGCCCACGGCCGGGCAGATCTCGTCCGCGACGAGCTGCACCACGTCCTGCACGCCCACCGCCTCGGTCAGCGCGCCCGCGAGGCTCAGCACCTGCGAGATCGTGACCAGCCGGGACGGGTTCTCGGCTCGCGGCGCGTGCTGCGCCAGCTCCGCCGCCGCGCGGGCCCTGCCGATGCGCACGCTCAGCCCGGTCGTGCTCGGGTACAGCCGGAAGGACAGCCAGTCGCCCGGCGGGCGCAGCGCCACGAACGAGGTGGGGCGCTGGCTGATCAGCGCCGCCCGGTAGCGGTCCTCGTAGACGGGATCGTCCAGCCAGGGCACCGAGGCCCACAGATGGGTGCCGAGCAGGTCCTCGGCGGCGGCGCCGAGCAGTTCGGCCGCCGCGGCGTTGGCGAAGCCCACCCGGCCGTGCAGATCCAGCGACACCAGCCCGTACGGCAGCCGGGCCACCATCCGGGCCGCCTCGACGGTTCCCGGCGTGCCCGCCAGGTCCGGCACCGGGACCGCCGGCAGATCCGGCTCGTGCCGCGTGGCGCGCCGCTCCCGCGTGGCCTGCTCCAGGCGTGTCGCGAGCAGATGGCAGGCTCGCGTCAGCCGGTCGCGCTCCCGGTCGGACAGCTCCGGCGGATGCGTCGCCGGCCAGGTCACGTACACCGCGCCGTAGGTGGTGCCCGCGGTGGCCAGGGGCAGCGCGGCCAGCGCGAAGGGGTAGGGGAGGACCACGGAGATCCGCGGGTAGCGGCGTGCCATGTCCTCCTCGCCGCCCACCCAGACCAGCCGGCGCTCGCGGACCGCCTCGGACACCGGGACCGGTGCGCTCAGCCCGATCCGCTCCCACGGTGCCGCGAACGCCCGCGGCAGCCCCGCCATCACCGCCATCTCCAGCACGGGCTCGTCCGGCGCCAGCAGATAGACCGCGCCGGAGTGCGCGTCGACCTGTTCCATCATCGCCGCCAGGGACAGCGACAGCAGCGGCCGGCCGGACCGCGCATCGGCCGCGGCCGCCGGGGGCGTCCGCCCGTCGGACACGGCGACCACCTCCTCACGCGGCGCGCCGCGCATCCCAGGCCACAAGACTCCCTCGCGCCGCCGCCCCCCGCACGGCGAACGACACCCACGGCCGGCCCCCGGGCCGGTGCGACCACCGGCCACCACGTCGCCCGAGGGGCGGCGGACGGCTCGGGCCGTGACGGTCACCGCCGGGCCTGACGGCGACGGCGTACGGCGACGGCGACGGTGTACGGCGACGGCGACTGAGGTGGGGGAGGCGGGCGGTGTGCGGGAGCGCCGGGCAGCGGGCCCCTGCATGCCCCTGTGCGCCGCCGGACCCGGCGGCGCACAGGGGCAGGTGCGGCGCCCCGCGGGGGCCGCCGCCCTCCGCGTGGCGCCTCAGCGGTGCAGGCCACACCTCCGGCACCGCCGCCCCTCGGCCGGCCACCGCCCCCCACGGCGCCGCCCATCCCGGCCGGATCATCGTCCGCCCCGGCCGGCCACCGTCCGTGGGGCGCAGTCCGTCCCTGCCGGTCGTCGTCCGTACGGTGCCGTCGATCCCGGCCGGTCGCCTTCCGTTCGGCGCCGCCCATCACGGCGGGGCGCCGTCCGTGCGGGGCCGGCCGGCTGGGGCGTGACCGTGTGTGAGGCGGGGGCCGTCAACCTGGCGTCAACGCGCCGTGCCGCCTCGCGGGCGCTCGCGGATTGCGCCGTAGGGCCGGGTGGACGGCCGGTCCGTGGCTCCACGGGACGGTCACAGGGGCTGCGCAGACGTCCCATAAGCGCTGTAATGGCGGACGTGGTCAGTGAGGGCGCTGCGGTACGCGGAACGAGGACGGAACGTGCCGAAGCCGCCCTCGAAGCGCTCGCCGCCGACCCCCGTACCGCCGACCGGCCCCGCCGCGTCCTCGAACAGGCCCTCGTCCTCGCCGGCGCCGCCTTCGCCGGCCTGTACACCCTCGGTGACGACGGCACCCTGCTCTGCCTCACCGTGTCGGCGGGACTGCCGCGCACCCTGTACGGACTGCGCGACAGCTATCCCGTCTCCGGCCGCTCCCCGGCCGCCGAGGCCCATCGCACCGGGCGGCCGGGGTGGCTCGGCCCCGAGGAACTGGCCGGCTCGCCCGGGGCCCGCCGCACCCCGTCACCGGACTTCTGCGTGGCCGCACTCCCGGTGCACGGCGACGGCGTGCTGCTCGCCGCGACCGAGAACCCCCACGGCTTCGACGGCGCGGACCGCGCCGTCCTCGCCCTGGTCGCCGGCGCGGTCCCGCTGCCCGAGGCGGCCCGGCCCGAGGAGGCCGGCGAACTGCCCGCCGACGCGTTCAGCCTGGCCATGGACACCGGCCGGATCGAGGTCGGAGAGCGCATCCTGGAGCTGTTCCGCATCGGCCGGGAAACCTTTGACGGCAAGGTGGAGACACTGCTCGGCCTGACCGTGCCCGAGGACCTGCCCTCGCTCATGTCCGTCGTCGAGGCCGACCACATGTCGCTCGGCGAACGCGAGCTGGAGTTCCGTGTCCTGCAACCCCCGGGCCCGCCGAAGTGGCTGCGGCTGCGCGGCCGGCTGCTGTCCGGCGGCGACGGCCGCCCGGCCCGGCTCGTCGGCACCGTCGCCGACGCCTCCACGGTCCGTTCGGACGTCACCGATGTGGCCCGTGTGCAGCGGCTGGCCGCCTCCCTCGCCACCGCGGGCACCGTCAAGGACGTCAGCAAGGCCGTGGTGGCCGCGCTGCGCGGACCGCTCCAGGCCGACCGGATCGCCCTCGCCGAGCTGGAGAACGACCGGCTCGTGGTCATCGTCCTCGACCCGCCCGAACCCGCGGCCTGGCCCGAGCTGTGGCGCAGCGAATGGCGCACCGAGTGGCCCGACGCCCCGGTGCGCTCCATGCCCACCCTCGCCGCGGCCCTCAGCGAGGGCCGCGCCCGGATCTGGCCCGCGGGCACCGCCCTGGAGCCCGCACTCGCCGGGGTCGGGCCCGGCGGCCTTGCCGTGCTGCCGCTGTCCGCCGCAGGCCGCACCGTCGGCGCCTGTCTGATCGGCTGGGACCGCCCCCACGACTTCGGCCCCGACGAGCGCGCCCTGCTCACCGCCTCCGCGGGCCTGGCCGGGCAGGCCCTGATGCGCGCTCGCGCCTTCGACGCCGAGCACGAACTGGTCGGCATGCTGCAACGCGCCCTGCTGCCGCGCCGGCTGCCCCGGCTGCCCGGCGGGGTCGCCGTCGCCCGCTATCTGCCCACCACCGCGGGCCTGGAGGTCGGCGGCGACTGGTACGACGTGATCCCGCTGCCCGACAACCACGTCGCCCTCGTCATCGGCGACGTCCAGGGCCACAACGCGGGCGCCGCCACCCTCATGGGCCAGATGCGCACCGCGCTGCGCGCCTACGCCGCCGAGGGCCACCCGCCCGACGTGGTCGTCTCGCACGCCAACCGGCTCCTGCTGGAGATGGAGACGGACCTCTTCGCCACCTGCGCCTACGTCGACGTCGACATGGAGGAGGGCTCGGCCTGGTGCGTACGGGCCGGTCACCTGCCCCCCGTGCTGCGCCACCCGGACGCCGGCACACAGGTCGTGGAGGCCGCGGGCGGACCCCCGCTGGGCGTGCTGCCCCAGGCCGACTTCCCGATGACCCAGCTGCGGCTGCGGCCCGGCACCCTGCTCGCGCTGACCACCGACGGCCTGGTCGAGTCCGCCGAGGAGGACGTCGACGCGGGCCTTGCCCGGCTCGCCCGCGAACTGGCCGCCGCCGACCCGGCCCACCTGGGGCAGGTCGCCGACGCCCTGCTCGGCGGCGCCCACCGCGGCGACGACGTGGCGCTGCTGCTCCTGCGCTACGACGGCATGGCCGTACGCCCGCGACGGGAGAGCTGGACCGTGTGGCGGGTGCCCGAGGCGGTGCGGCACGCCCGCCGCTTCACCCGGCGCACCCTGCGCTCCTGGGGCGTGCCCGCCGACACCTGGGACGCCGTGCTCCTCGTCGTCTCCGAACTGGTCACCAACGCGCTCGTGCACACCGACGGCCAGGTACGCCTCGACCTCACACTGGTCAACCACCGCTTCCGCGTCGCCGTCGCCGACGTCTCGCCCCGCACCCCCGTCAGACCCACCAGCCTCGGCTGGGAGGCAACCGGCGGCCGGGGCATCCTGCTGGTGGAGGCCATGTCGGCGGCGTGGGGGACGGTACCGGCGGGCGGCGGCAAACAGGTGTGGGCCGAGCTGACGCTCGGCGGCTGACCGCCACACGGGTACCGGTGCCCGGCCCGCCCGGCAGGTCGCGGTGGCACGGCGCGCACGCCGTGCCTAGGGTCCATGCCGTGTCGCACACCTTCGAAGAACTCGTCGCCAAACAGCGCGCGGCCGACGCCGCCCACGCCCAGGTACAGGAGCTGCGGGAAGCCTACGGACCCCCGGCCGAGGCCCAGTTGACCGCCACCCAGGCGGACACCTACGAGACCGCCGTACGGGCCTGGCGGGACCTGGCCCGGGACCTGCAGACCGCGCTGAGGGAGTACGCCCGCGACGAGGGCCGGTCCCTGACCGACGTCGAGGCCGAGGTGCAGCGGGACGCGAGCGAACCGGAGGGGAACTGACACCGTCGCCCCGGTGACGGCGGCACCGCGCCCAGCCGGATTCCACCCCCCGGAAAGGTTCCGGTAGCACCGAGGACGTACCGTCGTAACCGGCCGGCAAGACAAACGAAGGTCCGATCCGGACGATCGCCTATAGGGTGTGGCAGATGAAGGCACTCGTGCTCTCCGGCGGCGCCGGTACACGGCTGCGTCCGATCACGCACACATCGGCGAAACAGCTCGTGCCGGTGGCCAACAAGCCCGTGCTGTTCTACGGCCTTGAGTCCATCGCGGCGGCCGGGATCACCGAGGTAGGGATGATCGTCGGCGACACCGCCGCCGAGATCGAGGCGGCGGTCGGCGACGGCTCGGCGTTCGGCCTGAAGGTGACGTACATACCCCAGGAACGGCCCCTGGGACTGGCCCACGCGGTGCTGATCGCGCGGGACTTCCTCGGGGACGACGACTTCGTGATGTATCTCGGCGACAACTTCGTGGTCGGCGGCATCAGCGACCTCGTCGAGGAGTTCCGGGTGTGCCGCCCCGACGCCCAGATCCTGCTCACCCACGTCCCCGACCCGCGCTCCTTCGGCGTCGCCGAACTCGACGCGTCCGGCAGGGTGGTGGGCCTCGAAGAGAAGCCGCGGCGGCCCAAGAGCGACCTGGCGCTGGTCGGGGTCTATCTGTTCAGCCCCGCCGTCCACGAGGCCGTACGCGCCGTGCGGCCGTCCTGGCGCGGCGAGTTGGAGATCACCGACGCCATCCAGCACCTCATCGACGCCGACGCCGACGTGCGCTCCACGCTCGTCGAGGGCTACTGGAAGGACACCGGCAACGTCGGCGACATGCTGGAGGTCAACCGGACCGTCCTGGAGTCCGTGCAGCGGCGCATCGACGGTGAGGTGGACGAGCGGTCCGAGACCGTCGGCCGGGTGGTGGTCGAGCGCGGCGCGCGCATACTCAACTCGCGGATCGTCGGCCCCGCCGTCATCGGGGCCGGGACCGTCGTCCGCGACTCCTACGTCGGGCCCTTCACCTCCGTCGCGGAGAACTGCCGGATCACCGGCAGCGAGCTGGAGTTCTCCATCGTGCTGCGCGACTCGTCCATCGACGGGGTGGGCCGGATCGAGTCCTCGCTGATCGGCCGGCATGTCGAGGTGACCCCGACGGCCAAGGTGCCCAGTGCCCACCGCCTCGTCCTCGGAGACCACAGCAAGGTGCAGATCCGTTCATGAATCTCCTCGTCACCGGCGCCGCCGGGTTCATAGGCTCCGCGTACGTGCGCGCGCTGCTCGCCGCCGACGCCCCGCACACGCCCCGGATCACGGTGCTCGACAAGCTCACCTACGCCGGCACGCTGACCAACCTGCCCGTCGGCCACCCCCGCCTCGACTTCGTGCACGGCGACATCCGCGACGCGGGACTGGTCGACAAGCTGATGGCGGACGCCGACCAGGTCGTGCACTTCGCCGCCGAATCACACGTGGACCGGTCGATCGACGCGGCCGGCGCGTTCGTGCTCACCAACGTGGTCGGCACCCAGACGCTGCTGGACGCGGCCCTGCGCCACGGCGTCGGCCCGTTCGTGCACATCTCCACCGACGAGGTCTACGGCTCCATCGCGTCAGGCTCCTGGCCGGAGACCCACCCGCTGGCCCCCAACTCCCCCTACTCCGCCTCGAAGGCGTCCGCCGACCTGCTCGCCCTCGCCTACCACCGCACCCACGGCCTCGACGTCCGGGTCACCCGCTGCTCCAACAACTACGGCCCGCACCAGTTCCCGGAGAAGGTCGTCCCGCTGTTCGTCACCAACCTGCTGGACGGCCTCAGGGTCCCGCTGTACGGGGACGGGCGCAACGTCCGCGACTGGCTGCACGTCGACGACCACTGCCGGGGCATCGAACTGGTCCGAACGAAGGGCCGCCCCGGCGAGGTCTACAACATCGGCGGCGGCACCGAGCTGAGCAACCGGGACCTCACCGCCCTGCTGCTGGCGGCCTGCGGCGCCGACTGGGACCGGGTCGACCACGTCGCGGACCGCAAGGGCCACGACCTGCGCTACTCGGTCGACTGGAGCAAGGCCCGCGACGAGTTGGGCTACCGCCCGCGGCGCGACTTCACCACCGCCCTCGCCGAGACCGTCGCCTGGTACCGCGAGAACCGCGCCTGGTGGCAGCCGCTCAAACAGCGGGGGGCGCGATGAGGTGGCTGGTCACCGGGGCGGGCGGCATGCTCGGCCGGGACACGGTTGAGGAACTGCTCCGCCGCGGCGCGCACGTACGCGGCCTCGACCGCGCGGCACTCGACATCACCGAACCCGACGCGGTACGGCGGGCGTTCGAGGAGCACCGCCCGGACGTGGTCGTCAACTGCGCGGCGTACACCGCCGTCGACGCCGCCGAGACTGACGAGGCCCGCGCGCTCGCCGTCAACGGCGACGGGCCGCGCCTGCTCGCCCGCGCCTGCGCCGCCCGGGGCGCCCGCCTGGTGCACATCTCCTCCGACTACGTCTTCGACGGCGAGCGGCAGCCCCGCACCCCGGACCCGGCCACGGGGACCGTCGCCCGCACGCCCTACCCCGAGGACCACCCGCCGGCCCCGCGCACCGCCTACGGCCGCACCAAGCTCGCCGGCGAGCGTGCGGTGCTCGGCGAACTCCCGGGCGCCGTCGTCGTCCGCACCGCCTGGCTGTACGGCGTCCACGGGCCCAGCTTCGTGCGCACCATGCTGGAACTGGAGGCCCGCCGCGACACCGTCGACGTGGTCGACGACCAGCGTGGCCAGCCCACCTGGAGCGCGGACGTGGCCGCCCGGATCGCGGACCTCGCCGCCCGGCTCACCCCGGACGGCGGCCCGCACGGAGTGTTCCACGCCACCAGTCGCGGCGAGGCCAGCTGGCACGAACTGGCCCGGGAGGTGTTCGCGCTGGTGGGCGCGGACCCGGACCGGGTGCGCCCGGTCGGCAGCGCCGCGTTCCCGCGTCCCGCGCCCCGGCCCGCCTACAGCGCCCTCGGGCACGGCCGGTGGCGGGAGATCGGCCTGGCACCGCCGCGCGACTGGCGGGCCGCCCTGCACGAAGCACTGCCCCACATCCGCGAGGAGATGTCCCAGTGAAACGGCACGAGTTCCTGCGGGAACTGCACAAGGTCACCGCGAACCGCAACTACCTGGAGATCGGCGTCAACGACGGCCGCAGCCTGACGCTGTCCCGGGTGCCGAGCATCGCGATCGACCCCGCGTTCAAGGTGGTCACGGAGATCCGCTGCGACGTCCACCTCGCCAAGGCGACCAGCGACGACTTCTTCGCCCGCGAGAACCCGCTCGCGCATCTGCGGGGCGGCCGGCACCCGCTGCGCAACATCGCCCGCAACCGCAGCCCGCTCGGGTACTGGCGGCGCACCACCCTCGATCTGTCGTTCATCGACGGCATGCACCTGTTCGAGTACGCGCTGCGCGACTTCATGAACATCGAGCGGCACTCGGACTGGGCCAGCGTGATCGTCTTCGACGACATGCTGCCGCGCACCGTGGACGAGGCGGCCCGGGACCGGCACACCAACGCCTGGACCGGCGACGTCTACAAGCTCGTGGAGATCCTGGGCCGCCACCGGCCCGACCTCGTGACGGTCCTCGTCGACACCGCTCCCACCGGGCAGCTCCTGGTCTTCGGGGCCGACCCGTCCGACACGGTGCTCAGGGACAACTACGACGAGATCGTCGCCGAGTTCGAGGTGCCCGATCCGCAGAAGGTGCCCGAGTCGATCCTGGAGCGCACCACGGCCGTGCGGCCCGAGGCGCTGCTGTCGGCCGGCTTCTGGGGGCCGCTCGCGGCGGCCCGCAACCGTGGCACCAAGCGGTCCCGCGGCTGGGAGCCGCTGCGCCGTGCGGTGGCGCAGTACGGCGTCAGCCGCTGAGCCGCCCGGAGCGCAGCCGCTCGTAGTGGGCGGAGCAGTCCGCGTGAGAGGGCAGCAGACCGGACCGCTCCGCCTCGGCCAGGGTGGGCGCCGCGGCGTCCTTCTCGGACAGCACGGGTGTGATGCCCCGCGGCCACTCGATGCCCAGCCGCGGGTCCAGCGGGTGCACCGCGTGCTCACGCTTCGGCGCGTAGCCGGTCGAGCACAGGTACAGCACCGTGGCGTCGTCGGTGAGCGCCATGAACGCGTGCCCGAGCCCTTCGGCGAGGAAGACCGCGTGCCGGTTGTCCTCGTCAAGGCGCAGCGCCTCCCACCGGCCGTAGGTGGGCGAGCCGACGCGGATGTCCACGACCACGTCGAGCACGGCCCCGCGGACACAGGTCAGGTACTTGGCCTGGCCGGGCGGCACGTCGGCGAAGTGCACCCCGCGCAGCACACCCCGCCGGGACACCGAGCAGTTGGCCTGGGCGAGGTTCAGGTCGTAGCCGGTGGCCTCGCGGAACTCCTCGCCCCGGAACCACTCGTGGAAGCTGCCCCGGTGGTCCGGGAAGACCTTGGGTTCCAGGACCCAGGCGTCCGAGATCTCCAGTTCCCGCACTGTGTCATCCCTTCCGTGCCGTCGCCCGCGGTGCCCCCGCCCCCGACGCCGTCCCGCGCAGTACGGCGTCCAGGACGCGCCGCGCCCGGCGCACCAGCCGGCGCACCCATCCCGGCGCGGCGGGACGGCTCAGCAGGGCGCCGCCGCCGCGTCCGGGCCGCAGGACGAGCGGCAGCGGCAGGAAGCGGGGCGCCTCGGCCTGCGGGACGAGGCACACCTCAAGCCGCCAGGCGGCCCCGCGCAGCTCGCGCAGCGGCACCCCGGCCTCCAGCAGCGAGCGGGTGCCCTCGGCCGGGGTGAGCGTCCCGGTCCGCTGCCGCCGCTCGCCGGTCGCCGCGTTGGTCAGCCGCACCAGGACGGGGATGCGGTCGGGGACGTACAGGGGCAGCGCGGCGCTCAGCGGATGGGTGTCGGAGACCGCGGCGTCCTCGGGTGTCAGCCGGCCGAGGCCGAGCGCCTTGCCCGCCCGGTCGACGTCCAGGGAGAAGTTGTCGTGCTGCTTGGTCCAGTACGGCAGCACCACGCGGTCCGCGACGACTCCGGCGGGCGGCGTGGGCCGGTCGGGCCCGCGGACCGGGCCCAGCCGGCACTCCTTGGTCCAGCCGCCGAGGCCGAACCGCACGTACGCGTCCCACAGGCCGGCGTGCAGCGCGGTGCCGCCCGCCGCGGTGCCGGCATCGACGCCGGCCGTCGCGTGCAGCACCAGCCGGACGCGGCCGTCGCCGGCCGGGACCCGTTCACGGGTGACCTCCACCGGCTGGAAGAAGGAGGCGGAGCTGGCGCGGTCGCGCAGGACGAGGTCGACGGTCGCCTTCTCGAAGCCGTCGACGGCGTCCGCGCCCAGCCAGGCCACCGCCTGGTCCAGGTCCTGTGGCGGTGTGGCCGCGGGGGTGCCTTCCCCGTCGACGGGGAAGGTCAGGGGCTCGCCGCCGTGCTGGTACTCGGCGCGGAAGGAGACCCGCAGCGTGCCGTCGCGCCACTCCACGCCGGTCGGCACGGCCCGCGGGCCGACCCCGGCCTCCCATTCGGCCTGGGCGACCAGGTCGTCGTACCGGCCGTCCCTGATCAGCGCGGCGACGATGCGCTGCCCCGGGCGCAGACCGGGGGCGACGCCCGGCCCGAACCGTTCCACGACCACCTTGTGCATCTCCTGGAACAACTGCCGCCGGTAGTCGTCGGGGAGGCCGAGCAGGCGCCGGCCGCTCATCCGGTCGACGATCTCGACGCGCAGCCAGCGGCGCAGCAGCCGGTCGCGCAGCGGGCCCGGCTCGGTGTACCGCTCGACGACGTCCAGGGCCTCGCGGAGGTTCTTGAAGTAGCCGACCGGTTCGAAGGGCTGGAAACCGGCGTTCGAGGCGTCGCCCCGCTTCACGTGGTAGTAGCAGACGTAGTCGCTGAGCACGGAGACGTTGTCCGCGCGCAGATACGCCTCCGTGACGAAGACGTGGTCCTCCAGACGGCGCCGGCCCTCGGGGAAGCGCAGTCCGGTGCGCTCCAGGAAGGCGCGCCGGACCATCTTGTGCGGGGTGAGGCTGTCGATGAGCGGGGCGTTGCCGACGGTGGCGCGCGGATGGTTGCGCCGGAACAGCTCCACCGGGACCGGCCGGCCCTTGCCGGCCATCTTGCCCACGATCACGTCGGCCTTGTGCGCCACCCCGTACTCGTACATCCGCTCCAGGGCCTCGTCGCCGAGGTAGTCGTCGTTGTCGACGAACATCACGAACTCGCCGCGGGAGGCGGCGATCCCCACGTTGCGGGGCTTGCCCGACCAGCCGGAGTTCGGCTGGTGGATGACCGTGATCTGCGGGTGCTCGGCGGCCAGCTCGTCCAGTCTCGCCGGGGTGGCGTCGGTGGAGCCGTCGTCGACGAAGATCACTTCGTACTCGTCGTCGGGCAGCGACTGCCGCAGCATCGAGGCGACGCAGTCCTCGATGTACGGCCCGGGGTTGTAGACGGGGACGATGACACTGACCTTGACCGGCATCCGGCTTCCAAGCCCCCTTAGCTCGCTTCCCGTTGCCTTGGTGGCACGGCATGCGTTGCCGAATGTTAACCCGGTCGCCGGTGCGGGCGGCGACCACCCCGCACCGGGGCCGGGCCGGGGCGGGGTCAGCCGTGGGTCTTGGCCAGGAGCTGAAGGATCTCCTGCGTCGTGCCCGTCTCGCCGAGCCGCGGGAAGATCCGCTCGACGCTGTTCGCGTGCGCCTCGGGCGTCATGTCGGCGACGGCGTCCGTGGCGACCGTGACGTGGTAGCCGTGCTCGTAGGCGGCGCGGGCGGTGGACTCGACGCCGATGCTGGTGGCGATGCCGGTCAGCACGATCTGGGTGACGCCCCGGCGGCGCAGCTGGACGTCGAGGTCGGTGCCGTGGAAGGCGCCCCAGTTGTGCTTGGTGACGCGGATGTCGCCGGGGTGTCCGGACAACTCGTCGACGATCACGTCCCAGCCCTCCGGGTAGGCGCCGCCGGGACCCTGGTGCTCGGTGCGGCCGGGGACCCGGTCCGCCCAGTCCGCGGCGAAGGAGACCCGGACCAGGACCACGGGCAGGTCATGGGCGCGGAAGGCGTCGGCCAGCTCCGCGGAGCGGGCCACCACCTCGGGGCCGCCGTACGGCTGCGTGGGCGCGGAGGCGATGCCGCGCTGGAGGTCGATCACGACGAGGGCGGTACGGGGGTCGAGGGCGGTGAGTGCCATCGGTCGGGCCTTTCGGGGTGTGTGTCTCGGTGGATGGTGCGGCGGGGCGGGCCTCGGTGTCACTGCTGCGACAGGCGTTCCATGAGGGTCAGCGCCTTCAGGACCGTGCGGCGCTCGTCCTCGGTGAACCGGTCCTGGAAGGCCCGGGCCAGCCACTCCTCGCGCGCCTGCCGGTTGCCTGCGACACGGGCCCGGCCCGCGTCGGTGAGGGTGACCAGCTGCCGGCGTCCGTCGTCGGGGTCGGGGGCGCGCCGGATCAGGCCGTGCTGGTCGAGCGCGGCGAGGGTGGCGGCCATCGACTGCGGTCGTACGCCCTCGGCGGAGGCCAGGGCGCTGGCGGTGGCCGCGCCGTGCTTGCCCACCAGGGTGAGCGCCGACTCCTGGGAGGGCGTGAGGTCGGTGTCCCGCGCGACCTCCCGTATGCGGCGCCGCAGCCGGCTGAACACCACGCGCAGCTCGCGTGCGGCCCGGGCGGCGGAGTCGGAGATGTCGTCCATGGCGAGCACCCTAGGTCGCACAGCCGAAACTGTCCAGTTGCACCTGTTCAGTTTGACCTGATGAATTCGGCCGGAGCGGTGCTGGGATTTCGCCGCCTGGCCGCCGGGGCGCGCTGTCCTACGCTGACCCTGTGCGCCTGCTCCTCATGTCCGACACGCATCTGCCCCGGCGCGCCAAACGGCTGCCGGAGCCACTGCTCGCCGAACTCCCGCACGCCGACGTGGTGTTCCACGCCGGCGACTGGGTCGACACCGCCACCCTCGATCTGCTGGAGAGCCGCAGCCGGCGGCTGGTCGCGGTGTACGGCAACAACGACGGACCCGAGCTGCGCGCCCGCCTGCCCGAAGTGGCCCGCGTCGAACTCGGCGGCCTGCGCTTCGGCGTCGTCCACGAGACCGGGCCCGCCGCGGGCCGCGAGGCGCGCTGCGCCGCCCGCTTCCCCGACCTGGACGTGCTGGTCTTCGGCCACAGCCACATCCCCTGGGACAGCACGGCCCCGACCGGGCTGCGGCTGCTCAACCCCGGCTCACCCACCGACCGCCGCCGCCAGCCCCACTGCACGTACCTCACGGCGACCCTGACCGACGCCGCCCTCACGGACGTGACGCTCCACCGACTGCGGTAGCGCTCCGCTGGTCGGGCTGCGGTGTGCTGTTGTCGGTTGGCTGCGGGTGTGTCGTGGTTGCTCGCGCCGTTCCCCGCGCCCCTTGCGGGGCGCTGCCGTACCGTGGTGCTGCGCTGGTTGGGCTGCGGTGTGTTGTTGTCGGTTGGCTGCGGGTGTGTCGTGGTTGTTCGCGCCGTTCCCCGCGCCCCTTTGGGGCGCTGCTGTGCGGGGGTTCAGTGGGGGTGGCGGGATCGCAGGCATCGGCGTACGCCCGCACATAGCAGCAGGACTACGCCCAGCGCCGCCGTCGCGACCGCCGCACGCTTGGCCACCGGGACACCGGCCGTGCGGATCAGGTTCAGGGGTTCCGGTTCTGCCGGGGCCGGGGCCGGGGCCTCGGGTCGCTCGGCCAGCCGCTCGGCCAGACACTCGGCGAACTGCCCCACCAGCCGGTCGCCGACCTCCGCGAGCACCCCGCGGCCGAACTGCGCCGGCCGCCCGGTCACCGTCAGATCGGTGTCCACCGCCACCGCCGTGCCGCCGTCCCGCCCGCTCAGCGTGCCGGTGACGGTGGCCCGGGCCGTGCCCTGCCCCCGGGTCTCCCGGCCGCTCGCCACCAGCACCATCCGGTGCGCCGTCCCGTCCTTCTCCTCGAAGACGGCGGTGCCCCGGTAGGTCACGGTGACCGGGCCGACCTTGACCTTCACCCCGCCGGTCACCGTCGTGCCGTCGTACTCCTCCACCGTGGCACCCGGCAGGCACGGCGCGATGCGCTCGACGTCGAGGAGCGCGCGCCAGGCGTCGTCGACCGGGACGGGGACGGTGAACTCGTGGTGCAGCTCCATGACTTCCTCCTCGCACTCAGCGGGCGCCCGCCGGGTGGATGGCCCCGGCGGTCGCGGTCAGGGGCACGCCGCTGCCGCCCCACCGCAGCGCGACGATCTCGGCGGCGACGGACACGGCGACCTCCTCGGGCGTACGGGCCCCGAGGTCAAGACCGAGCGGCGAGCGCAGCCGCGCCAGCTCCCGCGCGCCCACCCCGGCCTCGGCCAGCCGCTTCCTGCGCTCGTCATGGGTGCGACGGCTGCCCATCGCCCCGATGTACGCGGCCGGCCGGCGCAGCGCCTCCTGAAGCAGCGGCACGTCGAACTTCGGATCGTGGGTGAGCACGCAGATCACCGTCCGCTCGTCGGTGTCGGTGCCGCTGAGATAGCGGTGCGGCCAGTCCACGACGACGTCCACGGCCGCCGGGAACCGCTTCGGCGTGGCGAAGACCGGGCGGGCGTCGCACACGGTGACCCGGTAGCCGAGGAAGTCGCCGATGCGGGCCACCGCCGCCGCGTAGTCGATCGCGCCGAAGACCAGCATCCGGGGCGGCGGCGCGAACGAGTGGAGGAACACGGTGACGGCGTCCTCGCGGCGCTCGCCGTGCCGGCCGTAGTGCCTCGACCCGGTGGCGCCGACGGCCAGTTCGCCGCGCGCGTCCGCGGTGACCGCCGCGTCCAGACCGGATGTGCCGAGGGTGCCGGCCACCGCGCCCGGCCACACCGCGAGCGTGGCGCCGCGCGGTGCAGGACCGTCGACCACCGTGGCCACCGTCACGGGTTCGCCGCGCGCCACCGACGCGGCGACGGCGCCGAAGACGGGATCGGCCGCGGGCGTCACCGGCCGCACCAGCAGGGTGATCTCACCGCCGCAGGTCAGACCGACCGCGAACGCGTCCTCGTCGCTGTAGCCGAAGGTCTCGACGCGGGCCTCGCCGCTCGCCACGACCTCCTGCGCCAGTTCGAAGACGGCGCCCTCCACACAGCCGCCGGACACGCTGCCCACGACCTCGTCGCCGGGCCCGACCGCCATGGCCGCGCCGGGCCCGCGCGGCGCGCTGCGACTGACCGCGACGACCGTGGCGAGCCCGAACGGGACGCCCGCCGCGTACCAGCGCTCCAGGGCCGGAAGAATCTCACGCACGCTCCGCTCCTCTCCGTCCGGCGGCCTCGGCCGGATCATCCGCCGCCGCCCCGCCCACCACGGCCGCCAGCCGCTCAAGCGCCGCCAGGCTGTGCCCCTCGACGAACGTGTCCACGCTCGGCAGGGCCGCCGCCATCCCCCCGGCCAGCGGCGCGTAACCGGGGCGCGCCTTGCGGGGGTTGGCCCAGATCACCCGGTGCGCCAGCGCGTGCAGCCGGCGCATCTGCGCCCCGAGCAGCCCGGGATCGCCGCGCTCCCAGCCGTCCGAGAGCAGCACGACGACCGCGCCGCGCGCCATGCCCCGCTGCCCCCAGCGGCTCAGGAACTCGCGCAGCAACACGCCGAGCCGGGTGCCGCCGCGCCAGTCGGGCACGGCCGCCGCGAGCGCCGCCATCGCCAGGTCGGGGTCGCGGTGGCCGAGTTCGCGGGTCACCCGGGTCAGCCGGGTGCCGATGGTGAACACCTCCGTCGGCGCCCGCCGGGCCGCCGCGTGCGCGAACCGCAGCAGCGCATCGGCGTACGGCGCCATCGAACCGCTCACGTCGACCAGCAGCACCACCCGGCGCGGCCGGCGCACCCGCGCGTGCCGGCGCAGCAGCGCGGGCTCCCCGCCGCGTCGCAGCAGCTCCCGCACGGTCCGGCGCGGGTCGACGGCGCCGTGCCGGGCCGGCCGGCGGCGCGCGGACAGCCGGGTCTGCCCGTGCGGCGCGAACGCGGCCAGCAGCCGGTTGAGCTGGGCGCGTTCGGCGGCGTCCAGCTCGCCGAGGTCGCGACGGCGCAGCACCTCGGTGGAGCTGGCGAACGCCAGGGCGGGCGGCCCCGGCGGCGCTCCGTCGTCCGCCGCGCGGGCACCGGACGCGGCGTCCCGCACGGCAATCCGGGTCCGGGCCCGGGGCGGGGCGGCGGTACGCGCCGGAGGCGGCGCGGGGCCGCCCGCCGGCCCGAAGTACGCGGCGAACACCCGCTCGTACCGCTCCAGGTCGTCCCGCCCGCCGCACAGCGTGGCCCGGCCCGCCGCGTGCACGTCCGCACGCACCCCGGGCCGCAGGACGTCGACCGCCCGCAGAAAGGCGTACAGCCGCTCGGTGCTCGCGTCGATTCCCGCAGCCCGCAGCGCGCGCACGAAGCCGAGCAGCACCGTGTCGGGCCCCGCGGGCCCGTCCGCCCACCGCCCTTCGACCCCTCCGCGTCCGCTGTCCGTCATGGCGCCCGCGCTCCCCGGGCCGCCAGCACCGCCGTGAGGTCCAGACCCCGCGCCCGCTCCGTGTCCTCCCGGTACTTCAGCACCGAGCCCAGGGTGGCCACCGCCAGCTCCGCGTCGACCTCGCTCGCCCCGAGGGCGTCCAGGGCCTGCGCCCAGTCGATCGTCTCGGCCACGCCCGGCGGCTTGATCAGGTCGGCGCCCCGCAGCGCCTGCACCAGGGCGGTCACCTGCTCGGCCAGCCGCTCCGCGACCCCCGGCAGCCGGCGGCGCACGATGGCCAGTTCGCGGGCGAAGGAGGGATGGTCGAACCAGTGGTACAGGCACCGCCGCTTCAGCGCGTCGTGCACCTCCCGGGTCCGGTTCGAGGTCAGCACCACGACCGGCGGCACCTCTGCGCGCAGCGTGCCCAGCTCCGGCACGGTCACCGAGTACTCGGACAGCAGCTCCAGCAGGAACGCCTCGAACTCGTCGTCGGCCCGGTCGATCTCGTCGACCAGGAGCACCGAGGGGCAGGTCTGCAACGCCCGCAGCAGCGGCCGGGCGATCAGGAACCGCCGGTCGTACAGCTCGCTCTCCAGCCGGTCGGCGTCGGTGACCCCGGCCGCCTCGGCGGCCCGCAGATGCAGCAGCTGGCGCGGGAAGTCCCAGTCGTACAGGGCCTGCGCGGCGTCGATGCCCTCGTGGCACTGCAACCGGATCAGCGGGGCGTCGAGCGCCTCGGCGAGGGCGGCGGCGAGCGCGGTCTTGCCGACGCCCGCGTCTCCCTCGCAGAACAGCGGCCGGTGCAGTCTCAGGGCCAGGAAGCAGGTGACGGCCAGCCCCTCGTCGACGAGGTACCCCGTCTCCTGAAGCCGGGCCCGTACCTGCTCCGGGTCTTCCATCCGGGTGATCGGCGCTCACCTCGCTCCGGTGGCGGTCAGGACCGCCCGCCGGGTCAGCACCCGCGCGAGGTGCGCCCGGTACTCGGGCGAGCCCGACACGTCCTGGGCGGGCCTGGTGCCCTCGGCGGCCTGCTCGGCGGCCCGGGTGACGGCGTCCGGATCCGCGGCGCCGGCCAGGGCCCGCTCGGCGGCCACCGCCCGCAGCGGGGTGCTGCCCATGCTCGCGAGGCCGATGCGGGCCTCGGCGATCCGGCCGTCGTCCCGGCGCACCAGGGCGGCCACGCCGACGATCGCCCAGGACTGGGCGGCCCGGTGGAACTTCTCGTAGTGGAAGTCCCAGCCGTCCGTCTTCGGTACCCGCACCTGAACCAGCAGTTCGTCGGGGGCCAGCGCGGACTGGAAGTAGTCCACGAAGAATTCGCCCGCCGGGACGGTGCGCCGCCCCCGTGGGCCTACGGCGACCATGTCGCCGTCCAGCGCCAGCAGCACCGCGGGCAGATCACCGGCCGGGTCGGCGTGCGCCAGGGAGCCGCCGAGGGTGCCCCGGTGCCGTACGGCGGGGTCGGCGACGGTCCGTGTGGCCGCCGCGAGCAGTCCCGCGTGCCGGCGGACCAGCGGGTCGCGGATCAGGTCGTGGTGAGTGGTCAGCGCACCGATGACGAGGCTGTCGCCGTCCTCGCGGACCCCGCGCAGCCCCGGGATGCGGCCGACGTCCACGACGAGTTCGGGGAAGGCCAGCCTGAGGCGCAGCAGCGGCAGCAGGCTCTGCCCGCCGGCCAGCACCTTCGCCTCGTCGCCCGCCTCGGCGAGCGCGCGCACCGCCTCGTCGACGCTGTGCGGACGGGTGTACTCGAACGCGGGCGGAATCATGCGGCGGCCTCCTTCCCGGCGGCGGCCGACCGCACGGCCCGCCAGACCCGCTCCGGTGTGCAGGGCATCCGCACGTCGTGCACGCCGAACGGCCTGAGCGCGTCCACGACCGCGTTGACCACGGCGGGCGTCGAGGCGATGGTGCCCGCCTCGCCGACTCCCTTGACGCCCAGCGCGTTCGACGCGGCCGGTGTCTCGGTGCGGTCGGTCACGAAGTCCGGCAGGTCCGCCGCGGACGGCACCAGGTAGTCCGCCATGGTGCCGGAGACCAGGTTGCCCTCGTCGTCGTAGACGGCCTCCTCGTACAGGGCCTGCGCGATGCCCTGCGCGAGCCCGCCGTGCACCTGCCCCTCGACGATCATCGGGTTGACCACCCGGCCGACGTCGTCCACGCAGACGTAGGACCGGATACGGGTCGCCCCGGTCTCCGTGTCGACCTCGACCGCGCACAGATGGGTGCCGTGCGGGTAGGAGAAGTTCTCCGGGTCGACCAGATACTCGGCGTTGATGGTCGGCTCCATGCCGTCGGGCAGGTCGTGCGAGGAGAACGTCTCGAAGGCGATCTCCTGAATGGTCCTGCGTGCCTCGGGTGAGCCCTTCACGGAGAACACGCCGTCCGTGAAGTCCAGGTCCTGCTCGCTCGCCTCCAGCAGGTGCGCGGCCACCTTCCGGGCCTTGTCCACCACCTTGGCCGCCGCCTTGTGCACGGCCTCGCCGCCGACCACCAGCGACCGCGAGCCGTAGGTGTCCATGCCCTGCGGTGCGGACCGGGTGTCGCCGTGCACCACCTCGACGTCCTCGAACGGCACGCCGAGCACGTCGGCGGCGATCTGGCTCCAGCAGGTCTCGTGCCCCTGCCCGTGCGGGCTGGTGCCGGTGACCACCTCGACCTTGCCGGTGGGCAGCATGCGGATGCTCGCCGCCTCCCAGCCGCCGGCCCCGTACCTGAGGTCGCGCAGCACCCGGCTCGGCGCGAGGCCGCACATCTCGGTGAAGGTCGACACGCCGATGCCGAGGCGTACGGTGTCGCCGCGCGCGTCGCGTTCGCGCTGCTCGGCGCGCAGCTCGTCGTAGCCGAACAGGGCGAGGGCCTTGTCCGTCGCGGCCTCGTAGTCGCCGCTGTCGTAGGTGAGCCCGGCGATGGTGGTGTACGGGAACTCCTCGTGCCGGATCCAGTTGCGGCGCCGCAGCTCGACCGGGTCGAGGCCCAGCTCCGCGGCCAGCTCGTCCATGATCCGCTCGATGGCGAACGTCGCCTCCGGGCGTCCGGCACCGCGGTAGGCGTCGGTGGGCGTCCGGGTGGTGAAGACACCGGTGCAGGTGAACTCGTAGGAGTCCATCTTGTAGATCGCCGGATACATGAAGGCGCCGAGGATCGGGATGCCCGGGGTGACGAGCATCAGATAGGCGCCCATGTCGGCGATCAGGTCCACCTTGAGGCCGAGCAGCCTGCCCTCCCGGGTGGCGGCCACCTCGATGTCCTGGATCATGCCGCGGCCGTGGTGGGTGGCCAGATAGCCCTCGGAGCGGGACTCGGTCCACTTCACCGGGCGGCCCAGCCTGCGGGCGACGGCCAGGGCGATGGCCTCCTCGCCGTACACCTGGAGCTTGGAACCGAAGCCGCCGCCCACGTCCGGGGCGATCACGCGCAGCTTGTGCTCGGGCACACCGGTGACGGTCGCCAGCATGATCCGCAGGATGTGCGGGATCTGCGTCGCCGAGTAGACCGTGTACTCGCCGGAGGCGGCCAGCGGGGTGACGACGACCGCGCGGGGCTCCATCGCGTTGGGGATCAGACGCTGCTGGTGGTAGCGGCGCCGCAGGGTGACCTCGGCGCGCTCGCGGACCGCGGCGAAGCTCTCGCCGGTCGCCAGCGGCCACACATAGCTGCGGTTGGTGCCCTTGTCGGAGTGGACCAGCGGGGCGTCGTCCGCGAGCGCGGCCTCCAGGTCGAGGACCGGCTCCAGCGGCTCGTAGTCGACCTCGACCGCCTCCAGCGCGTCGGCCGCCGCGTACCGGTCGCGGGCCACCACCACGGCGACCGGGTCACCGGCGTAGCGGACCTCGTCCACCGCGATCGGCGGGTGGCCGGGCAGCACGATGTCCTCGGTCACCGGCCAGGCGCACGGCAGCGAGCCCAGCCCGTCGGCGAGGTCGGCGCCGCTGAACGCCGCGACCACACCGGGCCGTTCGAGCGCAGGGGACACATCGAGTGCGCGGATGCGCGCGTGGGCCATCGGGCTGCGCAGCACCGCGAGGTGCAGCAGGCCGGTGACCTGGATGTTGTCGGTCCAGTTGGTCTGGCCGGTGATCAGCCGGGCGTCCTCCTTGCGCAGCCGGGAGCGGCCGACCTCGCGTGCTACGGCCTGATCGGTCATGCCGTGACCTCCTGAGCGCTCTCCTGCCCGGACGCGGGCTGCTGTCCGGAGGCGGCGAGCACCGCGCGGACGATGTTCTGGTAGCCGGTGCAGCGGCACAGGTTGCCCTCCAGGGCCTGACGCACCTCGTCCGGGCCGGGGCGCGGGTTCTCGCGCAGCAGATCCCGTGCCGCCATGATCATGCCGGGGGTGCAGTAGCCGCACTGGAGCGCGTGCTGCTCGTGGAAGGCGCGCTGCAACGCCGTCAGCCGCCCGTCGCGGGCCAGGCCCTGCACGGTGGTCACCTCGGACCCGTCGGCCTGGACGGCCAGCACCGAGCAGCTCTTGACGGTCGCCCCGTCCAGGTCGACCGTGCAGGCCCCGCAGTTGGAGGTGTCGCAGCCGATCGGGGTGCCGGTCAGGCCGAGCCGGTCGCGCAGGTAGTGGGCGAGGAGGAGACGGGGCTCCACGTCGTCCTCGTAGCGCGTGCCGTCCACCTTCACCTTGATGTGGGTCATGTGCCCTCCAGACCGTGCGGGCGTGAGCGAGGGATACCGGCGACCGGACGTGATGTACGTCACTCTAAGACCGGGGTGGGGTCGCGGCGAGCGCTGCGCCGCCGCCTCGCGCCCGGCCGTTAATCCGTTGCGGCCCGAGTGCCGGTGCTGCTGCACTGCACCGGACCAGTCGTCACACAGAGAGGACCCACGATGCGCGCTGCGTGCATGTCTCCGCAGGAAGGAACCCCACCCATGCCGAAGGACATCACGCACAGTGCATCTGCTCAATCTCGGAATCCTCGCGCACGTAGACGCCGGTAAGACCAGCCTGACCGAACGGCTGCTGCACTCCGTCGGAGTGATCGACGAGGTCGGCAGCGTCGATGCCGGCAGCACCCGGACGGACACCCTCGCGCTGGAACGGCAGCGCGGCATCACGATCAAGTCGGCGGTCGTCTCCTTCCCGCTCGACGGCGTGACCGTCAACCTCATCGACACACCCGGCCACCCCGACTTCATCGCCGAGGTGGAACGGGTCCTCGGCGTGCTCGACGGCGCCGTCCTGGTCGTCTCGGCCGTCGAGGGCGTCCAGGCGCAGACCAGGGTGCTGATGCGGACCCTGCGGCGGCTGCGCATCCCCACGCTGGTCTTCGTCAACAAGATCGACCGGCGCGGGGCGGGCGAGGACGAGGTGCTGCGCGCCATGGCCCGCCGGCTCACCCCGGCGCTCGTGCCGATGGGCACCACCACCGGCCTCGGCTCACGCGACGCCCGCTTCGTGCCCGGGCTCTTCCCGGCCGCGCTCGACGTACTCGCCGACCAGGACGACGACCTGCTCGCCGCCTATGTGCAGGACTCCGTTCCGCCCGCCCGGCTGCGCGCCGCCCTCGCCGCCCAGACCCGGCGGGCCCGCGTGCACCCGGTCTACTTCGGCTCGGCCGTCACCGGCGCTGGCGTGGCCGATCTGCTCGGCGGGATCGAGGAACTGCTGCCCGCCGCCGCGGGCGACCCCGACGGGCCGCTGTCGGCGACGGTGTTCAAGGTCGACCGCGGCCCGGCGGGGGAGAAGGTCGCCTACGCGCGGGTCTTCACCGGCACCCTGCGCACCCGCGACCGCATCCTGTTCGGGGACGGCCCGCAGGAGGGGAAGGTCACCGCGGTCAGCGTCTTCGACCGCGGCACCGACGTCCGGCAGGAGAGCGTCGGCGCGGGCCGGATCGGCAGGCTGTGGGGCCTCGGCGGCATCCGGATCGGGGACACCATCCGCGGGACCCCGGACACCACGGACGCCGGAGAGCGCGCGGACGGTCCGCGCTCCGCCCACCGGCGGCACTTCGCGCCGCCGACGCTGGAGACCGTCGTCGTGCCGGGCCCGCAGGTGGACCGGCGGGCGCTGCACGTCGCGCTCACCCAGCTCGCCGAGCAGGACCCGCTGATCGGCGTGCGCCACGACGAGAGGCGGCAGGAGACCTCCGTCTCCCTCTACGGCGAGGTGCAGAAGGAGGTGATCCAGGCGACCCTCGCCGACGAGTACGGCCTCGACGTCACCTTCCGGGAGACGACCGTCATCTGCGTCGAACGCCCGGTGGGCAGCGGAGCGGCCGTCGAGTTCAACAAGAAGGACGGGAACCCGTTCCTCGCCACCGTCGGCCTGCGAGTGGACGCCGCCCCGGTGGGCTCGGGCGTCGGCTTCCGGCTGGCGGTGGAGCTGGGCTCGATGCCGTACGCCTTCTTCAAGGCCGTCGAGGACACCGTGCGCGACACCCTCGGGCAGGGGCTGCACGGCTGGCGGGTCACCGACTGCGCGGTGACCATGACCCACAGCGGCTACTCGCCCCGGCAGAGCCACGCCCACCAGGGCTTCGACAAGAGCATGTCCAGCACCGGCGCCGACTTCCGCGGTCTCACCCCGCTCGTCCTGATCGAGGCGCTGCGGCGCGCGGGCACCCGGGTGTACGAACCGATGCACCGCTTCCGCATCGAGGCCCCGGCGGACACCCTGGGCACCCTGCTGCCGGTGCTCGCGCGGCTCGCCGCGGTGCCGCAGAGCACCCGGGCGCACGGCTCGGTGTGCGTGCTGGAGGGCGCGGTGCCCGCCGCCCGGGTGCACGGACTCGACCAGCGGCTGCCCGGACTGACCCGCGGCGAGGGCGAGTTGGAGACCGCCTTCGACCACTGGGCCCCGGTCACCCGTGGCAGGGTCCCCGAGCGCCCGCGCACCGACCACAACCCGCTGAACCGGAAGGAGTACCTGCTGAACGTCACCAACCGGCTGGGCGGCTGAGGCCCGCCGGCCGCGCGGTGCCGGCCGGCGGCGGCCCGCGGTTCAGGTGGGCCGCCGCCCACCGGATCCGGGCACCGCACCTGCCGTCAGCCGCCCGCGGGAGCCGTCCAGTCGGCCTGGACATGGCCCAGCCTGACGCGTTGCGGATGATCGCCGACCGCGACCGAGGCGACCTTCCGCCCGGTCGCGAAGTCGATCGCGGTGACCTGGTCGGCGCCGCTCTCGGAGACCACGCAGTCCTTGCCGTCGCCGCTGACCGTCGCCCAGTACGGCTTGGACGTGGCGACCAGCGGGCCCTGCTGGAGGGTCGCCCGGTCCACGACGGTGGCGTAGTCGTCCATCGTGCCCGCGACGCACAGCTTGGTGCCGTCCGGGCTCATCGAGATGCCGTGGTGGCGCGAGTCGTTGACCCAGGTGGTGCGGTCCTCGCTGGTCGCCGGGTTCTTCGGCAGGGTCTTCACCCGGGTGATCCGGTCGGCGGCGACGTCGTACTCCAGGAAGCCGTTGAAGAAGGAGACCTGGAAGTACAGCTTCGACTCGTCCGGGGAGAAGACCGCGGGGCGGACCGCGTCCGAGAAGTCGTCGAGGCCGATGGCGTCCAGGCGCTCGCGCATGTCGATGACCTTGACCTGCCGATACGTCGTCGCGTCGACCACCGTGATGTGCCGGTCACCCTTCGTCCAGTCCCAGAACGGGTCGTCCAGGGCGGTGTTGACGTCCCCGATGGACATGTTCCAGAGGTATCTGCCGTCCTTGGTGAACACGTTCTCGTGCGGCTTGTCACCGGTGGCGAAGGAACCGAGCTGCCTGCCGGTGCCGATGTCCAGCACGTGCACGGTGTTGCCGGTCGAGGCGGACACCGCGACCCGGGTGCCGTCGGGGGAGACCGCCATGTGGTCGGCGCGGTAACCGGACACCGGGAAGCGCCAGTTGACCGCTCCGGTGGCCAGGTCGATCGAGACCACGTCGGCGAAGCTGGGCCGGGAGACCACCACCGACCTGCCGTCCGGGGTGGAGTACATGTCGTCCGCGAACTGGTCGTGGCCCTCGCCGACGCCGTTGCGGATGGCCATGAAGTAGATCCACTTGATCGGATCGGCGTTGATCTCCGCCATCCGCCGCTCCTTGTCCGGGACGACGTCGAGCCGGCCGATCCTCGTGAAGTCGCCGCGGGAGGCGATGACGTCCGCGGTGCCGTCCCAGTTGTTGCCGACGAACAGCACCTCGCGCAGCGCCGGGGCACCGGACGCGGCGGCGGTAGCGGCGGTGGCGGGAGCGGTGGCGGTCAAGGCGAGTGCGGCGGCCACGGCGCACAGGTGCCTGGTGGTGAAGGCGGGCATGACTGCTCTCTCCTCTGGGTGGGGGAGGTGCGGGTGCGTGCGGGGGCGTGCCCTGACAGGGCGAGAAGTCTGAACACGGGCGCCTTCAGAGTGAACTTACTGAAAAGTAAGGTGGGGTGGCCTCCGCCACAAGACCGCGCGCACGACAAAATCGGCCGGGGGCGGGGCTGAGCAGGTCCAGTGAAATCCGATGCGGTGCGACAGCGCCCCGAAGGGGCGCGGGGAACTGCGCGACCAGCCACAACGGCGCCGTAGCCGACCGACGGCCTAGCGCGGCATGTGCAGCGGAGCGCTCAGCGGGCTGCGGACAGGGTCAGCAGCAAGGTCGCCGAAAGCACCGCGCAGGCGAGCAGGAAGCAGGCCAGCAGGCGTTGCCGCAGCGCCCGGTAGCGGCTCTCGTACGCGTGGCGCAGTTCCTCGGCGCGCTGTGCCGTGCGCTGCCAGCAGGCACGGGCCAGACCCAGGTACTCCGCCTCGAACTGCCGCTCCAGATCCTCACGTTGGGTATCGGTCAGCCAGCCCAGCCGCCCCGCGAGCCGGGCCGCGGCCATGCGGCCCTCCTCGCGGGCGGCGGCCAGCAGCAGATGACCCTCGATCTCCCGGACCAGCGCCCGCGCCTGGCGCGCCCCGTCGTCCGTGGCGGTCACGGCGCCGTCAACTCCCGCTCCCCGGCTTCCCCGGACACCCCGGGGTGGTGCAGGTCGAACGCCGGGGATTCGCTGCGGATCCGCGGCAGGGTGAGGAAGTTGTGCCGCGGCGGCGGGCAGGACGTCGCCCACTCCAGCGAACGGCCGTACCCCCACGGGTCGTCGGCCTCGACCTTCTTGCCGTACTTGGCCGTCTTCCACACGTTGTACAGGAACGGCAGGATCGACAGACCCAGCAGGAACGAGAAGACCGTGGAGACCGTATTGAGCGTGGTGAATCCCTCCACCGCCAGATAGTCCGGGATCCGGCGCTGCATGCCCTCCGCGCCCAGCCAGTGCTGCACCAGGAACGTGCCGTGGAAGCCGGTGAACAGCGTCCAGAAGGTGATCTTGCCGAGGCGTTCGTCCAGCATCTTGCCGGTGAACTTCGGCCACCAGAAGTGGAATCCGGCGAACATCGCGAAGACCACGGTGCCGAAGACGACGTAGTGGAAGTGGGCCACCACGAAGTACGAGTCGGAGATGTGGAAGTCGACGGGGGGAGAGGCGAGCATGACGCCCGTCAGGCCGCCGAAGACGAACGTGACGAGAAAACCCATGACCCACAGCATCGGTGTCTCGAAGGACAACGAGCCCTTCCACATGGTGCCGATCCAGTTGAAGAACTTCACCCCGGTCGGTACGGCGATCAGGAAGGTCATGAAGGAGAAGAACGGCAGCAGCACACCGCCGGTGACATACATGTGGTGCGCCCACACGGTCACGGACAGGCCGGCGATGGCGATGGTCGCGGCGATCAGACCCATGTAGCCGAACATCGGCTTACGACTGAAGACCGGGATGACCTCGGAGATGATGCCGAAGAACGGCAGCGCGATGATGTACACCTCTGGATGGCCGAAGAACCAGAAGAGGTGTTGCCACAGGAGTGCTCCGCCGTTGGCGGCGTCGAAGACATGGGCGCCGAACTTGCGGTCGGCCTCCAGCGCGAACAGGGCGGCGGCCAGGACCGGGAAGGCGAGCAGCACCAGCACACCGGTCAGCAGCACGTTCCACACGAAGATCGGCATGCGGAACATGGTCATGCCGGGGGCGCGCATGCAGATGATGGTGGTGATGAAGTTGACCGAGCCGAGGATCGTGCCGAAGCCGGACATGGCCAGACCCATGATCCACATGTCGGCGCCGATGCCGGGCGAGCGGACCGCGTCGGACAGCGGGGAGTAGGCGAACCAGCCGAAGTCGGCCGCGCCCTGCGGGGTGAGGAAGCCACCGACCGCGATGAGCGAGCCGAACAGATACAGCCAGTAGGCGAACATGTTCAGCCGCGGGAAGGCCACGTCCGGCGCGCCGATCTGCAGCGGCATGATCCAGTTCGCGAAGCCGGCGAACAGCGGCGTCGCGAACATCAGCAGCATGATCGTGCCGTGCATCGTGAACGCCTGGTTGAACTGCTCGTTCGACATGATCTGCAGACCGGGCCGGGCCAGCTCGGCGCGCATGAACAGCGCCATCACGCCACCCAGGCAGAAGAAACCGAACGCCGTGACGAGATACAGCGTCCCGATCGTCTTGTGATCGGTGGTCGTCAGCCATCTGACGCCCTTGGGGTCGGGGAACCTGAGGTCGATGCTCTTCACACCCCGCCTGTGTCCGCACGGTCAGCGCGGGTCACACTCGAAGGGCGCGACAAGAATCACGGAGCGGGGGTGTGACGATCCGGCCGGTGCCGGACACCAACCGGGCATGAGCAACGACGAGATCTTCGCCGCTGCCTATCGCGAGCACTACTGGGCGGTCACCCGCTATGTCGCACGGCGACTGGCGGGGCGGACCGACGCGGTGGAGGAAGTGGTGGCGGAGGTGTTCACGGTGGCCTGGCGCCGCCGGGCCGAACTGCCGCCCGCGCCGCTTCCCTGGCTGTACGGGGTGGCACGCAACTGCCTGGCGAACGCGGTACGCGGCTGGGGCCGCCGGCGCCGACTGGTCGACCGGCTCGGCAACGACGACGCCGCGCACCGCCGGCACATCGTGGACAGCCCCGACACGGAGGCACCCGGCGCCTGGGTGCATGACGCGCTGGCCCGGCTCTCCCCGGCCGACCAGGAGGTGCTGCGCCTGACGGCATGGGAGGACCTCGGCATCGACGAGGTCGCCGTCGCCCTCGGCTGCGGCACCCGGGCCGCCGCGATGCGCCTGCACCGGGCGCGGCGCCGCCTGAAAGCCGAGATCGACCGCATCCGCCCGGCCGTACCCACCACCCCACCACCGCCCACCGCCGGTGCACACCCGCCCACCGTCGGCGCACCACCGGTCCGCGCCGGTGCGCCACCGTCCACCGCTGGCCCGCACCCGGCTCCCGCCGATGCACACCTGGCCCCCGCCGACCTGACACCGTCCGCCGCTGGCGCGCACCCGGCTCCCGCCGATGCACACCTGGGCACCGTCGGCCCGTCACCGGCCAAGGTCGGCGCACACCCGTCCACGGCCGACCTGTCACCGTCCACCGCCGGTATATTCCCGGCTCCCGCCGATGCGCACCTGGCCCCCGCCGACCCGTCACCGGCCAAGGTGGGCGCACACCCGTCCACCGCCGGCCCGTCACCGTCCACCGCCGGTACACACCCGGCCCCCGTCGGTACACACCCGGCCACCGCCGACGCAGACCCGGCGCCGCGCCCCGCCCCCGTCGACGCGACCCCCTCGGAGGACCACGGCCATGGCTGACGAACTCGACCTGCTGCGCCGCGCCAACCCGGTGCCGGCGAACGGCCCGCACACCGGCGACGGGCCGCTGGACCAGCACGGCGAACGTGTCCTGAACCGGCTGCTGCACGACCCGCATCCCGGCCGCCGCCGTCGCCGTACCCGGCTGGCCTGGTCCCTGGCGGCCTGCGCCGTCGTCATGGCGACGGTCCTGGCCGCGCTGCTCGGCAGCACGGGCACCACCCCCGCCATCGCCGCGCCCCGCCCGCTCGTGGTACGCCCCGACTCGGCCGCCGTCCCCCTGGACCGGCTCGCCGAGCTGGCCGAGGCGGCCGCCGCGGACGGCTCCCCGCGGCTGCGCAAGGGCACCCATGTGCAGACCTGGAGCCTCGGCATGAGCGACGACCGGCCGCCGGTCACGCTGCCCGAGGAACGCGTCGTGCGCTGGCACCCCGACGCCAGCCGCACCGAAGTGGTCGTCGCGACCGATCCCCGCCACCCCGGCCGTCCCGTCCTCACCGACGAGGGCGACGGGCCGCGCCGGGTCGCGGACGGGCAGGTACTCAGCCGGCGGACCTACCCGCCGAGCTGGAGCGACGCCCCGCCGGAGGCGGAGCCCCCGCACGACCCGGCGCGGCTGCGCGACTACCTCGCCGAGACCGTTCGCACCGGCTCCCCGACCACGAGCGAACTCCTCGACGCCACGAAGGAGTTGCTGGACCACTGGACGCTCGGCGCCCGCGAGTCGGCGGCGCTCGTACGGCTCCTCGCCGACACCCCGGGCCTGCGCCCCGCCGGCCGCGTGACCGACCGCCTCGGACGGCCCGGCCAGGCGTATGTGTACGACGCGGGCGGCGCCCGCCGGATGCTGATCCTGGACCCGGCCACCGGAGCCGTGCTCGGCCTGGAGCTGACCTTCCGCGTGGCCGACCCCGAGTACGGTGCACGGCCCGGCGACGTCATGCAGTACAGCGCATGGCTCCCCTGATCACCCCCGCCCGGCCGCGGATGAGCGGGGGTGTGTCGGGTGCAGGAGTGTTCGGTGTAGGGCCGAGGCTGCTGGGCGGGGCACGGCTGTCGTTCGGGTGTGCCGTGCGCCCGGTCGGCCGCCGAAGGGTGCCCGGGCCGAGAGGGTCCAGGTCGGACGGGAGGTGACCTGGACCCTCGCGGCCCTTCTCGCTACTCGTCCCATGCCTGGATCAGGATCTGTTCGGCGATCTTTCCGTCGCGCAGCGTGATCATGGACTCGGCGAGGACACGGACGCCGTCCGCGTACTCGCAGGACTCGCTGTAGGCGGCGTGGTCGCCCTGCACGACGCACTGCTCCAGGTGGTGCGTCATGTCGCGGCTGTAGATGTCGTCGATCATCTCCGCGATCTGCGGCCGGCCGCGCAGGACCTTGGGGTGACTGGGCTGGGTGTGGCGGTCGACGATGCGGATCTCCGCGTCGTCCGCGTACAGCGACAGAAGGCTGTTCCCGGTGTTCCCCTCGATGCCCCGGCGCAGCGTCTCGGCGGTGAAGGCGGAGCCGGTCGCGTTGCCCATGGTGACCTCCTTCGAGGGGCCGCGGCCCGGCGAGGAGCGGGCCGTGCGGGCCCCTTCTTCGAGCGTCCTGCGCCCCGGCGGCACCGGCAAGCGCAGTTTGGCCGCTGCGCCTCACGGGTGAGCGGCGCCGGGCGCCCGTGTCCGCCACGTACCCGGTGCCGTTGCTGAGGACATGATCCCAACACGACGTATCGTCGCCGCCGTCGGGCTCGCCGCGGGTGTCACCGGCCTCGCCGCACCGCTCGCGCACGCGGCACCCGCGCCCGCCCAGGACGCCGGGAAGATCAGCCCGATGGCGACGCTCGACTCGCTCGCCGTGAGCGACATCCCCGCGGCGCACCGGGGCGAGGTCCCGCGCGTCTCCGAGCAGCTGCGGGGGCTGAACGGGCTGCACGGCCTCGGGGAGCTGCACCAGGTCACCGATCTGGTGGCCCCCGTGACCGGGCTGCTGCCCGCCGTCGAGTAACCGGCCGCGCCCTGCCGGCCGACCTGGGGCCGTCCGGAAACGGGCGGCCTCGCGCATGTCCGGGATCATCCGGGACCATGGGGTGAGCGGGGAGATAGTATACCCCTGAGGGTATACAGGGAGTGGAGGGGTGGCCGTGGAGCTGCGGTTCGAGGGTGATGAGCTGTCATCGGTGCTCAACCGGTTGCGTCGGGCGCAGGGACAGATATCGGGCGTGGTCAGGATGATCGAGGAGGGCCGCGACTGCGAGGACGTGGTCACCCAGCTCGCCGCGGCCTCGCGCGCCCTCGACCGGGCCGGTTTCGCGATCATCGCGACGGGGCTCCAGCAGTGCCTCAACGGCGAGCAGGAGGGCGCCGACGGCGCCACGGCCGAGCAGACGAAGGCCCGGCTGGAGAAACTGTTCCTGTCCCTGGCGTGAGCGCTCCGCTGGGTGGGCCGTGATGCGCCGTCGGTCGTCGGTCGTCGGTCGTCTGCGGCGGCGTTGTGGCTGGTCGCGCCCGCGCGGCGGAGCCGCATATCGATATAGTCCCGCACCCCTTCGGGGGCGCGGTCGCTCAGGGCTGCTCGCCTGACGTTACCGATCAGTCACGCGTAGGGTCGGGGGAGAGCCGTATGCACGGGGTACATCGACAGAAGGGGCCAGGCCATGGCGCAGGAAGTACGCGGCGTGATCGCACCGGGGAAGGACCAGCCGGTGCGGGTCGAGACGATCGTCGTGCCGGACCCGGGTCCGGGGGAGGCGGTCGTACGCGTCCAGGCCTGCGGTGTCTGTCACACGGACCTCCACTACAAGCAGGGCGGCATCACGGACGACTTCCCCTTCCTGCTCGGCCATGAGGCCGCCGGTGTCGTGGAGTCGGTCGGCGAGGGTGTCACCGACGTCGCCCCCGGCGATTTCGTGATCCTCAACTGGCGTGCCGTCTGCGGCAGTTGCCGGGCCTGTCTGCGCGGCCGCCCCTGGTACTGCTTCGACACGCACAACGCGCGGCAGAAGATGACCCTGACCGACGGCACCGAACTCACCCCGGCCCTCGGCATCGGCGCCTTCGCGGAGAAGACGCTGGTCGCCGCCGGGCAGTGCACCAAGGTCGACCCGGCCGTCTCCCCGGCCGTGGCGGGCCTGCTGGGCTGCGGCGTGATGGCCGGCATCGGCGCCGCGATCAACACCGGCAACGTCGGCCGCGGCGACTGCGTGGCCGTCATCGGCTGCGGCGGCGTCGGTGACGCGGCCGTCGCCGGGTCCCGCCTGGCCGGCGCGGCCAAGATCATCGCTGTGGACATCGACGACCGCAAGCTGGCCAAGGCCCGCAGCCTGGGCGCCACCCACACCGTCAACTCCCGCGAGAGCGACCCCATCGAGGCGATCCGCGAGCTGACCGGCGGCTTCGGCGCCGATGTCGTCATCGAGGCGGTCGGCCGCCCGGAGACCTACCGGCAGGCCTTCTACGCCCGCGACCTCGCCGGCACGGTCGTCCTCGTCGGCGTGCCCACCCCGGAGATGAAGCTGGAACTGCCGTTCCTGGACGTCTTCGGCCGCGGTGGCGCGCTCAAGTCCTCGTGGTACGGCGACTGTCTGCCCTCGCGGGACTTCCCCATGCTGATCGACCTGCATCTGCAGGGACGCCTGGACCTGGAGGCGTTCGTGACCGAGACCGTCCAACTCGACGAGGTGGAGAAGGCGTTCGAACGGATGCACGGCGGCGACGTGCTGCGCTCGGTGGTGGTGCTGTGATGGCCGCGCGCATCGAACGCCTCGTCACCTCGGGCCGGTTCACCCTCGACGGCGGCAGCTGGGAGGTGGACAACAACGTGTGGATCGTCGGCGACGACGAGGAGGTCATCGTCATCGACGCCGCGCACGACGCCCGCGCCATCGCCGAGGCGGTCGGCGACCGGCGGCTGACCGCCATCGTGTGCACCCACGCCCACAACGACCACATCGACGCCGCCCCCGCGCTCGCCGACCTCACCGGCGCCACCATCTGGCTGCACCCCGACGATCTGCCCCTGTGGAAGCTGACCCACCCCGACCGGGACCCGGACGAGCATCTGGCCGACGGCCAGGTACTGGAGACCGCAGGCGCCGATCTGACCGTGCTGCACACCCCCGGCCACGCGCCGGGCGCCGTCTGCCTCTACGACCCCGCTCTCGCCACCGTCTTCACCGGCGACACCCTCTTCCAGGGCGGCCCGGGCGCCACCGGGCGCTCCTACTCCCACTTCCCGACCATCATCGCCTCGATCCGTGACCGCCTGCTGACCCTGCCGCCCGAGACGAAGGTCCTCACCGGGCACGGCGACGCCACCACGATCGGCGCCGAGGCCCCGCACCTTGAGGAGTGGATCGCGCGCGGCCACTGAGCCGGAAAACCGGGGGAACCGGCGCCGCGGTGACCGTACGATCGGCTGTCATGACCTCGAACACGCTGGTGACCCTGCGGGACGTACGCGTCCTGAGCTGCGCCCCCGACGGCCCGCTCCTCGACGGTGAGCGCGCGGCGCTCGATCTGATCGGGGACGCCCTCGGCCAGGAGGCGCAGCTGGTCACGGTGCCCGTGGAACGGATCGCGGACGAGTTCTTCCGGCTGCGCTCCGGCGTCGCGGGCGCCGTCGTCCGGAAGTTCGCCACCTACCGGCTGCGGCTCGCGGTCGTCGGCGACATCTCCGGGCACCTCGCCGGGAGCACGGCGCTGCGGGACTTCGTGTACGAGTCGAACCAGGGAGACCAGCTCTGGTTCCTGACCGACGAGGGCGAACTCGACGCCCGGCTGCGCCGCTAGCACCGACAAACCGGCTCGGCAAGGGCGACAGCGGATGTCCGGTGACCGGCTCCCGGTGGCCCACGAACGGTCCGTCGGCCAGGTCGCCGGATGGCCGGACGGCAGCGCGAGATCCGCCCCTACGGCCGCGCGGACGGTCCCGGGCGGCGGCCTCGGTCAGCAGCGGTTCGCGCACGACCGCCAGGCAGGAGCCGAGTGCGCAGATCGCGACGTCCAGAGGGCGGGCAGTTGCTGGAGGATCGCGGACATGGCCGCACGCTGTCCCGGCCCGGTCAAGGCGTGCCGGGATCTGTCGTACCGATGGTCGCGGCCGTACGGTCGTTGCCATGACCGAACCCCATCGCTTCGCAGGACACTCGGTTCTCGTCACGGGTGCCGCCCGTGGCATCGGCGCGGCCGTCGCCCGTCGGCTCGCCGACGAGGGCGCGCGGGTCCTGGTGACCGACCGGGATCTGCCCGAGGCGCAGCGGACCGCGGGCGCGCTGCGCGAACGGGGCCTGACGGCACGGGCGTTCGCCTGCGACGTCGCCGACAGGGCCGGCGTGGAGGCCGCGGTCGCCCATGCCGT
The DNA here is from genome assembly GCF_057537855.1 of Streptomyces diversicolor. Classification (NCBI taxonomy): domain Bacteria; kingdom Bacillati; phylum Actinomycetota; class Actinomycetes; order Kitasatosporales; family Streptomycetaceae; genus Streptomyces; species Streptomyces diversicolor. Next base: position 83,197 of record NZ_BAAJXA010000024.1, read on the forward strand.
CGACGTCTTCGGCTCGCTCGACGTCCTCGTGTGCTGCGCCGCACACTGCACCCCGGACGCCCCGCTCTTCGAGGACGAGCCGGACGAGGGCTGGGCGCGGGACCTGGACGTCACGCTCACCGGCGGCTTCCGCTGCTGCCGTGCCGCCCTCCCGCACCTGGCCGCCTCCGGACGGGGCGCGATCGTCCTCGTCGGCTCCGTCAACGGCCTCCAGGACTTCGGCAACCACGCCTACAGCGCGGCCAAGGCCGGACTCGAATCGCTGACCCGGACCCTCGCCGGGCATGCGGCCCCGCGCGGGGTCCGGGTCAACATGGTGGTGCCCGGCACGGTGCGCACCTCGGCCTGGGAGGGGCGGGACGCCGAACTCGACGCCGTCCGCGGGCTCTACCCGCTCGGCCGGGTCGGGGAACCGGAGGACATCGCGGCCGCCGTGGCCTTCCTGGGCTCCCGTGATGCCGCCTGGATCACCGGTACCGCGTTGCGCGTCGACGGTGGACTCACCGCGGTCCACACCGGGTTCCGCGCGGCCCTGGACGGCGCGGGCGGCTGAGCGGCCCCGCGTTCACGCCACCGGACTTCACCATTCGGTCACAACCCGAGCGGCCCCGCAACCCGAGCCGTCGCACGGCGGTCTAGGTTTCCGGGACCGCGGGAGCCGCGGACGCAGCAGCACGGGGAGGGCCCGACATGGGGCACATAGGCAGGCGCGGCGCCGTCGCGCTCGGCATCACGGGACTGGTGGCACCGCTCACCCTCGCGATCGGCGCCGCACCGGCGCAGGCCGCGAGCTGCACCACGCAGACCGGGCCGTACCAGAAGCAGGTGGAGAAGTTCCTCGGCCGTCCGGTCGACGGAAAGCAGTCCGCCGCCGACTGCAAGGCCATCCGGGCCTTCCAGAACAAGCACGGCATCACACCCAACATCGGCTATGCGGGCCCGGTGACCTGGGGGGTGATGGACCTGATGAACAAGCAGAAGGCCGTCGGGAACAACCCGAACAAGGCCGGCAAGTGCCCGGTGAACAAGGGCCGCATCGCCTGCGTCAACCTGACGCTCCAGCTGAGCTGGGTCCAGGACGGCAAGAAGCTGGTGTACGGGCCGGTCCCGGTGCGCACCGGCCGCAACGGCTACGAGACCCGCACCGGCCTGAAGAAGATCTACTGGCGGGACATCGACCACGTCTCGTCCATCTACGACGTGCCGATGCCCTACAGCCAGTTCTTCGACGGCGGCCAGGCATTCCACTCGGTCGGCCTCAGCATGTGGAACCCGCCGGGCTCGCACGGCTGCGTCAACATGACCACGAAGGACGCCAAGAAGTACTGGTCGCTGCTGAAGAAGGGCGACGACGTCTTCGTCTACGGCCGCAAGCCGGGCACCTGAGCACCCCCTGGCACCCCGCTCGCCGGTGTGCCGGCTGCCCTCGTGCCCGTGGTGTGGGCAGTGCCGGGCGTCGGCGAGTGGGTGAAGTGCCCTGTGCTCGCCGGTGGATTGACGTGATGAGCAACACGGTCCGATATGTCCCATATCGGGGGTACTTACTCACCTCGTCTTCACGCCGATCGGCATATGCTTCACACCATGTCCACCACAGTTGAAGCCGCCTCCGAGCGATCGGCCGCGGAGGTCAACGAGCAGATCCGGGCCCTGTGGCTGCGGTCGGGCGGGACACTGAGCGTCGAGCAGCGCGAGGAGTACCGGCGGCTCGTCCTGGAGTGGGCCGCCGCGGCCCCGCAGTCGCCGAAGGCGGCCTGAGCACCGCCGTCAGCACCCCTGCCCCGATGCGGGCAGCGACTGCTCGAACCAGACCACCTTGCCCGTGCTCAGCCGGGTCGCTCCCCAGCGCAGCGCCAGCTGGTCGACCAGGAACAGCCCCCGGCCGCCCTCGTCGCTCGGCTGGGCGTGCCGCAGCCTCGGCACCAGCGGCGAGTCGTCGCCGACCTCACAGCGCAGCACGTCCGTGCGCAGCAGACGCAGGGTGATCGGCCGTCCGGCGAACCGCACCGCGTTCGCCACCACCTCGCCGACCAGCAGCTCCGTCTCCTCGTGCACCACGTCAAGGCCCCAGCGGTGCAGCGTGCGCCGGACGAGCCTGCGGGCCTGCCCGGCGGTGCGCGGATGCGGAGCGAGATACCAGGAGGCGACGGTCTGCGGATCGAGGCCGACGAACCGGGCGGCCAGCAGCGCGATGTCGTCGTCCCGGTCCCGCGACCCCAGGATGCCCAGCGCCTCCTCGCACAGCGTCTCCAGCGCCGGGGGCGCGGCACCGGCGGGCCCGGCGGCCGCGGCGCGCAGCCGGTCCCGCAGCCGCTCCACCCCCGCCATCACGTCCGAGTCACGGGACTCCACGAGGCCGTCGGTGTAGAGCAGCAGGGTGGCGCCGGCGGGCGCGGACAGCTCGGTGGTCTCGAAACCCCCGCTGCCCACGCCGATCGGCGCCCCGGGCGGCACCCGGACGATCTCCGCCCGGCCGTCGGGGCGCAGCAGCAGCGGCGGCGGGTGGCCCGCGTTGGCCACCAGCAGCCGGTGGCGCACCGGATCGTAGACGGCGTACAGACAGGTCGCGATGTGCCGCCCGCCGAGCCGTTCGGCCTGTTCGTCGAGGTGGTGCAGCACCTCGTCCGGCGGCAGATCGAGCCGGGCCAGGGTCTGCGCGACGGTGCGCAGCTGCCCCATGATCGCCGCCGAGGTCAGGGAGTGCCCCATCACATCGCCGATGACCAGCGCGACACGGTTGCCGGGCAGCGGCACCGCGTCGTACCAGTCGCCGCCGACCCGTGAGGTCCGTGAGGCGGGCAGATAGCGGCTGGCGAGCCGGACCCCGGTCGGCGCGGGCAGCGACGGCGGGAGCATCGTGCGTTGCAGCGCGTCGGCGAAGGACGCCTCGCGGCCGTACAGCACCGCCCGGTGCGCGCCGAGCGCGGTGTACGCGGCGAGCTGGGCGGCGACATACCGGTCCTCGTCGGTGAACGGCGGCCGGCCGGCCGCGCGGGCCAGGACGACGCAGCCCAGGAACCGGCCGCCGGCGCGCAGCGGGGCGACGAGCAGGCGCCGTCCGGACGGCACGGGTCCCGCCGTGTCCGCCGCCGTCGGCAGCGCGCCCACCACCGGGGCGACGCCCGGGCCGTCGCCGAACACGGGCCCGCCGGCGTCGAGCAGCCCGGCGAGCCGGACGGCCACCTCCGGTGGTGCGACCGGACCGGACGGGGGCGGGGCCGGGACGTCCGGCGGTCGCGCGGGCGTCCGCTCGGTGGCGTACAGCCGCAGCACGGGGTCGGCGGCAGGCAGCTCCTCCCCGAACGGCAGCGGATCGCTCAGATGGACGAAGACATGGTCGGCGAAGGCCGGGACGGCGGCCTGGCACAGTTCGTACAGCGTCGCGTCGAGTGCCAGACCGCGGGAGATCCGCCCGGTCGCCTCGTCGAGGAAACGCAGCCGGTCGAGCTGCGCCCCGGTGTGCTCCGGGCGGGCTTCCCGGCCGAGCCGCAGCGGACGGCGGCCGGCCCCGAGGCCCTTCGTCACCGCTCGGGCTTCCGTCTGCAGCGCAGGAAGATCTGCTCCTCGGGCTGGACGTCCGCGGAGGCCGGCGCGTACGAGTAGAGGGATTCGCCGACGATGTCGAAGCCCGCCCCGTCGACCACCTCGCGCAACTCCTCCCGCAGATAGCCGGAGACCCGCACGGTGCTGCCGATGAACGGGATCGCGAAATCGTCGACGTCGGCCTCGACCATCGACAAGGCGAACAGGCCCTGCGGGGCCAGCAGCCTGCGGACGGTCCGAAGCGCGAGCGGGATCTCCGCGCGCGGCAGCATGAGCAGGGCGAAGAACGCCGCGACCGCGTCGAAGGTGCCCAGATCGCGGGGGCCGCCGGGGCGCAGGTCCGCGATGTCCAGCCGGTGGAACTCCGCCTCCGGCACGTTCGCCCGGGCCAGCTCGACCATCACCCGCGACAGGTCGACGCCGACGACCTCGAACCCCGCGTCCGCCAGCCGGCGCGCGGTGGGCAGCCCGGTGCCGCATCCCAGGTCCAGCACGCGGGCGCCGGGCGGCAGCGACCCGACAAGCCACTCGGCGGCGGCCACCTGGCCCTCCTTGTGCGGGAAGACCTCGTCGTAGCGGTCGCCGATCGCGTCGAACGCCTCGGCCTGGCCGCCGCGGTCCGGCTGTATGTCCCCGTAACCGGGCCGGCTGCTCGGGCTGCTCACGGATCATCTCTCCTTGGCGACCTCTGGGTGGGTCTTCGCACGGATCGTCGGGCGGTGGGCGCCGGAGCGCCCGGACGACCGGTGCGGAAGTCGTCACCAAGGGTAGTTGCCTTCGGGGCAGGATCAACCCCAGGTGGCCGAGTAGTACCGCTGGTACGCCTTGCGGTCCTGTTCCGCCCGGATGTAGCGGGTGGCGACCAGGGCGATCAGACTGCCCGCGATCACCAGCAGGCCGGGCCCGACGGCCCGGCCGTCCGTGAGCCGGGACAGCGCACTCGCCTCCCGCGCGACACCGGTGACCGGGGCCGAGGAGCCGGGCGAGGCCGCGCCGGGGGCGAGCGCGCCCTGCGGGGCGGAGGCGGACGGCTCGGGGGAGGGCGCGGCGCCCCCGGATCCGGCGCCCCCGGCCCCGGCGCCCGGCGCCGCGACGATCAGCCGCACATCGAGCGCGGCGAGCGCCTTGGTCACCGGCTGGAAGAACGTGGTGCCGCCCGTGGTGCAGTCGCCGCTGCCGCCCGAGGTCACGCCCAGCGCGATGCCCTCGGAGAACAGCGGGCCGCCGCTGTCGCCCGGCTCGGCACACACATCGGTGCGCACCAGACCGGTGACGGTGCCCTCCGGATAGTTGACGGTCGCGTCGAGCCCGGTCACCTGGCCGTCGCGCAGCCCGCTGGTGCTGCCGCTGCGGAACACCCGCTGCCCGACCGTGGGATCGGCGGCGCCCGTGATCCGCACACCCCGGCCGCCGCCGACGGCCACCACGTCCGCCCCGTCGCCGGCCCGGCCGGACGCGTACGCGACGAGCGAGAAGTCGCTGCCCGGGAACTCGGTCCGCACCGTCGTGCCCAATTGCCGGCCGCCCTGGCCGTCCGCGAACCAGAGGGTGTCCGCGGGCCCGCAGTGCCCGGCCGTCAGGATGAAGTCCCGCTGTCCGTCGGTGACGTTGAAGCCCGCCGAGCAGCGCCCGCCGGTGGACAGGATCGGCTGCGCCCCGTTCAGACGGGTGGTGAACGCGCCCCGGGTGCGCTCCATGTGGACGAAACCGCCGAGGCCCGCGGCCACCCGGGACAGCCGGGACCAGTCGCCCGCGGAGACGGTCGCGTCGCCCTGCACCACGACCCGGTTGGTGCGGTAGTCCAGGGCCCACGCGGTGCCCGCGACCCGAGGCGCCGAACGCAGCGCCGCCGTGGCCGACCTCAGCTCGTTCATGCTGTGCCGCACGACCTTCGCCTCGGCCCCGGCCCGGCGTACCGACCGCGCGGCCCCCTCGTCGGTCACCGCCACGACCGGGCGGCCGTCGGCGCCGATCCAGCTCCCCGCCGTACGGGCGGTGCCGAGCCGCGCCACCAGATCGGCACCGGGGCCGGCGGCGCCCCGCGCCGCGCTGAACGGGGCGGCGGACGGGCCGGGCGGCTCGCTCGCCACGGCCCGGGCGACCATCGTGCCGCCCAGGAGGAGTCCGCCGACCGCGGCCAGCCGTGCCGTCCGCCGGACGAACCGTCGTCGTGCGTGCCTCATGCATGGCTCCCGAACCCCGAACGCGCGGTGCCGACACCGCGGGGCCCTCCGGTCGTCGAGCGCCCGCCCCTGCATACGTGGCCCGGCACGCGTGCGTTCACCGCGCCCCCGGTCCCGGGTCCGGGGGCGCGGTGCCGCACGGCCTTCTAGACTGCCCGGCATGACGGATTCGGCGCTGGACCGGCTCGGCGCGGGCAAGTACCTCCTCGTCACCAGCTACCGCAGCAACGGCAGCCCGGTCGCCACCCCGGTCTGGGTGGTGCGCGACGGGGACGCGCTGGGCATCTGGACCGTCGCCGACTCCTGGAAGGTGAAGCGGATCAGACGCCGCGCCGATGTCCTCGTGGGGCCCTGCGATGTGCGCGGCAGGCCGACCGGCGAGCAGGTCCCCGCCACCGCCGAGATCGGCGACGCGGCCACCACGGCCCGCTACCGCGACCGGATCGCCCGCAAGTACGGCCTCGTCGGCCGCCTCACCCTGCTCGGCAGCCGGCTGCGCCGCGGCGCCCGGGGAACCGTCGGCATCCGGCTGACGCTCACCCCCTGAACCGGCACCCACGCAGCCGGCCGCCTCGTTCGAGATGGCCGACCGCGTCGGGCCCGACCAGGAACCGGCCCTCGTACCGCGGGCGTTCCTGCGCCGGAACCGTGAGCCGGGACGGGCCGGAGGCCGACGGGCCGTCAGGTCCAGGCTCCGTACGGCCCGTCGAGCAGTTGGAAGAGCGGCTCGCCGCGCACCGGGTCCTGGGCCGTGGACAGCCGGACCCGGTCCCCGCTGTGCACCCCCACCGGCGGGCCCATGACCCGGCCGCGCAGGACGAAGCCCTCGGCCATCTCGACCAGGGACACATTGCGGGCGGCGGGCGTGTTGCGGTGCAGCACCGAGGAGTGGCGGACCGTGCCGACGCCCTCGCTGCGCTCGGTGCGCAGATCGCTGCCCCGGCACACCGGGCAGAGCAGCCGGTGGTACATGGTGGTGCCGCACCAGGTGCAGCGCTGGAAGAAGAGGACGTTGCCGGAGCCTTCCGGCGTGGGGTCGAGGATGCCCGTCGTGGTGCCGGCCACCGCGCGAGCGGCGTCCGCTGAGTGGTGGTACACGCTGGTCAACTCCCTGCACTCGGCCGGAATCCGGGGTGCCCGGCACCGACCGGGCACGCGTGTGCGCGGTACGCCGTGCCACCGTGCACGCCGACAGGTTATGGCACTCAGTGTCAAGCGTAAAGGCACTCGGTACCCCGAATTTCCCCGTCAGTCGCGGCCCAGCGCCGACTCCAGTTGCTGCACCACCCGCCACAGGGGCGCGTCACGCCGGGAGACGAGGACGACCACGTCCTCGGGGCCCTCGGCGCGCGGGACCCGGGGTGCCGCGCCACCATCCGTGCGCGGGCCGGCGAAGGCCGACTGCACATGGCCCAGCGCATGGTCGACCGCGGTGCCCGGGTCGCCCCGGCCGTCCGAACGCAGCCAGGAGCGCAGGGCGTTGTTGTGCGCCGCGACGACCGCGGCGGCGATGACGTCGGCCCGCAGCGTGCCGTCCGGCTCCCCGGCGAGACGGCGGCGCAGATACCCGGCCAGCGCACGCTCGTAGCGCCACACCACCGACAGTTCGTACGCGCGCAGCCCCGGCACCTGCCGGGTGAGCCGGTAACGCTGCACGGAGAACGCCGGGTTGGCCGCGTACATCCGCAGCACGAGGCGGGCCGCGTCGCACACCCGCCGCACCGGCTCGTGCTCCTCGCCGTCCTCGGCCAGGAAGGCGGTCATCTCGGCCAGGCAGCGCTCGTGGTCGGGGAAGACCACGTCCTCCTTGGAGGGGAAGTAGCGGAAGAACGACCGCCGTCCGACCCCCGCGAGCGCCACGATGTCGTCGACCGTGGTCTGTTCGTAGCCGCGTTCCAGAAACAGCCGGAAGGCCGCCGCGACCAGGGCGTCCCGCATCGGCGGCTTCGCGGCCGCAGCCGCGCTGCTGGAGCTCATGGACGCGAACGTAGCACCCGCGCGGACCGGAACGGCACTCGGTGCACGCCCCTCGGGGTACTGAGTGCTCCCGTGCGGCCCGCGCCCGTCCCGGGCCCGGCTGAACCGGAGGGCCGCCGCAGCCGTATCACTGGCCGAGGATCGCCGGGGATCGCGGAAGGAGAGCGGCGTGCCGACACCGCCGGATGCCGAGGAGCCGCAGCGCGGCCCGGTCCTGGAACCCGTCCGGGTGCTGCGGCCCCGGCGCTTCGACGCGCTCGCCGAACTGATGCGGGAGATCCGCGAGGACGCCGAGGGGTACGAGGCCGTCACCGCGGAGCGGCGCACGGACCGTGCCGAGGAGCAGACACAGGAACTGCCCACGGTGCGCACGCCCGGCGCCCGCACCGGTGCCGGACTGCGCCGGGCCGCCGTCGCGGCCGTCGTCGGCGCCGCCGCCCTCGTCGGCTTCGGCGGCGCCCTGCTGCTGCCCGGCCGCGGTGACGCCGCCCCGAGCGGCGGGCCGTCCCGCTCCGCCCCGGCCGCGCCACCGGCGGCGAGCGCTTCCGCCGCCGACCCCGACGGCCCCGGCACCCTGCGCGAGGGCGACAGCGGACCCGAGGTCGTCGCGCTCCAGCAACGCCTGCTGCGCATCCCGGACGTCTACCGCGACGGTGCCACCGACGGCCGCTACGACGCGGTGCTCGCCGCGGCCGTGGCCCGCTTCCAGCTCTGGTACGGCATCAGGGGGGACGAGACCGGCGTCTACGGCGACGACACCCGTCGCGATCTGGAGTCCCGCACGACGCTGGGCGGCGGCTGAGCGCACCCCCTCCGGGGTCTCCGCCGTCTGTTGGCTGGCCCGGCGTTGTAGTTGTTCGCGCAGTTCCCCGCGCCCCCCTGCGGGGCATCTGCCGTCTGTTGGCTGGCCCGGCGTGGGTTGTTTGCGCAGTTCCCCGCGCCCCCTTCCGGGGGTGTCTGCCGTCTGTTGGCTGGCCCGGCGTGGTGGTTGTTTGCGCAGTTCCCCGCGCCCCTTGGGGGGTGTCTGCCGTCTGTTGGCTGGCCCGGCGTGGTGGTTGTTTGCGCAGTTCCCCGCGCCCCTTGGGGGGTGTCTGCCGGTTGTTGGCTGATCCGCCGTTGTGGTTGTTTGCGCAGTTCCTCGCGCCCCCTGCGGGTGGTGGGGCGGGGTTCAGCGGGCGGTGGTTTGCGCTGCCAGGGCTTCGGTGATCGCGCGCACGCCGCGGGCGATGTACTGGAGTTGGCGTATCTCGGCCGCGTACATCTTGATCGTGTGCTCGATGACCGACTCGGGCAGGCCCAGCGAGGGCAGTTCGGACCGGGCGGTCTGCAATGCCGTACGGGCCACCCGCATCTCGTGGTGGACCTGGATCTGCGCGTGCCGGGCGAGCAGCACCGGATGCCGGATCAGCGCCGGGTAGCCGGCGTAGCGGGCCGGTACCAGTTCGCGCAGCCACTTGGCCGCCGAGCGCTCCCAGTCGTAGCTGCCGGGCTGCTTGACCTGGCGGGGCCAGTCCGGACTGATGCGCGTGGTCGTCAGGGGCATGATCATCGCTTCCGGGTGTGCTGCATCGTGCGGGGTGGTGCGACGGGTTCGGGCGGCCCCGGCCTAGGGGATGACCGGGGCCGCCACGGGCGAATCGCGCAGGCGATGCCCCACCGAACACCCCAGGTGCCGACGCGGGTAGGGAGCGACGGCTCGGGGTGCTCGTAGCGGGGCCCCGGGGGCCGGAGCCGGCGCGGTGAGCGGTGCGGCGGCGTGCGCATGGGCGGTCCGGCTTTCTCGGGGCGGTGCGACAGGTGCGTCCTGGGGTGCGGAACGCGCCCGGAGGGAAGCCGGGTGCGATCTGTTGAGCAGTATTTATATATGCCGTCGTCTTGGCAAGAAGCATGAAAACATTCATGCCGGATCTGTGGTGGATGATCCCGTTCGGTCCCGGTGACCGGCCGCCGCGGCGCCTTACTGGCTCAGTCCTTCAGGAAGAACTGGTGCTGCTCGGCGACCTGTTCGTACTCCTCAAGACGGGCCTGGGTACGCTCGGGATCGGCGTCCGTCATGGCCTGGAGCAGCGCCGCGGACAGCACGCCGGGCGCCGCGTAGGAGTCGAAGACCAGCCGTGAGCCGGTACCGGTGGCGAAGGTGACGTCCGCCTCGTCGGCCAGCGCGCCGAGCGCCAGATCGGTCACCAGGGCGACCCGCAGCCCGGCGCCGCGCGCGACCCGGATCGCGGTAAGGGTCTCCTGCGCGTGCCGCGGCATGCCGAACGCCAGGATCCAGGTGCCGCCCGCTTCCCGGGATTGCAGCAGCGCGTCGTACGCCACGCTCCCGCCGCGGGTCACCAGCCGTACATCGGGATGGATACGGCGGGCGGCGTAGGCGAAGTACTCGGCGAGCGACACGGAGATGCGCAGCCCGAGCACGGTGAGCGGGGTCGACCGGGACAGCTCGCGGCCCACCCGGATGACCCGGTCCGGATCGGCGAAGTCCCGTCGCAGATTCTCCAGGTTCGCGATCTCGGCGTCGACGGCCGCCTGGAGTTCGTTGCTGCGCATCACCTCGGCCGCCCCCGCGGCGCCGCCGGGGAGGGCGGCCAGCGCGATCGACTGGAGCCTTTCCCGCAACGCGGGGTAACCGCTGAAGCCCACGGCCGCGGCGAACCGGGTCACCGAGGGCTGGCTCACGCCCACCCGCTCGGCGAGATCGGTGATCGAAAGGAACGCGGCCTCGGTGATGTGCTCGATCAGGTACTGGGCGATCCGCCGCTGGCCCGGGGACAGCCCATGGCCGTCGAAAAGCTCTCTGAGCTGGGAGGTCGGTGCGGCTTCCGCCTCCGGCACGGTCTTGCCCGAGGTGATCGCGGACGCCTGCGCGCGTGCCTGCTGCGGCGATGGCACCGGGGTGCCTCCTTTGTCTCCCACGAAGACTCAACATAGCTCACGGACCGTGGCCGCCAGGGGCGTGGCTCAGCGCCGGTAGATCATGATCGAATGGCCGACCTGGTCGATGGGGCGGCTGCTGTCGATCAGTTCGGCCAGCCTTCCGCGGGCCTTGGCGACCGACGAGTCGGACACGACGAGCACACCGCGCACCTCGGACGGCGGCACCCGGCGCGGATCGGCCGCGTGGATGCCGTAGTACGCGGGTACCCCACTGCCCTTGTAGACGAGCCAGATCCGCTCGCCCCGGTACCGCTCGGCGAGCCGGTCCGCGAGCCGGCCCAGGTCCTGACCCCAGTCCACATTGGAGTCGTGCAGCCGCAGATGGGTGTGCCCGGGCCCGCCGAACGCCTCGTTGGAGTACGGCAGACAGGCGGGGTAGGTGCGCAGCGCACTGACGGCGGCGAACACCACCAGCGCCCCCGTGACCACCGGGCCCCACCGCCACCGCGCCGCGAGCACACAGGCCGCCGCGACCGCCAGGAACATCGGTACGAACACGGCGTAGCGGGTGCCGAAGTCCCGTGACCCGGTCATCGCCGCGGCCAGCAGCACCGCGGGCGGCAGCAGCAGATACGGCGCCGCGGGCCGCAGCCGGCGCACCGTCACGACCGCCGCGGCCCCGGCCGCCCCCAGCGCGAGCAGCCCGAGGGGCGTCTTCACCAGCAGGGCGGCCGGAAGGTAGTACCAGAGGGAGCCCGTGTACAGCCGCCCGAACAGGAAGCCCTGCCAAGGGTGTTCCTCCAGGCCGAACTGCATCCGCAGGCCCACCCGGTACGCCTCCGGGACAGGCAGCAGCCCGACCAGACGCCCGCGCAGCCCGTGCAGGGCGGGCACCGGCTCCGCCGGAGCGAGGCGCAACCGCGGATCGACGGCCAGATAGACGGCCCACACCACGGCGACCGCGGTCACCGCCACGACCGCGGCGCCGGCCGCGCACGCCGCCGGCGTCGCGCGCCGGCCGGTCCGCCCCGCCGCGCCCCGGGCATGCCGCACCGACACCGCGGCCAGCGGCATCAGCACCAGGACCGCGGGCAGCGCGCTCATCTTGGTCGCCACGGCGGCGCCGAGCGCCGCACCGGCGAGCGGCAGACACCGCCAGGGCCGCCGCCGCGCCCGCCACACCAGCCAGACCGACGTCAGCACGAACCCGGCCGCCGGAACGTCCAGCGTGGCCAGCGAGCCATGCGCGATGACGTCCGGACAGAAGGCGTACAGGGCGAGCGCGACCAGCCCGCCCACCGGTCCGGCGACCTCGCGCGCGAAGGCCAGGACGACCAGCCCGAACAGCAGCGTCAGCGCGATCACCGGCAGCCGGGCCCACAGCATCAGCCGCCACGGGTCGTTGCCGGACTCGTACAGCAGATGCCGCCCCACCTGGCCCTGGGTACCGGTGTACGAGGAGTCGTAGCGCGGATCGGCCACCGCCACCCCGGCCATGACGACGAGCTTGCCGAGCGGCGGATGCTCGGGATTGAGCCGCAGCCGGTGCTCGTGCAGGTAGTCCGCGGCGGCGGCCACGTACACCGGCTCGTCGATGGTCGGCGTCTGCTGCACGGCCGCGGTCACCATCGCCACGGCCGACTGCCCGAGCAGCAGCACCACGAGGAGCGGCACCGGCCAGCGCCTGGGGCGGCGCAGCGCCGCGCGCAGCCGCCACCCGAACGCGGACTTCGCGCACGCCGGCGGCGGGGGCGCGCCGCCGTCGGACGCCTCAACGGTCTTGGGTGTCCCGGGGTTCTCGGGTGCGCGGACCGAGCCCTGTTCGTGTGCCATCTGCCGCCCCGCGGCGCCGAGTCGGCCGGCGGCCGGAGCGATCAGGGGCCGCGTCCCGGCCCCGCCGCCGCCCCGCTCCCGCCGCCGGGCACGTCACCGCTTCACGCGTCGTACCGGCAGACCCTCTGCCGTACACACCGGTACGGCCCGCGACCGGCCGCGGTTCAGCCCGAGGCGGCCGAACCACCCCCGGACGCGGGCCCATCCGGCTCGCGTCCGCCGCCGGGGACGGCCCGGCCGTCCGCACCGGGGCGTGCGCCGCGGGATGGCCCGCTGTGATCCCGCGCGGGCCCGCGGTGCGCCGATGAGTTTCCGCGCGGCCCCCGGTCCTCATCTCGACGCCCCCGCCGCCGGGCGGGGCAGGAAGGAGCACCGGACCATGTCCGACGACGAGACACAGATCCGCGGCCTGATCACCCGCTGGGCCGAGGCCGTCCACCGCGGCGACCTCGACGGCGTGGCCGCCGCACACACCGACGACGTCGTGCTGTTCGACGTGCCGCCGCCGCACGACGGGGTGCGCGGACTGGCCGCCTACCGGGAGGTCTGGCCGCCCTTCTTCGTCTGGCAGGCCGAGGGCGCCTGTTTCGAGATCGACTCCCTCGACGTGACGGCCGGCACCGATGTCGCCTTCGCGCACGCCCTGTTGCGCTGCGGCACCCCGGCCGAACTCGCCGAACACCCCACCCGGCGGCTGCGCCTGACCATCGGGCTGCGCAAACGGGACGGCCGCTGGCTGATCGCCCACGAACACCACTCCTTCCCACACGGCTGACCGGCGCGCCGCTCCGGGACGCCGCGGCCGGGTATGAGTTCGCCGAGAACGACACCCGATGTGGCACGCGCCACTCCGTGCCGGGCTTGTTGTGGGGAACAGTGCTGGGTATGACACAGCTCGGTCTGCCCGACTCCATCCTCGCCTGCCTGTTCGACCTGGACGGCGTCGTCACCAAGACGGCCGTCGTGCACGCCGCCGCCTGGAAGGAGACGTTCGACGCCTTCCTGCGCGAGCGGGAGGGCGAGCACGTCCGCCCCTTCGACGCCACCGCCGACTACGCCGAGTACGTCGACGGCCGCCCCCGGGCCGACGGCGTGCGCACCTTCCTGGCCGCCCGCGGCATCGAACTGCCCGAGGGGCACCCCGACGACCCGCCCGACGCCGCCACGGTGCACGGCCTCGGCAACCGCAAGAACCGGCTGCTCCTGGCGAAGATCCGCACCGAGGGCGTCGAACCGTACGAGGGCACGCTGCGCTACGTCGAGGCTGTCCGGGCCCACGGGCTGCGCACCGCGATCGTCTCCTCCAGCGCCAACACCGTGGACGTGCTGCGCTCGATCGACGCCGAGCACCTTTTCGACGTCCGTATCGACGGTGTGGTCGCCGCCGAGCGCCGGCTGCCGGGCAAGCCGCACCCCGACACCTTCCTCGCCGCCGCCCGCGATCTGGGCGTGCCAGCGGCGCGGGCCGCCGTGTTCGAGGACGCCCTGGCCGGGATGGAGGCGGGCCGCAGCGGCCACTTCGGGTACGTCGTCGGCGTCGACCGGGTCGGCAGCTCCGACGCCCTGTACGCGCACGGCGCCGACGTGGTCGTCGCGGACCTGGCCGAACTGGGGGGCAACCAGTGATCACCCAACGGGCGTACACCGTCGAACCGTGGGCCGTGCGCGAGACGGACCTCGGCCTCGACGTCCTGGCGCAGAGCGAGTCCGTGTTCGCCCTGTCCAACGGGCATGTCGGCTGGCGCGGCAACCTCGACGAGGGCGAACCGCACGGGCTGCCCGGCAGCTACCTCAACGGCGTGCACGAACTGCACCCGCTGCCGTACGCCGAAGCCGGCTACGGCTACCCGGAGTCCGGTCAGACCGTCATCGACGTCACCAACGGCAAGATCCTGCGGCTGCTGGTCGACGACGAGCCGTTCGACCTGCGCTACGGCCGGCTCGTCAGCCACGAGCGGACGCTGGACCTGCGCCGCGGCGTCCTGGAGCGGACCTGTGAGTGGACCTCACCGGCCGGTTCCACCGTCCGGGTCCGCTCGACGCGGCTGGTCTCGCTCACTCAGCGGGCGGTGGCCGCCGTGGCCTACGAGGTGGAGGCCGTCGGACGTCGCACCCGCGTGGTGATCCAGTCGGAGCTGGTCGCCAACGAGCAACTGCCCGAGTCCGACGCCGATCCGAGGGCGGCGAAGGCGCTGCAGTCGCCGCTGGAGCCGGAGGAGGACTTCGCCTCGGGACACCGGCTGCGTCTTGTGCACCGCACCCGGCGCAGCGGTCTGCGGGTCGCCGTGGCCGCCGACCACACGGTCGCCGGACCCGAGGGGACCACGACACGCAGCGAGAGCACGCAGGACGTGGCCCGGCTGACGGTCACCTCCGTGCTGGAGCCGGGCGCGCGGCTGCGGGTGCAGAAGCTGGTCGCGCACGGCTGGTCCGGGACCCGCTCGCTGCCCGCGATGAGCGACCAGGTCGACGCCGCCCTCGCCGCCGCCGCGCACGGCGGCTGGCCGGGCCTCCTCGGCGAACAGCGTGCCTTCCTGGACGACTTCTGGGAGCGCGCGGACGTCGAGGTGGACGGCGACGAGGAGATCCAGCAGGCCGTGCGGTTCGCGCTGTTCCATGTGCTGCAGGCCGGTGTCCGCGCCGAACGGCGGGCGATTCCCGCCAAGGGGCTGACCGGATCGGGCTACGACGGGCACGCGTTCTGGGACACGGAGATGTTCGTGCTGCCCGTGCTCACCTACACCGCGCCCGAGGCGGTCGCCGAGGCGCTGCGCTGGCGGCACGACACACTGCCCGCCGCCCGTGAACGGGCGGCCCAACTCGGTCTGGAGGGCGCCGCGTTCCCCTGGCGCACCATCGCCGGCTCGGAAGGTTCGGCGTACTGGCCGGCCGGCACCGCCGCCTTCCATGTGAACGCGGACATAGCAGACGCCGTGGTGCGCTACGTGACCGTCACGGGGGACCGGCGCTTCGAACGCGAGGCGGGCGTGGAACTGCTGGTGGAGACAGCCCGGTTGTGGCGCTCCCTGGGCCACCACGACCAGCACGGCGCCTTCCACATCGACGGCGTGACCGGCCCGGACGAGTACAGCGCGGTCGTCGACGACAACACCTACACCAACCTCATGGCCCGCGCGAACCTGCTGGCCGCCGCCGACGCCGTCGAACGCCACCCGCGGCAGGCGGAGCTGCTCGGCGTCGACGCGGAGGAGAGCGCCGCCTGGCGGGACGCGGCCGAGGCCATGCACATCCCGTACGACGACGAACTCGGCGTGCACGAACAGCACGCCGGCTTCACCCGCCACCAGCGCTGGGACTTCGCCCGCACGCGCCCCGACCAGTACCCGCTGCTGCTGCACTTCCCGTACTTCGACCTCTACCGCAAACAGGTGGTCAAGCAGGCCGACCTGGTGCTGGCCATGTACACATGCGGCCAGTTCTTCGACGAGGAGCACATCGCGCGGAACTTCGCCTACTACGAAGCGCTCACCGTGCGGGACTCCTCCCTGTCGGCGTGCTGCCAGGCCGTCATCGCCGCACAGGCGGGCCATCTCGGGCTCGCCCACGACTACGCGGCCGAGGCGGCGCTGATGGATCTGGCGGACCTGGAGCACAACACGCGCGACGGGCTGCACATCGCGTCGCTCGCCGGGACCTGGATGGCGCTGGTGGCGGGCTTCGGCGGACTGCGCACGCAGGGCGACGGGGTGCGGTTCGCGCCGCGACTGCCCGAGCGGATCAGCCGGCTCGCCTTCAACCTGTGTCTGTTCGGCCGCCGCCTGCGGGTGGAGATCCAGGCGGACAAGGCGACCTACACGCTGCTGGACGGGCCGCCGCTCGCGCTCCACCACCACGGGGAACCGCTGACGGTGCGCACCGACGGACCGGTGATCCGCGCCGTACCACCACTCACCCCACGCCCGGCCCCCGCCCAGCCCGAACACCGCCGCCCGCACCACACCTGAGGCCCCCTGCCGAAGGCGGGCCCGAGCCACGGAGGAGGGGGTCCGCCGCGCGACGCCGCCGGACACCGAACCGGACGCTGGCGTCCGGTGGGCCCCGGCCAAACGACGGTGGGCGCGGACAGCGGGTCAGGCGGCGGTGGGTGGCGGGCGCCGGGCAGGAGGACGGTGGGCGCGGGCAGCGGGTCGGACGGCGGTGGGTGGCGGGCGCCGGGCCGGAGGATGGTGGGCGGTGGGCCCTCGGGCCGGACGACAGCGGGCGCCGGGCAGCGGGTCGGCGTGGCGGTATCCGCGGGCTGGCCCGGCCGCCCGGCGCTCCCGCACACCGCGTCCGCGCGGGCCGCGGACGGCGCGTGCGGGCTGATCAGAGGAGGGCGTTGGTCAGGGGGATGAGGAGGTCGTCTGTGGCGTCGGCGGCGCAGAGGGTGGCGAGGGTGCCCAGGGCGAGGACGGCGAGTGCGGCGGACCACAGGTGTGGGGGCGGTGCCGTCTGCAGGGCGGCGACCCGTCGGGCGACGGCACGCTCCGCGAAGCCGAGCGCACACACCGGCCGGGCGCGGCCCGCGCTGAGCGCGGCCCGGGCCAGGGCACGCGCGGCGGTCCCGCGGTCCCCGACCGCTCCCGCGGCCTGCTCGTCGGCCCAGCGCTCCACAAGGAACGCCACGGCCCGGCGGGTCGGGGCGAGCAGAGGGTCGGCCGCGGCGGCCAGCGTCACCGCCGTCACCAACGCCCCGTGGCGGTGGGCGAGATGGGCCCGCTCATGGGCGAGCAGCACCCGCCGCTCGGCCGGCTCCAGCGCGCCCAGCATGGCGGAGGTCACCAGAATCCGCCCCGGACGGCCCGGGATGGCGAACGCCCGCGGCACGGGGGAGGCGGCGACGATCAGCTCGGTGTCCGCGGGATGCCCCTCGGCGAGGCACCGCAGGGCCCGCCGGGTGGCGCGTTCGGCCCGCACCGCGCGGTGCACCCGCCACACGACGACGGCCAGCGCAGCGCACGCCGCGATGCCGATCGCCCCGGGCACCGGGTCGGCCAGCCGGTGCCCGTCCTCGCGGGCCTCGGCGACCACCGGGGGCGCGCTGCCCACCAGCGCGGTGGCGAGCAGCACCAGGGACCAGACGGTGGCCGCCGCGGTGAGCACGGCCGCGGCGGTGAGCACGCGGGCGGCCAGCGCCGGGGCCATCCGGCGGCCGATCACCGGGCTGACGGCGGGCAGCAGCAGCGACAGCAGCACCGGTGCGTACACGTCCACCCTCATGCGCCGCCCCCGCCCAGCAGGTCGCGCAGGGCCCGCTCCTCCTCGGCGCTCAGCCCCGTCACGAACTGCTGGAGGGCGGCGATCGGATCCGGGCCCCGGTCCAGGGCCTCGTGCATGGCCTCGGCGGTCAGCTCGGCCGCGTTCTTCGCCGGCCGGTACGCGCCGCGCCGCCCGTCGGCGTCCCGCACCACAAGCCCCTTGTCGTACAGCCGTTTGAGGATGGTGTGCACCGTGTTGTAGGCGAGCCCGCCGTCGATGTCCGCCTGGACCTCGGCGGGGGTCAGCGGCCGTTCGGTCGCCCAGAGCGCGGCCAGCACCTCGCTCTCCAACTCCCCGGCGCTGCGCCGTTCCGCCCTGCCGCGGGAATCCGTGCCAGCCATGCCCCCAACCTTACAGCGCGTAGGGCCGTCCTCCTTATGGCCGTAGACGCGCCGCACGGCCGGGCGAGGAGGGTTATTTTGCTCGTGTTTGTCCTCGGCTCCCGCCCTCGGCACTACAGCCTGTAGGGTGTTCGGGAACCCTACACACTGTAGGGCTGGAGGGGTGGATCGATGGCCGGCAGCGCGAACGTCGCACTCACCGGGGCGCGCCGCGACGGACGGCGCCCACGGTCCGGCGCCACCCGCACGGTCCGCGCTGACCGCCCACTGGCCGCCGTGGCCGCCGCCTTCACCCTCGCGCAACTCGTCCTCGTACGGCCCGCGATGGGCCTCGGCTGGGACGAGACCGTGTACGTCAGCCAGGTCAGCGGGCATGCCCCCGCCGCCTTCTTCAGCGCGCCCCGCGCCCGCGGCATCTCCCTGCTCGTCGCACCGGTGACCAGTTGGTCCTCGTCCACGCCGCTGCTGCGCGGCTATCTCGCGGTGCTCTCCGGGCTCGCCCTGTTCCTGGCGCTGCGCGCCTGGCGGGGCCTGTTCCCGATGCGTGTCCTGGCCCTCGCGGGCGCCCTGTTCGCCTCCCTGTGGGTGACGCTCTTCTACGGCCCGCAGGCCATGCCCAACTACTGGGTCGCGGTCGGCGCGCTCGCCGCCGTGGCCTGCTTCCTGCGTGCCCGCTCCGACCGGGCCGACCGCGCCGCGCTGTGGGGCCTGGCCGTGAGCGCGGCGCTGATGGCCTGGATGCGGCCCACCGACGCGGTCTGGACCACCCTGCCGCTGCTCGCCGCCGCCCTGTACCGCCGCCACTGGCGCCCGCTCGCCGCCCTCCTGGCCGGTCTCGCGGCCGGCGCCGTCGAGTGGGTCGTCGAGGCGTACGTGAGCTACGGCGGCCTCGCACGGCGGCTGTCCGACGGCTCGGACATCCAGGGCGGCCTCGGCTGGCACCTCGCCGTCGCCGACCAGCTGCGTAGCCTCGGCGGCCGGGCCCTGTGCCGGCCGTGCACCGGGGCGATGCCGCATCCGCTGGTCACGGTGTGGTGGTTCGTGCTGCCCCTGCTCGCCCTGTACGGCCTGGCCGTCGCCGTACGGGCCCGGCGCACCGCCGGCACCCTGCTGCCCTCGGTCTGCGCGGCCACCGCCGCCTTCCCCTATCTGTTCCTGATCGGATACGCGGCGCCCCGCTTCCTGCTGCCCGCCTACGCCCTGCTCGCCGTCCCGGTGGCCGGCGCGCTCGTCCACCTGGTGACCGTGGCCGGCCGGGCCCGGCGGACGGCGGCCGTCGGCCTGGTCGCGGCCGGGCTCGTCGCACATCTCGCGGTGCAGATCGCCGTGTTGGAGCACACCGTCGCGCGCACCACAGCCGCCCACCGCGACTGGGCGCGCACCGCGGCCGAACTGCACCGCCTGGGCGTCCGGCCGCCCTGCCTGCTCACCGGGCAGGACGCCATCCCGATCGCCTTCTACGCGGGCTGCTCCTCGGCCGCGACCTCGGGCCACAACGCCAACACCACCCGGGCGGGCATCGAACAGGCCGCGCGGCACACCCCCGTGGCCACGCTCGTGACGGCGGACAGCCGGCCACCCGCGTACGCGCGCTCCTGGCCGTCCACGGCCTTCGGCGGACTGCGCATCTACCACGTCACACCGGCGGCCGGCTCATGACGGCCCCCGCGGACCTCGCCACCGCGGCCGGCCGACGGCGCGCGTACTGGCACACCGGCTGCTGCCTCGCCGTCCTCGTCGTCGCCGCCTTTCTGGCCCGGCGGCTCTGGCCCACCGTCGAGACGGGCGCCGTGCGCCTGGCCGTCGCCGACCAGGGCTGGCTGCTGGTGGGTGCCACCGCGGCGGTCGCCACCTGGGCGTCCTCGGCACTCGCCCAGCAGGGCGCGGTGCCGTGCCGGCTGCCCGGCGGCCGGCTGGTGGCCGCCCAGTTCGCCGCCTCCGCCGCCAACCATGTGCTGCCCGCCGGGCTCGGCGCGGGTGCCGTCAACCTCCGCTTCCTGATGCGCTGCGGGCTCCCGGCGGGCCGCGCGGCGAGCGCCCTCGCGGTCAAGGCCACCGCGGGCGCCGCCGCCCGCGGCGCGCTGATCGCGGTGCTCGCCGCGGCCTGCCCGGGCCTGCTGCGCCTGCCGCGCATCCCCCCGGTCGCCTTCGGCGCCGTGCTCGCCGCGGTCGCCCTCCTTGCGGTGCTGCCGCGCACGCGGCTGTGGCCCCGCTGCCGGCGGGCCGTCGGCGCGATGCTCGCGGACATCCGCGCCGTGCACGCGAACCCGCCCCGCGCCGCCGCCCTGTGGGGCGGCTCGCTGGCCTTCGCCGCGCTGCACTCCCTGGTGCTGATCGCCGTCACCCAGGCCGTCGAACTGCCGCTGTCCCCGCTCCGGGTGGCGCTGCTGTACCTCGCCGCCAGCAGCGCCGCCGCCCTGCTGCCCACGCCGGGCGGCATCGGCTCTCTGGACGCCGCGCTCGCCTTCGCGCTCACCGTCAACGGGGCCCCGGGCGCCGCGGCGGCCTCCGCCGTGCTCGGCTACCGTCTGCTGACGGTGTGGCTGCCCCTTGTTCCTGGCCTGCTGGTGCTCGGGGTGCTGATGCGGCGCAACGCGCTGTGAGCGGCACGGCGTTTCCCGCCGGCCCGCGCCAGGTAGGAGTCGGATGCCGGCGCAGGCCGCACCGGACGACGCCGCACAACGCCGGCAACGACGAACAACCAACGACAACGGACGACGACGGACGAGGGGGAATGCCATGGTGGGAGACGACACCGGCGGGCGGCTGGGGGAGGAGTTCTTCACAGCCGGCAGCGCGTCCTTCACCGAGTTCCTGGCCGCGCACCGGCCCGAGCTGCTGCCGACGCGCCGCCCCTTCCCGGACGGGGTACGGGCCGCGGACGACCGGTTCCCGCACGGCACCACGGTCCTCGCCCTCGCCTACCGCGACGGCGTGCTGATCGCCGGCGACCGCCGGGCCACCATGGGCAACCTGATCGCCCAGCGCGACCTGGAGAAGGTGCACCCCGCGGACGACCACGCGGCGGTCGCGTTCGCCGGCACGGTCGGTCTCGCGCTGGACATGGTGAAGCTCTATCAGGTCGAGCTGGCGCACTTCGAGAAGATAGAGGGCACCCCCATGACCCTCAACGCCAAGGCGACCCGGCTGGCCGGCCTGATCCGGCAGAACCTCGGCCAGGCCATGCAGGGCCTCGCGGTCGTCCCCCTGCTCGCCGGATACGACCCGTCGGCGCCCGAGGGGCGGCGGGGCCGCATCTTCAGCTTCGACGTCGCAGGCGGCCGCTACGAGAAGTCCGACTTCCACGCGGAGGGCTCCGGTTCCCCGTACGCGCGTGGCGCGTTGAAGAAGCTGTTCCGGCCCGGCATGCCCCGCCGTGACGCCGCACTCGCGGCCCTCCAGGCGCTGTACGACGCGGCGGACGACGACTCGGCGACCGGCGGTCCCGACATCAACCGACGGATCTTCCCCCGGGTCTCCGTCATCACCGAGGACGGCTTCGAGCGGCTGTCCGAGACCGAGACGGAAGCGCTCAGCCACGCGATGGTCGAACAGCGCCGCAGCCGCCCGGACGGCCCCGGCACCACCCCCTGACCGGCCCGCGGCGCACGGGCGGTCGCGGACGGCCCCCTAGGCAAGGTCCGTCTCCAACCGGTAGGCGCGCCCGCGCACGGTGGAGATCCGGGGCAGCCGCACCGGACGCGGCGCGGTCCTGGCCGCGTCGGCCAGGCGGCGGCTCAGGCTCGCCACGGTGACGTCGAGCGCCGCCGCCGGTCCCGCGGGGTCCTCCACCCGTGCCCGTGCCGCAAGGAGTTGCCCGGTCACGGCCGTGTCCGCGTACCGGGCGAGCACGACGAGCACGGCGAACTCCTCGGGCGGCAGCGGGACTTCGGCACCGCCCACGGTGCAGCGCCGGGCCGCCACATCGATCACGAGGTCGCCGAGGCGGACCGGATCGCTCAGCGGGGCCACCGAGTACCGGGGGCGCAGATGCACCCGCAGCCGGCTCAGCAGCGCGTCGAGGCCGAACGGCTTCGCCAGATGGTCGTCGGCGCCCGCCTCCCGCCCGGTGACCACGTCGGCGCCGTCCTCGCGGGAGGTGAACACGACGATCCGCAGATGCGGGAACCGGTCCCGCATCCTGCGGACCACGTCGAGGCCGTCCGTGTCCGCCGGCCCCAGGTCAAGCAACAGCGCGTCGTACGGCGCCCGTTCGGCCTCGGCCAGCGCATCGGCCCCGGTGCGGAGCCAGGTCGGCGCGTAGCCGTTGCCGCGCAGCCCGCTCTGAAGCCGGTGGCCGAACGTGTCGTCGTCCGCGACGAGCAGGAGGCGGAAGGGGCGGGGGTCCGGTGTTGCCGCGGGTGTGCGCATGACCGCCAGCGTAGAGCGGGCGCCCCGCGCGGGGAGCGGCGGCGGGCGCTCAGGACGCGTTCAGGTTTCCGATGGCACCGCCCGCCGCGGCGACGGACGGCGGGGCCGCGGCCGGCGGCGCGGCGCGCCTGAGCGCCGCGCGCGGCCGGGCGGCGAGTTCGGTCAGGCGGAAGGGCTTGGGGAGACAGTCGTCCCCGCCGGCGGAGAACCCCGACAGCCGGTCCGTCAGTCCGCCAGGATCTTGGGGCGCGTCTTCCTCGCTCGTCACCTTCGTCGCGTTCATCGAGTCCGTTGCGTTCCTCGCGCCGGTCGTGCCCGTCTCGCCGGTCGTGCCCGTCGTGCCCGTCGTGCCGGTCGCGTCGGTCTCGCCGGTCGTGCTCGCCCGGCCGGTGACGAGCCGGGCGGGCAGCCACCGGGCCGCCGCGTACAGGCAGACGCCGAGCCAGCCGACGGCGAACAGCCAGCCGCCGAGCACATCGGTGAACCAGTGCACCCCGAGATGGACCCGGGTCAGCCCGACCAGCACGCCCCAGCAGCCGACGGCCAGGCACAGGGGCGTTCTGCCGCGCGGGGCGCGCACACAGACCGCGAGGATCACCAGCCCGGCGGTGAGGGCCGCCGTGGTGCTGTGGCCCGAGGGGAAGGCCCAGCCCGAGGCGTGCGTCTGCCAGTCGGGCCGGGGCGGGCGGGCCCGTGCGACCAGTTCCATGACGCCGTAGCGCGCGGCCTGTCCCGCGCCGAGGCAGGCCGCGCCCAGCAGCACGGCGGCAAGCCGCTGCCGCGCGGTGCGCCTCGCGACCAGCGCGGCCACCACCACCAGGGCGTACGGCAGCACCCCCGTGCCGGTGGCGGTCAGCCCGCGGGCCACGGCCAGCGCCACGGCAGGCCGGTGGCCGAGGGACCAGTGCAGCAGGGCCTCGTCCGGGAACAGCGGGGCGCCGTGACCGCCGGCCACGACCGCGGCCAGCACCCCGAAGGCGGTCCAGGCGCCGAGTGCGATGCCGCCCGCGAGCCCGGCCATGCCCTTGCTGTTCATGACACCAGGAGCGGGCGCAGCCGGGTCGCCGACAGCCGGTCGGCGATCCCGCTCGGCCATCGCCGCAGCACCGTCATCGCCACGAACGCGACGAGCCCGCCGAGCACGACGCCCGCGAGCACGTCGTGCGGATAGTGCACGCCGATCCACACCCGGGAGACCGCCATGGCGCCCGCGGCCAGGGCGGCGACGGCGCCCAGCCGGCGCGAGACGAAGCACAGGGCCACCGCCGCGGCGGCCGCGATCGCCGCGTGATTGCTCGGGAACGACCAGTCGCCCGGCGCCGGACACGCCTCCAGCGTGCTGACCCGCAGGCTCCGGCACGGCCGGCTCTCCCGCACCAGCGCCTTCAGCCCGGTGTCCACGCCGAACGCCACGAGCACCACCACCGGAACGGCCAGGGCCGTCATCGCCGCCCCCGCACCCGAGCGGCGCGAGCGCCACCAGCCGATGGACATCAGCACCGCGAAGAGGGCCAGGCCGTAGGCCGACCAGGCCGTCACCGCGCCGTCGAGCCAGCCGGGCGAGCGGTGCGCCAGCGCCACGACGTCCGTATAGGACTCCCCGTCGAGCGCCACGGGCGAGAACGCGAGGATCATCGGGCCTCCTTCGCCGCCTTGCGGGAACGCAGCACCTCGGCGACGAGCGGAAGCAGGGACACCACCACGATCACCGCGATCACCGGCAGCAGATAGCGGTCGATGTTCGGCACGGAGGAGCCCAGCGCATACCCGGCGAGGGTCAGACCGACGCTCCACACCAGTCCGCCGATCACCTGCCACACCGTGAACGTCCGGGCGGGCACGCCGAGTGCCCCGGCCATCGGATTGAGCACCGTGCGCACCACGGGTACGAACCGGGCGAGGACGATCGCCTTCGCGTGCCCGTAGCGGTCGAGCAGTTCCTCGGCGCGCCGCGCGCCCTCGTGCAGCCGCGCCGAGCGGCTGCGCGCGAGCAGGGTGCGGCCCGCGTTGCGGCCGAGCAGATACCCGCACTGCGAGCCGGCCAGCGCCCCCACCGCGGCGGCGACCAGCAGCGGCGCCAGGGACAGCCGCAGCCCCTGGTCGGCGGTGCCGGTGCACAGCAGACCCGCCGTGAACAGCAGCGAGTCGCCGGGCAGGAAGAAACCGATCAGCAGCCCCGTCTCGGCGAAGAGCACCACGCCGACGCCCAGCACGCCGAAGGCGGCCAGCAGCGAGTGGGCATCCAGCACGTTGACAGCGAGCTGCGACGACAGGTGTGCAGCAGTGATCATCGTCGCGCGCCCCTTCATTCGACTACATGGATGTAGACGGTCTACGAAACTGTAGACGATCGACGGGCGTTCCGTGTTCCCGCGGCCTGTCGCACGGCTTCCCGCGCCCCTTCGGGGGCGCTGTGCGTCACCCTCGCAGGCCCAGGTCGCCGCGCCGGCGCAGGAGCTGCTTCTCCGGGTCGCCCGTGTACGACCACGGGGTGCGGGTGGCGCGGCGGCCCATCATGCGCAGCGCGGCCGAGGCGATGTCCGTGGTACCCGCGTGGCAGGCCGCATGCGCGAGGTGGTTCAGATCGCGCAGTTCCCCCGGGGCGACGGCGGCCTCGCCCCGGCCCGCGAGCCACCGCAGCCAGGTGCGGCGCACATCGCTGACCGCGCCGTCGTGGCTCCAGTGCTGGCCCAGGCCGACCGCCCCCTGCACCCCTGACGCGCCGTCCAGCGCGTACCGGAACTCCTCGACCCGGGCGTACTGCACCAGCACCGGCAGCGCGCAGCCGGGCGGCGCGACCCCCGCCGCGTCCCGGGCGAAGTCGTACATCAGGCCATGGCTGCCGTGCCAGCGCGCCGAATAGTAGTGCAGCACCTGGAGGTGGCCCTCCACGCTGTAGCGGTCACGCCGGTGCAACTCGTCCCACCAGCGGGCCAGTTCCCGCCGCCGTACCCCCGTCGGATACAGCCGGGCCACCGAGATCAGCGAGACCCACGGCGTCGGGTCCTCGGGCCATGCCTCGGCGGCCCGCAGGCAGGCCAGCACGGCGGTGTCGATCCGTTCCCGGTCGATCGGCACACCCCGGCCCGCCGCGATGGCCAGTGTGAAGGCCCGTACCGTCTCCGTCGCCGCGCGCAGCACCAGCGCGTCGGCGCTGTGCGGCTCCGCGGCCAGCCAGGTCTCCACCGTCGTACTGCCCGCGCACGCCTGGGCCAGCAGCCGCACCCGGTGCCCGCGCGCGAGCCAGTCGGCGCCGGTGGCCCGCAGCAGATCACGCGGCCCCTGCCAGCGGCCGATCACGATGTCGTGGCGGGCGGAGGTGAGCAGCGCGTCCCCGCAGTCGGGGTCGAAGTCGGGCGTGAAACGTTCCCGCGCCATCGGACCGGCCCCCTCAGAAGTCCGTGGGCAGGCCCTCGTGGACACGGGACCGCGCGACCGCGCGGTCGTCGAGGACGTACCCGGCCTCGACGGTGCGCGCGGCGTCCAGCCTGGCCGGCCGGTAGTAGTCGCTGCCCCGGTGCCAGTACCAGAGCATCGGCACCAGTCCGACGGCCAGACCGCCGATGCCGATCGCCACGGCGGCGCCGCTGAGTTCGCCCAGTGACTCGACGAAGACCCAGAACATGAACAGCGAGCCGAACAACGGCCACAGACCGCCGAGGACGAACCTGGCAGGCGAGGTGAACAGCAGCTTGCGGTAGGCGACGACCGCCGCGAGCCCGGCAAGGCCGTAGTACACGGCGATCTGCAGACCGATCGCCGAGATCGCGTCGGAGAGGATGTCACCGACCGAGCCGAGGGCGTTGGCGGCGACGAGCATCGCCAGCGCCACCACGCCGACCACGGTGATCGCCACCCAGGGCGTGTTCCAGGTGCGGTGCACCCGGCCCAGCACGGACGGCATCGTGCGGTCCCGGCCCATCGCGAACAGCGACCGCGTCACCTGGATCAGCGTCGTCTCCAGCGTGGCGACGGTGGACAGCATCACCGAGACGATCAGCAGCCTGCCGCCCCAGCCGGGCCAGATCTCCTCGCCGAGCACGGCCAGCACATTGGCCGAGTTCCGGGCGATCTGTCCCGAGGAGAGGATGACGTTCGCGGCGATCGTGAACGCCTCGAACAGCAGGAACACCACGCCAAGGCCGATCAGGCCCGCAAGTCCGGTCGTACGACGGCTGTTGCGGGTCTCCTCGCTCAGGTTGCTCGCGACGTCCCAGCCCCAGTAGTAGAAGGCGGCGATCAGCGCGCCCGAGGCGAACCCGGACGTCCCGTCGAACTGGCCGAAGCCCAGCCAGGACCAGTCGAACGGGCGGGCGTTGCCGGTGTGCAGGACGGCCAGCACCGCGAACAGCGTCAGCAGGGCCAACTCCGCGCCGGACACCAGCAGTTGCGCCCGTACGGTGATCCGGGCACCGCCCAGCACGACGCCGAGCATGAGCAGGAACCAGCCCGCGCCCACCGCCGTGGCGAGCGCGGTGTCCTCGGCCAGCCCCTCGTCGAACAGCGCGAGCGTCATCGAACCGGCGGGCAGCGAGCCGGCCACCATGAAGAGGGTCGCCGAGACCACCAGCGCCCAACCGCTGACGAAGCCCAGGCACGGATGGAGTGTGCGCCCCACCCATGAGTAGCTGGCGCCCGCGTTCACATCGATCCGGCCGAGCTGCGCGAACGCCAGCGCGATGCCCAGCATCGGGATCGCGCAGTACAGCAGCGCCGCCGGGCTGGCCAGGCCCACCGCGCCGACCAGGACGGCGGTGGTGGCGGCCAGCGAGTAGGCCGGGGCGCTGCCCGCGACGGCCATGACGACGGTGTCGAACGTACCGAGGGCGTTGGCCTGCAGCCCTCTGCCCCTGCTGTTGCTCATGGTTGCGCTGCTTTCCGGTCGTGCACGGCGCCCGGGCGGCCCGGCCCGACGGCGTACGAAGTGGGGGGGAGCGGACCCGTCACGGACCCGGAGAGGGATGGCCTCAAGGTCGCGGGCGGGCCCAGGGGAGGAAAGGAGGCGGTGGGCACCGTTCAGCCCTGCGTCGGCGTACGGTTACACCGAGTGTGGGTGTGATGATAGCGGTGCCCCTCGGCACTTCAGGATCGACCGGCCGGTCATGTCATGGATCGCCGTTTCCCCCAACTCCTGCCTGCGCGAACGCCCTTCGCGGCCGGTCAGTCGGCCAGCCGGTCGATCTGCCGCAGCTTGTTGGTGGCGTCGAGGGCGGCGACCTTGTACGACTCGGCGAGCGTCGGGTAGTTGAAGACCGCGTCGACGAGATAGTCGACCGTTCCGCCGCAGCCCATCACCGACTGCCCGATGTGGATCAGCTCGGTGGCGCCCGTGCCGAAGCAGTGCACCCCGAGCAGCGTGCGGTCCTCGGCGGAGACCAGCAGCTTGAGCATGCCGTGCGAGTCGCCGATGATCTGCCCCCGGGCCAGCTCCCGGTAGCGGGCCACGCCGACCTCGAACGGCACCCGGTCCTCGGTGAGCTGGTCCTCGTTGCGGCCGACGAAGCTGATCTCCGGGATGGTGTAGATGCCGATCGGCTGCAACTGGTGCATGCGCCCGACCGGCTCACCGCAGGCGTGGTAGGCCGCCGCCCGGCCCTGCTCCATCGAGGTCGCGGCGAGCGCGGGGAAGCCGATGACGTCACCCACGGCGTAGATGTGCGGCACCGCGGTGCGGTAGTGCTCGTCCACCGCGATCCGGCCGCGCCGGTCGGCGGTCAGGCCCGCCTTGTCCAGGTCGAGTTCGTCGGTGAGGCCCTGCCGGCCCGCGGAGTACATCACCGTGTCCGCGGGGATCTTCTTGCCGCTCTCCAGGACCGTCAGGGTGCCGCGGGGATGGCGTTCCACCGCGGCGACGGTCTCCCCGAACCGGAAGGTGACGGCGAGGTCCCGCAGATGGTACTTGAGCGACTCGACGACCTCGACATCGCACATGTCCAGCATGCCCGGGCGCCGTTCGACGACCGTCACCTTGCTGCCCAGCGCGGCGAACATGCTGGCGTACTCCATGCCGATGACCCCGGCGCCGACGATCACCATGGACCGCGGCACCCGTTCCAGGGACAGCACATTGTCCGAGTCCATGATCGTACGTCCGTCGAACTCGACGCTGTCCGGCCTGGCCGGGCGGGTACCGGTGGCGATCACGAGGTGCTCGGCGCTCAACAGCCGTTCGTGTCCGGTGACTTCGCGCAGCGCGACGGTGTGCGGGTCGAGGAAGCGGCCCGTGCCGGCGAACAGGGAGACGTGGTTGCGGGACAACTGGCTGCGGATGACGTCCACTTCGCGGCCGACCACGTGCTCGGTGCGCGCGGTCAGGTCCGCGACCGTGATGTCCTCCTTCAGCCGGTAGCTCTGCCCGTACAGGTCCCGCTGGGTGAGGCCGGTCAGGTACAGCACCGCCTCGCGGAGCGTCTTGGAGGGAATGGTGCCGGTGTGGATGGAGACCCCGCCGACCATGTCGGGGCGGTCGACGACGGCGACCCGGCGGCCGAGCTTGGCCGCGGCGATGGCGGCCTTCTGGCCGCCGGGTCCGGATCCTATGACGAGCATGTCGAAGTCGGGCACCCACCGGAGTCTGACACCCCCGAGCCCCCGCGGAAAGCCCCACAACGGCCCGGACCGCCCCCGCCGAGAACGCGAGCACGCACCCGCGCACGGTCCTGATGACGGCGCCACCGGCGGGACGGGCGAGCAGCCGGGTGGTCTCGCGGGGTTTCACCGCTGCGGCCGGGGCGACGTCGGTGGGAGCGCCGACGCCGTCGCGTGTCGCGCAGCCGGACAGCGCCGGCAGCAGGGACAGGGTGAGCGCCATGACGGCCGTGGATGCCGCCGGGCGCGGCCGTCGGCGTCACGCAGGAGGTGACCGTGTGCTACGGCAGCAGTTTCTCGATGGCGGCCGGGCCCTCCGCGGCCAGTTTGCGGCGGGCCCATTCGAGGGTGGCCGGAGTGATGTCCCTGCCGGCGGCGAGGACCAGGTCCTCCGGGCCGATGCCGGAGCCGGGGGCGGAGTGGAGCAGGGCGTCCGGGGTGCAGTGGTCGCCGGGCGACTTGGATGTCTCGGGTTCTGACGTCGACATGATGTCTCCTCCTCGGGTCCGTGTGGCCGCATCGGTACCCGTGCCGCGAGAGCGTGGCACTCTCTCACAATTCACCGCCAAGCCCCACCCTGCATCCGGAAGAGCGCCCTCACCTCGCCGCAGTCGCGCCTCGCCCCGCCGCCCGTCCCGCAGACCCGCCCGTCTCGCAGACCCGCACGCCCCGCCTCGCCCGGCCCGCCCCGTCCGCCGTCCGCCTCGCGGACGCGCCGGCCACCAGGCTCGCGGACCCGTCCCGTCCACCACCCGGCTCCCGGACGCCCCTGCCGCCCGCGCACGCGCCCGCCGCCCGCTCGCTTCGCCCGCCGCGTGGCTCGCGGACGCGCCGTTCGTCGCCCGCGCCGCTGACGTGCCGCTCGCTGACGCGGCGCCGCTCGGCCCGCGGGCGCGGGATCGTGGGCGCGCCGTCGGAAAAGTTTCGCTTTTAAGCTGGAAGCAGTCCGCACGCCCGTTGGCCGGGAGGCTGCCGCGATGTCCGAGACGCCGTTTCGCCGGGACGAACCCGGCAACCCCCGCTATCTGCCGATCGCCGAGCACGGACTGATCGGCGACCTGCAGACCGTGGCCCTGGTGGGCAGCAACGGCACGATCGACTGGTACTGCTGCCCGTCCTTCGACGCCCCCAGCGTCTTCGCGGCGATCCTGGACGCCGAGCGCGGCGGAGCCTTCGAGCTGGCGGCGGCCGTACCGGCCCGGACCAAGCAGTTCTACTTCCCCGACACCAACGTGCTGATCACCCGCTTCTTCACCGAGGACGGCGTGGGCGAGGTCCAGGACTTCATGCCGGTGACCGGAGAGCCCGCCGGCTCCGCCGAAGGCGACCGGCACCGCCTGATCCGTCGCGTCGTGTGCGTCCGCGGAGCCGTACCCTTCCGGGCCCGGGTGGCCCCCCGCTTCAACTACGGCGCCGACCCGCACGCCGTGCTCATGCGGAACGGCAGCGCCCTGTTCGAGTCACCGGAGCTGTCCCTGTGGCTCACCTCCACCGTGGCGCTGGAGAGCGACGGCGTGGACGCCAGGGCCGACTTCAAGCTCGCCGAGGGCGAGTCCGCGGTGTTCGCCCTCGACCGGGTCGGCGACGCCGTGGCCCCCCGCGGCTGCGCCCAGATGGAGGCCGAGCACGAGTTCGCCGCCACGGTCGCCTACTGGCGCCGCTGGCTGCACCAGTCCCGCTACCGCGGACGCTGGCGCGAGATGGTGCACCGCTCGGCGCTCACCCTGAAACTGCTCACCTACGCGCCGACCGGCGCCATCGTCGCCGCCCCCACCACCAGCCTCCCCGAGCAGGTCGGCGGCGAACGCAACTGGGACTACCGCTATGTCTGGGTGCGCGACGCGGCCTTCTGCGTCTACGCGCTGCTGCGGCTGGGCTTCAGCAGCGAGGCCGAGGGGTTCATGCGCTTCCTGACCACCCACATCAGCGTCGGCGACGGCGGTGCCTCCGGGCCGCTGCAGATCATGTACGGCATCGACGGCCGCGCCGACCTGCCCGAACGTGAGCTGCCGCACCTGGAGGGCCACCAGGGCTCCGCTCCGGTCCGGGTCGGCAACGCCGCCGCCGACCAGCTCCAGCTCGACATCTACGGCGCCCTCATCGACTCGGTCTACCTCTACGACAAGTGGGCCCAGCCCATCCCCAGCGACCAGTGGGACGACGTGTGCCATCTGGTGGACTGGGTCTGCGACAACTGGGACCAGCCGGACGAGGGGGTGTGGGAGACCCGGGGAGGGCGCAAGAACTTCCTGTACTCGCGGCTGATGTGCTGGGTGGCCATCGAACGCGCCATCCGCCTCGCCAACCGGCGCGGACTGCCCGCCGACCTGCCCCGCTGGCGGCGGAGCCGCGACTCGATCTACCGGCGGATCATGGACCACGGCTGGTCGGCGACGCGCCATGCCTTCGTCCAGTACGAGGACGGCGACGTACTGGACGCCTCCCTGCTGATGATGCCGCTGGCCAAGTTCATCGCGCCCACCGACCCGAAGTGGCTGTCCACCCTGGACGCGCTGACCGAGGACCTGGTCTCCGACTCGCTCGTCTACCGCTACGACCCGCAGGCCAGCCCGGACGGACTGCGCGGCGACGAGGGCACCTTCTCGATCTGCTCGTTCTGGTACGTCGAGGCGATGGTGCGCGCCGGGCGTCTTGAGGAGGCCCGGCTGGCGTTCGAGAAGATGCTCACGTACGCCAACCACCTGGGCCTGTACGCGGAGGAGATCGGCCGCACCGGCGAGCAGCAGGGCAACTTCCCGCAGGCGTTCACCCACTTCTCGCTGATCAGTGCCGCCTACAACCTGGACCGCGCCCTCGGCTGACCGGGAGCCTCACGGCGCCGCGGGCAGGGACTGCTCCGCCCAGATGACCTTTCCGGACGGCGTGTACCGGGTGCCCCAGCGGTCGGCGAGCCGGGCGACGAGGAACAGGCCGCGTCCGCCCTCGTCCGTGCTCGCCGCGTACCGCAGGTGCGGCGAGGTCGTGCTGCTGTCGGAGACCTCGCAGATCAGTGACCGGTCGCGGAGCAGCCGCACGCCGACCGGGGCACGGCCGTAGCGGATCGCGTTGGTGACCAGCTCGCTGAGGATCAGCTCCGTGGTGAACGTCATCTCCTCGACGCCCCACGCGGCCAACTGCCGGGTCACGGCGGCCCGTACGTCCGAGACGGCGGCCGGATCGGACGGCACCCGCCAGTCGGCCACCCGGTCCGGGCCGAGCGCGCGGGTGCGCGCGACGATCAGGGCGACATCGTCGTGCGGGCGGGCCGGCAGCCGGTCCAGGACGGCCCGGCAGGTGTCCTCGGGCGAGTCGCCGGCCCGTTCCAGCGCGGTCCGCAGCAGGCCGAGACCCACGTCGATGTCCCGGGCCCGGTCCTCCACGAGCCCGTCGGTGTACAGCACCAGCCGGCTGCCCTCGGGCAGATCCAGATCGGCCGTCTCGAAGGGCAGACCGCCGAGGCCGAGCGGCGGCCCGGCCGGCACGTCCGGGAACTCGACGGTGCCGTCGGGCCTGACCAGCGCGGCCGGCGGATGGCCGGCCCGGGCGAGGGTGCAGCGACGGGAGACCGGATCGTAGATCGCGTACAGGCAGGTCGCGCCGGTGACCGCAGCGCCGCGGTCGGCCGGTGCCTCGTCCTGGTCGATGCGGCCCACCAACTCGTCCAGCAGACCGAGGAGTTCGTCGGGCGGCAGATCCAGCGCGGCGAAGTTGTGCACCGCCGTGCGCAGCCGGCCCATCGTGGCCGCGGCGTGCAGCCCGTGCCCGACCACGTCGCCGACGACCAGCGCCACCCGGGCACCGGACAGCGGCAGCACGTCGAACCAGTCACCGCCCACCCCGGACTGCGCCGGCAGATAGCGGTAGGCGAGGTCAAGCGCGCCCTGCTCGGGCAGGCTGCGCGGCAGCAGGCTGCGCTGGAGCGTCACCGCCATGCTGTGTTCGCGGGTGTAGCGGCGCGCGTTGTCGATGGACACCGCGGCCCGGGCGACCAGCTCCTCGGCCAGGGCCAGATCCTCCCGGTCGAACGGCTCGGGCCGCTTCGACCGCCAGAAGTTGGCCAGGCCCAGGAGCAGGCTGCCCGCCCGCAGCGGCACCGTGACCAGCGAGTGGATGCCGTACTCCATCACCCGGGCGGTCCGCTCCACGTCCTGCGCGTGCCAGCCGGGCGCCTCGCTCAGCACCGGTTCGACCACGGCACGGCCGGTCGCGAGGCTGCGGCCCTGCGGCGCGGACGGCACAAAACGGATCCGCTCGCCCACCTGGTAGAGCGGGGCGTCCTTGCCGAGGCCGTTGCAGGCGACGCGGCGCAGCGCGGCGCCGGGCTGCGGCTCCTCCCCGCCGAGGACGGCTTCGTACAGGTCGACGGAGACGAAGTCGGCGAAGCGGGGCACGACCACCTCCGTCAGTTCCTCGGCGGTGCGGGTCACGTCCAGGCTGGTGCCGACGCCCACCCCGGCGTCGTAGAGCATGTCGAGGCGTTCGCGGGCCGTCTCCGCCCGGCCGGACAGGGCGCGCAGCTCCGTGGAGTCGCGCAGTGTGGTGACGCTGCCCGGCGGGCCGCCCCGCAGATGCGTGGGCCGCTGGTTGATCGCCAGCAGCCGGTCCTTGACGAGGTGCACCTCGTCGGTGGCGGCGCGGCCCGAGGCGATCAGACCGGCGGTGTCCGCGTCCAGGCCCAGCTCCAGGACGTGCCGGCGCTCGGCGTCCGGCGGCAGGCCGAGCAGGCGCTGCGCCTCGTCGTTGGCCAGCAGCAGCCGGCCGTCGCCGCCGACGATGAGCACACCCTCGCGGACCGCGTGCAGCACCGCGTCGTGGTGCTCGTACATCCGCGTCATCTCGTGCGGGCCCAGCCCCCTGGTCTGCCGCAGCAGCCGGCGGCTCACCAGCGCCGTGCCCGCGGTGGCCAGGGCGAGCGCGGCGGCGGCCGAGGCCAGCAGCAGCGGCAGCTGCTGGTCGGCGAGCACACCCACGTGCGCGGTGGTGATGCCGGACGACACCACGCCCACCACGCGGCCGTCGGGTGCCTTCACGGGCACCACGACCTGCACCAGCGGACCGAGGGTCCCCTCGATCTCCTCGGTGACGGTGCCCCCGGCCAGCGCCGGGCCGATGTTCCCGACGAACTTCTTGCCGATGCGGTCCGGCTCGGGGTGCGTGTAGCGGATCCCGTCGGTGTTCATCACGACGATGAAGTCGACACCGGTCGCCCTGCGGGCGGCCTCCGCCCTGGGCTGCAGGGCGGCGATCGGATCCGGGCTGCGCAGCCCTTCGACCGTGCCCGGCGCGTTGGCGAACGTCTCGGCGACGGAGAGTGAGCGGCTGCGGGCCTCCACGGTGCTGTCGTGCCGCACCTGGAGCACCTGTGCCACCACGGCCGACACGACCAGCAGCAGCACGATCACCACCTGGAACACGAAGACCTGCGCGGCGACGCTGCGCCCGCCCAGCGCCGACCGCAGCCGTCCGCGGCCGGTGCGGCGCGAACCGGCCGCGGCCTGCACCTCCGGCGCCGGGGGTGCGTGGGTGTCCCCGGGCGGACGGTGCGGCCGAGTACCGGACTGGCCGGGCGGGCGGTCCATGTGCCATGTCTACACTGCCCGGCCGTGTGAGGCGAGAGGCGTCACACGTGCCGACGCCCGGCGAACCGGCACCTCCGGGCTCACACACGGTGACCATCCGGTACGTGCCCCGCCGGGTGGCCCGGCCGCACGGCGCGCCCGCGGAGGGGCGGGCGTGCCGCGCTCCGGGGCCCGCGGGGCGCTCGGCGCCGGCGCCACCGTGCGCGCTGTTCCGGCCGTGCGCGCCGCCCGTCTCCTCCCGCAGGAATTCGGCTCCGCCCCGCTCAAGCCCGCCATGTGAGTGACGTCACCCCAGCGGCACCCGCGGGGCCGGGCGGCCGGGAAGATCCACCGGGGAACGGACCCCGTGCGGCGCCGGTGGGCGGTTCGCGGCAGGCCGCCGGCAGCCCGACAGGCGCGGCGCGACCGGAGGAGGCCAGGACCCGTCCCTCTGCGGCGACCCGCCGTGGCGGCAGCGTGGGCACGACCCGACGCCGGCCGTCTTCGGTGGGGCGGGGAGGGACATCACGGCTTCGTGCCGTCCGGCGGGAGGGTCGGGCCGCCGCGCAGGCTGCGCAGTGCGAGCAGCAGCACGCCGATGTCGTCGAGGTACACCGGGTCGGGCAGCAGGTCGGCGGGGAGCACCAGGTAGAGGACGGCGCCCCAGAAGATCCAGCGCGGGCCCGTGGGCAGCCCGGCCCGCCGCAGCGTCCGCCGGGCGCGGACCAGCCGGACCAGCAGGACGAGGGCCACACCGAGGACGGCGACCGCGAGCACCGCGGCGACCAGCAGCACCGTCGTGGTCGTGTCCATGAATGCTCCTGTCCGTCCGCTGCCCCTGCCCGGCCACTCCTTCGCTTTCCCGCTGCGGTGCCGCCGTACCGCTCGGCCACGGATCAGGAGGGGCCCTTCACCCCGTCGGCGTCGTCACCGCCCCGGGTACGCGACCCCTTGGCGCCGCTCGTCAGCCGGGCGAACGTCCGCGTGAACTGCCGCAACGGAGACGCCGCGGACGCCGCGGGCGGCTCGGGCCGCTCGGCGGGCGGGGCGGGCGCGTCGCGGTAGGCGGCCAGTGCCTCATGGGCCTTCTCCGCCGCCTCCCGGTACAGGTCCCGGGACCTGGTCATCGCCTCCAGCGCCTCGGCGTACATCGCCACCAGCCCGCGCTCACGGGCCAGTTCCTCCTCCAGGGTGAGCAGCGTCCAGTTGTCGCGCAGGTCGGCCAGCGCCTCCGCGGCGCCCTCGGGCGCCGGCTTCGGCAGGGCGGTGAAGCGCCGCAGCGCGTCGAGGAGTTCGGCGGGTTCGGAGCCGTCGAGGAAGACGCTGCGCACGGCGTACTCCTCGGCGTCGTAGCCGTCCGGGGCCGGCTGCGGCGGCAGCAGGACGGCCCCGCCGCGTGGCACCTCCACGCCCTGGTCGCGCAGCGCCCAGTTGACGGCGCGCAGTTGGTGCGGCGCGGCCCGGTGCTCCATGACGCGGTGGCGCAGCGCCGGCGGCAGCAGCCGGGCCAGCGGCAGCCTGCCCCGCTCGTCCGGGGTCATGGCCTCGTGCACGACCAGGTGGACGGACCAGGACCCGCGTACGGCGTCGCGGAAGACCCGCCGCATGGCCTTGTCGTCCTCGGGGAGCGGGTTGATGTCGCGCAGGCGCAGCCCGGCGACGGCGTGGTGGTGGTCCCAGGGGACGTCGTCCTCGTCGGGCCAGAACATGGTCGCGGGCGACGGCCAGGTGTCCTCCCACGGCCGTTCCGCCTCCGCGACGAGCAGCCACGCGCGCCCGTCGGCCCGGTCCCGCGGCGGCGGGAGCGTCAGCCGGGCCCGCACCGGCACCGCGCCGTCGACCCGCCAGCGTGCCTCGAAGACCCGCCCTGCGGTGTCCTGCGGCACGGGGGGTTCGGCGAAGTCGTCGAGGATCTTGCCGTCCTTGTGCCGACGCAGGGTGCGGCGCAGGACGTCCTCCGAGGAGGTGCCGGCATGGCGGCCGCGGGCCTGCCACACCGTGCCGGGGATCGGGGAGCGGTCACTGGCGGAGTTCGACATGGGCCCATCTGCGGTGGAGGCGGCGTGCGCCTTCCAGTATCACCGTTGGGGAACGCGGCCCGGCGGCCGGGTCGGGGCCGACGGGCGCGCGCCGCCGATTCCGCGCGGGCCCGCGGGCTCGGGGGAGTGCCCCGGCGCGCCTCGGACTGCCCGGCGCACACACGGTGTTCGCGGCGCACCCGGGGTGTGCGCGGCGCACCGCTCACGGCCCCCATTCACTCGTGCCGGTGAGCTGTCGCGGCCCACGACCATGGGGCGCAGAACGGGGCCCGCCCGCCCATCCGCTCAGGGGCGGACCCCGTTCACGCCGGGCGAGGCCCGGCCGCGGTCGCGGGCGGCGCGGCACCGGGGGGCGCCCCGGCGGGCCGTGGGGCGCGCCCGTGGATGCGGCGCGCCGTCAGCGCACCGCCGGACCCACGGGCGCGTTCGTCGCCCTACGCCCCGCTCTCGCGGAGCATGTCCTCGCGCTCGACGATCTTCACGCGCTCGCGGCCCTCGCTCTCGCCCCGCGCCTTTTCGGCGGCGTCCAGGCGGTACCAGCCGTCCCAGGTGGTGAAACGGATGTTCCGGTCGGCGAGGAACGCGTCCACGGCCTGCGGCGCGGGTGACTCGGGTGTGTGCAGACGGCCGTTCGCGTGGTCGTCCAGGAGGTTGGACACCGTCTCGTTGGCGTCGCCCTTGGTGTGACCGATCAGACCGACCGGACCGCGCCGGATCCAGCCGGTGACATACGTGGACTGCAGGTGTGCGCCGCTCTCCTCGATGACCCGGCCGCCCTCGTCGGGGACGGTGCCGGAATCCAGGTCCCACGGCAGCTTGGGCAGCTTCTCGGAGAGATAGCCGACGGCCCGGTAGACCGCCGTGACGTCCCAGTCCTTGAAGGTTCCGGTGCCCTTGACGTTGCCGGTGCCGTCGAGGGCGGTGCGCTCGGTGCGCAGGCCGACGACCTTGCCGTCCGCGCCGAGGATCTCCGCGGGCGACTCGAAGAAGTGCAGGAACAGCTTGTGCGGCCGGTCGCCGACGTCGCGGATCGCCCAGTTCTCCAGCGTCTTGGCGACCATGTCGGCCTGCTTGTTGCCGCGCCGGGTCTCGATCGAGCCCGCGTCGTAGTCGATGTCCTCGGGGTCGACGATGACCTCGATGTTCGGGGAGTGGTCCAGCTCGCGCAGCTCCATCGGGCTGAACTTCGCCTGGGCCGGGCCGCGGCGGCCGAAGACGTGGATCTCCCGGGCCCTGTTGGCCTTCAGACCGTCGTACACGTTCGGCGGGATCTCCGTCGGCAGCAGTTCGTCCGCCGTCTTGGCGAGGACGCGGGCCACGTCGAGGGCGACGTTGCCGACGCCGAGCACGGCCACCTTCTCGGCCTCCAGGGGCCAGGTGCGCGGCACGTCCGGGTGGCCGTCGTACCAGGAGACGAAGTCGGCGGCGCCGTACGAGCCGGCCAGGTCGATGCCGGGGATACGCAGATCGCGGTCGGCCATCGCGCCGGTCGAGAAGATCACGGCGTCGTAGAACGCGCGCAGGTCGTCGAGGCTCACGTCGCGTGGGTAGTCGACGTTCCCGAACAGCCGGATCTGCGGCTTGTCGAGCACCTGGTGCAGGGCCGTGACGATGCCCTTGATGCGGGGGTGGTCGGGAGCGACGCCGTACCGGATCAGGCCGAAGGGTGCGGGCATCCGTTCGAACAGGTCGACGGAGACGCCGGGTTCGGCCGCCACCTCGGATTTGAGCAGGGCGTCGGCGGCGTAGATCCCGGCGGGGCCGGCTCCGACGATGGCTACCCGCAGGGGGCGCGGCATGATCAGGTTCCCTTCGAGCGACAATGGGCGACTCGAACGGGAAGCCTAAACTAAGGCAGACCTAAGTTAGTACGCGGGTCCGCCCTATGACCCCATAAACCGGCCTTATGCCCGGGGTGCCGGAGCCCGGGAGCGGCTGCTCAGGGGGTCATGCCGGTCGTACCACCCGGTGGATCGCCGACTCGCCGGCGCCGTAGACGGACTCCTCGCGGACGGCCGAGCCCGGGCCCGGTGCGTGCACCATCATGCCGTCGCCGACGTAGATGCCGACGTGGCTGTCGTTGTCGAAGAAGAAGACGAGGTCGCCGCCGCGGATGCCGGTGAGCGCGACCGGGGTGCCCGCGAGGGCCTGCTCCTGCGCCGAACGCGGCAGGTCCACCCCGGCGGCCTTCCACGCGGCCTGGGTGAGGCCGGCGTAGTCGTACGAGTCGGGTCCGGTCGCGCCCCAGACGCACGGCCGTCCGATCTGCGCCCGGGCGAAGGCCACGGCCTGCGCGGCCCGGCCACCGGCCGCCCCGGCAACGAGGGAATCCGGGCCGGCCGACGTCCCGGCGGCGAAGGACACCGTGCCGACGGGCGAGCCGATGCCGTGAGCCCCGAAGAGCCCGGCCCCTTCCGGCGGGGACGCGAACGCCGTCACCGCCGTCGCTTCCGGCCGCGGTTCGATCGCAGCCGTCATGGCTCCCGGCTGGGGGTCGACGGTCGTCACCGCTGCCGCTTCCGGCCGGGGCGCGAACGCCGTCGGCACCGGTTCCGGCGGGGGCGCGAACGCCGTCGCCGCTGTGGCTCCCGGCTGGGGGGCGACCGCCGC
Source organism: Streptomyces diversicolor (assembly GCF_057537855.1). Taxonomy (NCBI): domain Bacteria; kingdom Bacillati; phylum Actinomycetota; class Actinomycetes; order Kitasatosporales; family Streptomycetaceae; genus Streptomyces; species Streptomyces diversicolor. The sequence goes on from NZ_BAAJXA010000024.1 coordinate 122,376, forward strand.
CACAGCTGCCCCTGCCGACCGGGGCTCGAACCCCGCAACCGCCACTGCTTCCGGGCGCGGCTCGAATGCCGCCGTCCCTGTTCCCGGCTGGGGGTCGATCGCCGTCGTCGCGGCTTCCGGCCGGGGGCCGATCGCCGTCGTCGCGGCTTCCGGCCGGGGGCCGATCGCCGTCGTCGCCGCCGCGTCAGCTCGGGGCTGGAATGTCGTCGTCGCCGCCTCCGGTGGCCGCGCGGTGTGCCGGGTCAGCTGTTCGCGTGCCGCGGCGAGCTTGCGGCGGTTGCTCTCCTTGGCGGCGGCCGGTGAGGGCCTGCGCGGCCCGGTGGCGGGCGCGGGCGGCTCCGGCGCGTTCGGCGCCTCGGCTGCCCGCCGCTGCCCGGGCACGGCGGGCAGCGCGGCGACCGGCCCCGCGACCGGTTCCAGGGCGGAGTGAGCGGCGGGTTCCAGGAGCGGGCGGCCGGTGGGCTCGGGTGCCGGGTCGCCGGGCGGGGCCGGTGCCGGACCGGCCGGCAGCGCCGGGAGCGGGCCGCCGGTCAGTTCCGCGACGGCGCGGCCGGCCGGCCCCGGGGGCAGTTCGGGCACGGAACGGCCCGCGGCCTCCCGCCCGCCCTCCCGGGGGGTGGGGCCGGGGCGGTTCGCGGCCGGCCGCTCGGGCATCCGGTCGGCCGGGAGCACGGCCGGAACGGTCGGACCGAGCTTCGCGCGCGCCACATCGAACCACTGCCGGGCCACCTCGTCGAGCGCGGGATCGCCGCGCCCACCCGGCCGCTTGCGCAGCGGGACACCGCGGGTCCGTGTTCTGGCGGTCATCGCACGCGTCGCGTTGTAGTTCCCGGTGGCGTTCTCGGCCTGGTCGTAGAGGCTGTCGATCCGTTGCCGGACCTCGTCGCGGCTCTCCGGCGCCATGGGCGACGCGCTCCTTCCGTGCTCCGCCTGCCGGGTCGGCCGTCGGGTCAGGGCGTACGGCTGCGGAAGGCGTGCCCTACGGCCCCTGCCCGATGGGCGGTCGGGCCGGTTCACCCCGTCGTCGGTCGGGTCCCCGGCTCCGGCCGGCTCGGCGGCCACCGGACTCGGCGGAGGCCGCGCGGCCCGACGGGGTTCGCCGGGTGCACCGGGCGGCCTGGGCGTCAACCTAGCCAACTTGTGTGCCCCGTGTGAAGGTTGGAGCGGGGAATGCCCGATACGCCGGTGTGTGATCCGTCCGGCAGTCCGGCCGTCACAGCCTGACGACGATGAGCGCGGTGTCGTCGGTGGCGCCCTCAGACGGCATGGCCCGGGCACAGGTGGTGACCGTGACGAGGCCGCCGATGGGGCAGCCGCATTGCGTTCTGTATGAGGTCTGCGTGAATCTGTGGGGCGGTTGAACACATGGGGGCCCGCATCCGTATGGGGCGGGGGATTTCCATGCCGAGACGACCTGAGACGCAGGGGTACTTTCCGTGGGACGCACTACGCGCAGACGGCCGACGGGCGCACGGCGCGCGACCTTCGCAGCGGTCGCACTGATGCTGGGCGGAGGTGGGCTGATAGCGGCGAACGTGTACGCGTCGGCCACCGAAGGCGGCGGTCAGGAAACGAGCGGCAGCGGCACGTTGTCGGCCGCGGGCGCGGCCACCATCGACTGCCCCGACGTCGGTACGCGCCTGACCAGCGTGCCGGACGCCGCCAGGGGTGAGGTCGACCGCGAACTGGCCCTGCTGGACGAGCAGATCGCGGCCGCCTACCGGCAACTCCAGGAGGCGCCGCAGGACCGGCGCCAGGACCCCGGGTCCGCCGGCGGCGCCATCATGGACCCGCTCAAGGAGAAGCGGGCGGCGGCCATCGGCCGGATCGCCGCCGCGATCGACCGGGCGGGCGAGGGCCCGCAGGGGCTGGACCAACTGGCCGAGTGCACCCTGCGACCGGCCGATGACCGGTCCGGCGACGGCACGGCCGGCGGCCGGGACGAGAGCGGCGCCGCACAGCAGCAGGACGGGGCCGGTCAGCAGCAGGACGGCGGCGGTCAGGACCAGGCCGGCGGCGGTCAGGGCCAGGGCGGCGGTGCGCCGGGCCAGGGCAGTGGCCAAGGGGGCAACGGGCCGGTCGCCTCGGACTACCAGGACATCACCACGGTCAAGCCCGGCCCGCAGAGCCCGGCACCGGCCGCCGACGCCTCCCGCGGCAGCTTCACCAGCGACTGCGGCGTCAACGCGAACGGCCTGTTCAACTCCGACAACGTGATCGTGGCCCCGGGTGTCTCCAACGGCGCCCACCACTTCCACGACTACATCGGCAACCAGGCCAACAACGCCTTCGCCGGGGACGACGACCTGGCGGGCGCGGACACCAGCTGTGTCGACAAGGGCGACAAGTCCTCGTACTACTGGCCGGTACTGCGCCTGCAGAACGGCACCCGGGAGCGGGACGCCGACGCGCCCGGCGGCGGCACCGAGGGCAACGCCGGCCAGATCGTCACCCCCAAGCAGGTCACCCTCACCTACGGGGGCAACCCGCGCGAGAAGGTCACGGCCATGCCGCGGCTGCTGCGGATCATCACCGGAGACGCGAAGGCGTTCGTCAACGGTCCCGCGAACGCCAACGCCTCCTGGAGCTGCACCGGTTTCGAGGACCGGCAGTTGAAGGACAAGTACCCGCTGTGCCCGGCCGGCAGCGACGTCGTGCGCACCTTCGTGTTCCAGAGCTGCTGGGACGGCCGCAACACCGACAGCGCCAACCACCGTACCCACGTGGCCTTCACCACCGCCGACGGCGGCTGCCCCGCGGGGTTCCGGGCGATCCCGCAACTGGTGCAGCGCATCGTCTACGACGTCGACGCGCCGAGCCTGGCCGACGGCGGGCGAACGGTCCCGCTGTTCGCCGTGGACTCCTTCCCCGAGCAACTGCACAAGCCCGTCACGGACCACGGCGACTTCATCAACGTCTTCGACGAGGACCTGATGCGGGAGATGACGGACTGCATCAACAGCGGCAGGACCTGCGGCGCCGGCGCCAACCCGAGCGAAGAGCCCCGGCCCGGCGAGCCGCCCGCGTCGAGCGCCGCCCCCACCGACGGCACCGGCACGAAGCCGGAACCCGGCCAGAGCGCCGACGAACCGACCACCGCACCCCCGGCCGACGCGCCGGCCACCGAACCGGCCGACACCGGAGCGCCCACCGTCTCCGGCACCACCGCACCCCGCGTCTACGCGACGGCCTCGCCCGGACGCACCGACCCGGCCGCCCGACCGGGCGGCGCGGACACCGGCGACGGCACCGGCACGACGACGTCGGCGCCGGCCGGGACGCCGGGCGCCGCGCCGGTCGGCGATCCCACCGCGGCCGGGCGGCCGGCGCCGCAGACGGCCCAGGGCGGCCTCGCGGACACCGGCGCGCGGCTGTGGCCGGGCGCGCTCGGCGCGGTACTGGTGATCGCGGGCTTCGTGGTTCTGCGCCGGACCGGCCGCCGCGCCTGACACACGCGTCCGGCCTTCGGCCGTGCCCTCCCGGATCCGGCGCCCGGCCCGGCGCGTCGAGCGCCGCGCCGGGCGCCGTTTCGCGCGCGGGAGTCCCGCCACGGCGACGAGACCGCGGCCGGTCCTTCGGCTGCTGCGTGCCCGGCGGGAACGACGTCACCGGGGCGGTCCGCGGGATCGAGTCGATCACCACCGGTTCCGGTCGGCGCCGCGCTGCCGAGCCCGTCACCGTGACGGGCGGGCCCGCCAAGGGTGACATCGAGGCGTGCTGGGAGCTGGGCGCGACCGTCGCCGCGGGGCTCGCGACTGAGCGGAACCGCCGCGCCGCGTCACGTGTCCCGAGCGGAACCGGCCGCGCCGCGCGTCACGAGTGGAACCGGGCGCGCCGCGCCGTGTGTCGCGAGCGGGTCAGTAGACCGGTTGGCCGATGCTCAGCATGTTCCCCTCGCTGTCGCGGAACCAGGCCCCGCGGTCGCCCCGTGCGCCCGTGCCCCGGTAGTGCCCCCGGACCTCGGCGATCCCGTCCCTCGTCCGGCCGCCGCCGTACTCCGCGGCCAGCTCGAACTCCTCGAACACCACTCCGCGACGCCGCAGTTCCGATACGACCGTCTCGATGTCGTCGACCTGCCACGACATCTGGGTGAACGTTCCGGGCGAGGCGCCGGCCGAACGGAAGAGCTGGAATTCCCCGGCTGCGCACCGGTAGAGCAGGCCGCCGGGCCGTTCGTCGACCGGCTCCAGGCCGAGCTTTTCGGAGTAGAAGCGCCGCGCGCGCTCCAGGTCCTGCGCGGGGAGCCGGGTCGCGACTCGGCCCTGGGCCAGAGGGTGTGTGTCCTGTGGGGTCATACCGGCACTGTGCCCCGGACCGGGGCCCAGTGGGCCGGGTGGAGTGCGACGGTAACCCGGCTGGGCGGCCCGGATGGTGCGAGCGGAGTGTGTGCTTGACGGTGGTTCATGTCGGAGCCCGGGTGATCCCAGCTGATGCGGTATCGGCTGCCCGTGCCACGGCGGAAGGATTCCCTGATGCATTCTGCTCGCATGATCCTGGCCACGGCGGTCGCCTCGGCCGCCATCGCGATCACCGCCCCCGTCGCCCTTGCCTCGGGCGGCGACGAAGGAGGCCGTGGTGATTCTTCGTACAACAAGGAGAAAGGCAACGACAGCAGGCGCGACGAACCGCGTGGCGGATTGCACACGGGCGGTGGCGCCCTCACCGCACTGACGGGTCGCGGCGACGAGGACCGAGGCGGTGAGCCGCGGGGTGGACTGCACACCGGCGGCGGCGCGCTCACCTCGGTGGACGCACGCGGTGACGGCCGCGAGGACCGGCCGCGCGGCGGCGTGCACACGGGCGGCGGTGCGCTCACCGCGCTCCCGGCTCGTGGTGACGAGGACCGGGGCGAGAACAACCGGGGTGAGAACAACCGGGGCGAGAACAACCGGGGTGAGAACAACCGGGGTGAGAACAGGGGCGAAGAGCCGCGTGGTGGAGTGCACACCGGTGGTGGCGCGCTCACCGGGCTGCTGAGCCGTGGTGACGAGGACCGGGATGAGGAGAGGGGTGAGAACAGAGGCGAGAACCGGGGCGAGAACCGGCGCGAGGAGCCGCGTGGTGGAGTGCACACCGGTGGTGGCGCGCTCGCCGGGCTGCTGAGCCGTGGTGACGAGGACCGGGGTGAGGAGAGGGGTGAGAACAGAGGCGAGAACCGGGGCGAGAACCGGCGCGGGGAGCCGCGTGGTGGAGTGCACACCGGTGGTGGCGCGCTCAGCGCGCTGCCGGCCCGTGGTGGCGAGGACAAGGACGAGGAGAGGGGAGAGAACCGGGGCGAGAACCGGGGTGAGAACCGGCGCGAAGAGCCGCGCGGCGGCGTGCACACCGGCGGCGGCGCCCTCGCGGCGGCGAAGGCCCACGGCGACCGGGGCGGTGAGCCGCGGGGCGGCGTGCACACGGGCGGCGGTGCGCTCAGCACGGCCGTGAACGACAGCTGGAACACGGACAGCGGCGGCAACAGCAGGTTCGACCCCGAGACGTACAGGGACAACTCCGGCAAGGGCAACGGCAACGAGAAGGGCGCGGACGGCGAACGCAACAAGGACTCGTGGGGCGGGGGCGACCGGGAGGACCGGCCCAACGGCGGCATGCACACCGGTGGCGGCGCACTGGCCACCTCGGGTGTCACCGCCGGCGGCCTGGCCGTCGTGGCCTTCCTCGGCGCCGGCGTCTACGCGCTGCGCCGCAAGCACGCCGACGGGTCGGTGTTCTGACCCGCAATGGCGACTCACGGGCCGCGGCCGCCGAGCGCTCGTGCCGGCGGCCGACAGCCCGCACGTCGTGACCGCTGCGCTGCCGTGCTCTAGTGAGGTGGTGTCCGATGGCAGCTCCCGACTCGTCCCCGACCCCCGCCGAGCAGGGATCGCACTCCTCCGGGCACCTGGTGGTGTGGGGTGTCGCGATCGTTCTGCTGGTCGCCGGCCTGATCGGTGGGAAGACACATCACAGCGCCGAACCGGCGCAGGCCCAGGGCGCCACGTCCGTGTCCCGGCCGACCGGAAAACATCTGCCCCGTGCCCGGCCGACGCGGCTGCTCATCCCGAAGATCGATGTCGACGCCCCGTTCACCGACCTCGCCCTGAACGCGTCGGGGCAGTTGCAGCCGCCGCCCGCCGACGACGTGAACCTCGTCGGCTGGTACGCCAAGGGCGCCGCCCCCGGAGAGACCGGCACCGCGATCATCGCGGGACACGTGGACACCAAGACGTCCGCTGCCGTCTTCGCCGGACTGGAGGAACTGGCCACCGGCGACCGGTTCACGGTGCGGCGCGCCGACGGGAAGGACGCCGTCTTCGTCGTCGACAGCGCCGAGACGTTCGAGAAGGACGCCTTCCCGAACCGCCGGGTCTACGCCGACACGCCCCGCGCCGAGGCGCGCCTGATCACCTGCGCCGGGGACTACGACCACACGGCCGGGGACTACACGGAGAACCTGGTGGTCTTCGCCCATCTCGTCTGACGCCCGGGACACGGCCCCGCGGCCCGGCGCACGTCCGGGCCGCGGTTGTCGGTGGGGCGCAGTACGGTGACGGCATGTATGCCACCCGAGTCTCCCGGCGCGTGCGGGCGCCCCGTGCCGCCGTCTACCGGTCCCTGCTCGATCCGGCCGCGGTCGCCGTGTGGCGGGTGCCCGACGGCATGACCGCCGTCGTGCACCGCTTCGACGCCCGCGAGGACGGCGCGTTCCGGGTGTCCCTCACCTACGACGACCCGCACGGCACGGGAAAGTCCGGCCCGCGCACGGACACGTATCACGGTCGCTTCACCCGGCTCGTGCCCAACGAACTGATCGTGGAGACCATCGAGTTCGAGACGGACGAGGAGGCGCTGCGCGGTGCGATGACGCTGACGACCTCGCTCACCGACCAGGACGGCGGCACCGAGGTCGTCATGTGCCACGAGGGCATCCCGGATGTCGTCCCGCGCGAGGACAACGAACTCGGCACCCGGATGGCCCTCGACAAGCTCGCCCGTCTCGTCGAGGGCCTGGACCGCCGTTGACGTTTCTCCCGGGTGGGGGAGCGGCGGCTCAGCAGTAGAGGTTGGCGCCGGGGGTGACGCCGAGGATCTGGGTGAAGCGCTGGTAGGCGTCGACGCGGCTCTGGACCTGGGCGGGGTTGCGGCCGTCGCATTCGAGGGAGCCGTTGATGGAGCGGATGGTCTGGCCGAAGCCGGCGCCGCCGACCATGGCGTTGTGCGGGGTCATGGTGCCGGGGCCCGACTGGGTGTTCCAGTACCACAGGCCGGTCTTCCAGGCGACGGAGGCGTTGTTCTCGACCTGCCAGGGGTTGTTCAGCAGGTCGATGCCGAGGGCGTCGCCCGCGGCCTTGTAGTTGAAGTTCCAGCTGAGCTGGATGGGGCCGCGGCCGTAGTAGGCGGCCTGGCCGGCGGGGCAGCCGTAGGGCTGGTTCCCGTCGCAGTAGTGGGGGTAGTTGGCGGTGTTCTGCTCGACGATGTGGACGAGGCCGCCGGTCTCGTGGTTGACGTTGGCGAGGAAGGCCGCGGCCTCCTGCTTCTTGACGGTGTCGCTGCCGGTGTTCGCGAAGCCGGGGTAGGCGCCGAGCGCGGCGGTCAGCCCGCTGTAGGTGTAGAACGGGTTCCGGCTCGGGAACATCTGGTTGAACTGCGCCTCGCCGACCACGAATCCGGACGGGCTGCCGCCCCCGCCGCTCGCCGGGGCGTTCCACTTCTGGTTGGCGCCGCCCGAGCAAGTCCAGATCTGCAGCCGGGTCCCGTTGGCGCTGTTGTTGTCCCGCACGTCCAGGCACTTGTCGGCGGCCGGGTTCACGATGTCGTGGGCGGCGGTGACCACCCACTGCTGGTTGGCGCCGCCCGAGCAGTCCCACACCTGCACGGCGGCGCCGTCCGCGGTGCCGCGGTCGACCACGTCGAGGCACTTGCCGAACGCGCGCAGGGTTCCGTCGCCCGGGTTGGACCAGCGCTGGGCGCCGGTGCCGTTGCAGTCGTAGAGCTGTACGGCGGTGCCGTTGGCGCTGTTGGCGCCGGCCACGTCGACGCACTTTCCGGCGAGCCCGGTGATCTGGCCGTCGGCGGCCCGGGCGGGAGTCGTGGCGAACAGGGTGGCGAACAGGGCGGCGAGGACGGCGCCGACCAGGGTGCGGGCGGGGGCGATGCGTCTGCCGGACGGTCGGCCGGCGTGGGGGGTGGCCATGGTGGACGTGGCTCCTTGAGAGTGGGGAGACGGAGTGCGGACACACCGGCGGGCCGTCGGGCGGCGCCGCCGAGCGGCTTGTGCGCGGGGCAGAGCCGGGGCGGGCGAGGGCGTGACGAGCGGAACCGTGCGGCCGGGCGGACCGGATGGGGAAGGGGTGCTGCGCGGTCTGCCGGCGTGCTAGGTCCAGACCATGACAGGCGGCGGTGGAGCCGTCAACCACCCTGCGCGCACCGGCACTTCGGCCTCGACCGGGCCCGGTGCGCCGCCGGCGCGTGCGCCGGTTCGGTCCGCTGTGCCGCGGCGCGGCCGGCCGGTGGCCGAAAGGCGTGATGCCGTCGACCGGTGTCGGTCGACGGCATCACGGGGGTGCGTACGGTGGCGGGCGGCTCGCGGGGACCGCGCCGGGGTCAGACCGCCGGGGCCGGGTAGGTGGGGTACTCCACGCCGGAGACGTGCTGGACGACCCGGACGACCTGGCAGGAGTAGCCGAACTCGTTGTCGTACCAGAGGTAGAGGATCGCGTTGTCGCCGTCCACCTTGGTGGCGCCGGCGTCCACGATCGAGGCGTGGCGGGAGCCGATGAAGTCGCTCGACACCGCGTCGGGCGCGTTGATGAAGTCGATCTGGCGCTTGAGCGGCGAGGTCAGCGACATGTTCCGCAGGTGGTCGAGCACCTGCTCGCGGGTGGTCGGCCGGGCGAGGCGCAGATTGAGGATCGCGATCGAGACGTCCGGCACCGGCACCCGGATCGAGCTGCCCGTGATGCCGGCCTTGAGGCCGGGCAGCGCCTTGGCGACCGCGGAGGCCGCACCGGTCTCGGTGATGACCATGTTGAGCGGCGCCGAGCGGCCACGGCGCTCGGACTTGTGGTAATTGTCCAGCAGGTTCTGGTCGTTGGTGAACGAGTGGACGGTCTCCACATGTCCCCGCAGCACCCCGTACTCGTCGTCCATGGCCTTCAGCGGCGGAACGATCGCGTTGGTGGTGCAGGACGCGCAGGACAGGATCCGCTCGTCCGGTTTGATCGTGTCGTGGTTGACGCCGTGCACGATGTTGGGGATGTCGTCCTTGCCCGGCGCGGTGAGGACCACCTTGTCGATGCCGGGGCGCAGATGCTGCGACAGGCCCGCGCGGTCGCGCCACCTGCCGGTGTTGTCGATGAGGATGGCGTCCTTGATGCCGTACGCCGTGTAGTCCACGGACGTGGGGTCGTCGGCGTGGATCACCTTGATCACGTTGCCGTTGGCGATGATCGTGCCGTTCGCCTCGTCGACCGTGATCGTGCCCTGGAACTGGCCGTGGATGGAGTCGCGGCGCAGCAGCGAGGCGCGCTTGACGATGTCCTCGGCCGCCCGGCCGGCGTCACCGCGCACCACGATGGCGCGCAGCCGCAGGCCGTTGCCGGACCCCGCCTTCTCGATGAGCAGGCGGGCGACGAGCCGGCCGATGCGGCCGAAGCCGTAGAGGACGACATCGCGGCCCTCGCGGCGCTCCGGCTTGGCGGCGCCCATGGCACCGGCGACGGCCTCGGCGGTGAAGTCGGCGACGGACAGGCCCCGCCCGTCGCCGCGGTACGTCGCGGCGAGCATGCCGATGTCGATCTGGGACGGGCCGAGGTCCAGCGCGGTCAGCGCCCGCAGGAACGGCATGGTCTCGGTGACGGACAGCTCCTCGCCGGCGATCTGCCGGGCGAACCGGTGGGTCTTGAGGATGCTGACCACCGACTTGTTCACCAGGGAGCGGCTGTGGAGCAGGACGGTGACGTCGCGCTCCCGGTGCAGCTTCCCGATGAGCGGGATCATCGACTCCGCGATCTCCTCGCGGTTCTTCCAGTTGGTGAACGAGTCCTCGGTGACAGTCACAGATCTATCTTTCGAGCTAGGCGGCGCTCATATGATAACCACCTCTCGATGTGATCCTCCCCGGGGGTGAAAAAGGGGGATGGAGGCGGTGGCGAGCACGCGACTCGGGCGGATCGAGCGGCACTTCGGCGCCTCCGCTGTTCGAACGCGGCATCGCGGGAGTGCGGACCGCGTCCTACGAAGGAGCCGAGGCCGTCGCCCAGGCGCGCGACACCCTCGCCCGCGCCGACGCGACCGGGCGCCGCGCCCCGCCGACGCCGCGGGCCGCATTCCGCGCCTCGCGGCCACCAACTCGCCCATGCTGTCCGGGGCGGTGTCCCGGCCGCGCGCCCGGCTGCCCGCGCTGTCACCGGCGGTGAGCGGTGGGTACGCCTCCTCGCGCATCGTCGGCCTTCCGGCCCGGCACCAGCTCAAGGGCGCGGGGCTGTGGCACCATGCGGCTTCGCCGCGTGGGCGCGACCGGCCGCAACGCAGTCGCACCCGACCGGCAACGCACCCCCTGCTCAAGGGAAGCCGGCCCAGAGCGCCACCGCGGCGTATCGCGAACTCGCCGCGCGGTCACTGCACTTGCGCACCGGTGCGGCACACACCCGGGAACGTCGCCGGAGTCTGGCCCGCGCTCGGCCCGCGGCGGGACGGGCCGCCGGGGTGGCGCGTTCGCCGGGCTTCAGCGGTTCACGGTCCGCATGCCCGCCTCGTCGTAGCGGTCCCCGGCGGCCTCGGGGAGCTCCGCGTCGATGCGGGCGAGATCGTCCGCGGTCAGTTCGACGTCGACGGCGGCCGCGTTCTGCTCCAGATAGCCGCGGCGCTTGGTCCCCGGGATCGGCACCAGGTCGTCGCCCTGGGCCAGCACCCAGGCGATCGCCAGCTGGGCCGGCGTCACCTCTTTCTCCGCGGCGATCTCCTTCACCTTGTCCGCGAGGCGCAGATTCTGCCGCAGGTTGTCCCCGGTGAACCGGGGGCCGCTGCGGCGGAAGTCGCCCTCGTCCAGGTCCTCGGGCGAGGAGAACCGGCCGGCCAGGAAGCCTCGGCCGAGCGGCGAGTAGGGGACGAACCCGATGCCGAGTTCCCGGCAGACGGGCAGCACCTCGGCCTCCGGGTCCCGCGTCCACAGCGAGTACTCGCTCTGCACCGCGGTGACGGGGTGGACGGCGTGCGCGCGGCGGATGGTCTCCGCGCTCGCCTCGCTCAGCCCGATGTGCCGCACCTTGCCCTCCGCGACCAGCTCCGCCATGGCGCCGACGGTCTCCTCGATCGGCACCTGAGGGTCGACCCGGTGCTGGTAGTAGAGGTCGATGTGGTCGGTGCCGAGCCGTTGCAGCGAGCCGTGGACGGAGTCGCGTACATGCGCGGGCGAGCCGTCCTGGCGTCCGACCGTGCTCATGTCGCCGGGCACGGCGTCGTCCATCCGGTAGTTGAACTTCGTCGCGATCACATACGCGTCGCGATGTCCTTTGATCGCGCGGCCGACGAGCGATTCGTTGGTGAGCGGCCCGTACATCTGCGCGGTGTCCAGGAAGTCGATGCCCAGGTCGAGTGCGTGCTGGATGGTCCGCAGACCCTCGTCCTGGTCGGCTGTGCCGTAGAACGCGGACATCCCCATGCAACCGAGGCCGATGGCGGACACCCGGAGATCCCGCAGACTGCGCTGTTCCATCTGAGTTCCGGCCTTTCCGTGGGTGTGACCTTCGCTGTCCGTGACGCTAGGAGCTGGAGTGCGCTCGATGTCAAGGCCGTGGGTGTGACCCGCGGGCGCCTCCATCCTGCCGTCCGTACCGGGGCGGCGCACTCCGGCCACGGGGGCGGGGCCGGGGCGTCATAATCGCACATACGTCCGGATCGGTCGGCGCGCACATGCCCGGCGCGGCTGACACACTGACCGGAAGGACCGTCGGCCACGACCTGACGGACGGTGGTGGTGAGCGCCATGGCCCGTGCGCACCGGGACCGCACCGCACCGGATCCACGCGTCGACCCCCGCGGCGAACCCTTCCTCGGCACCCGCTTCGCCGCCCCCGCACGGCCCCCCACCTTCCTGCGCCGCGCGCGTCTGACGGACCGCCTCGACCAGGGCCTTCGCACACCGCTGACGCTGGTCGACGGGCCGGCCGGGGCGGGCAAGACGCTCCTGGTCGCCGACTGGGCCGCGCACCTGGACCGGCCGGTGGCCTGGCTCACCGCCGACCCGGCGGACCGGGCACCCGGACTGTTCTGGGCGTATCTGCTCCAGGCCCTGCGGGCCGCGGGCCCCGGGCCGTCGCCCGGCATCGGCTCCCCGGCACACCCCGCAAGCGTCGACCGGGCGCTGCTGGCGCGGCTCGCGGCCGACCTGAAAGACCGCGCCGACCCCGCGATCGTCGTCGTCGACGAGTTCGAGCGGGTGCCCAGCGCGGACATCGCCGGACAACTGGAGTTCGTGCTGCACCACGCCGCGGCCGGGCTGCGGCTCGTCCTCGTCACCCGCAGCGAACCGCTGCTCCCGCTGCACCGCCACCGGGCGGCCGGCACCATCACCGAGATCCGCGGCGCGGAACTGGCGTTCACCGTCGAGGAGGCGGCCACCCTGCTGGCGTCCCACGGCCTGCGGCTCACCGAGGACGCCGTGCACGCCCTGGTCCGCCGCACCCGGGGCTGGGCCGCAGGACTGCGGCTGTGCGCCCTGGCCGCGCGGCAGAGCACCGACCCGGAGCGCTGCCTGAAGGAGTTCGAGGCCGGACACAGTATCGTCGCCGACTATCTGCTCGCCGAAGTGCTCAGCCGGCAGCCCGCCGGGACCCAGGACCTGCTGCTGCGCGTGAGCGTCGTGGAACGGTTCCGGCCGGGGCTCGCCGACGCGCTGACCGGACGGTGCGACGCCGAGCGGATCCTGGTCCGGCTGTGCCGGGAGAACGCCTTCATCGAACCCCTCGGACAGACGTGGTACCGGCTGCACCCGCTGTTCGCGGAGATCCTGCGGGCCCATCTGCGGGTGCGGCACCCCGGACTGGAGACCGAACTGCACCGCAGGGCCGCACGCTGGCTGAGCCGGTACGGATCGCTCACGGAGACGCTTGCCCACGGCTGCGCCGCCGGGGACTGGGAGTTCGCCGCCCGCGCACTCGTCGACGACCTCGCGATCGGCCGGCTGTTCACCGGCCACTGCCCCGACGACCTGGCCTCGCCGTTCGCCCGCATGACCGCGGGCGCCGACAGCCCCGCCCAGGAACTCGTCCTCGCGGCCCGCGAGTTGGCCGGCCGGGACCTGGGCCACGGGCTGGCCCGGCTGCGCCACGCCGCACAACTCCTCGACGGCGACGGCCCGGACGACCATGTGCCCGAACGGCTCGGCTGCGCCCTCCTGGAGGCGTTCGCGGCACGCCTGACCGGCGCCCCCGACCGGGCCGAACGGGCCGCCGCACGCGCCCGGGACCTGAGCCGGTCCGTGCCGGCCGAACGCCTGGACCGGCACCCCGAACTGCTCGCCCTGCTGCTGGCGCACATCGGCTCGGCGCGGCTGTGGGCCGGACACATCGATCAGGCGCGGGCCGCGCTCGCCGAGGCGGTCACCCGACCGGGCGGCGCCGCCACCGCACTGCCCCGCCAGGACGCCCTCGGTCATCTCGCGCTGATCGACTGGCTGGCCGGCCGGACGGCCGGGGCGGAGCGAAGGGCGCTCACCGCGCTGCGGGAGGCGGACCGGTACGGGCTGCCCGCGCCCGCCCGCTCCGCCGTCGGCAGGCTGGTCCTGGCCGCCGTGGCCGTCGAACGCGACGAACTGGACGCGGCCCAGGCCCTGCTCGACCAGGTCGCCGCGGACGGCGACGGCACCGCTGACCCCGTCGTGGCGGCGGGCCGGGCCCTCGCCACGGCCCGGCTGCTGCTGGCCCGGGGCGATCCCGGTGCCGCCGTCGCCGCATCCGCCGACCGCGCCACGGCCGCGGTCGCCTCCCCCTGGGCCGAGGACCACGCCGCCCTGATCGCCTCCGCGGCCCGGCTGGCCGACGGCGATCCGCACGCGGCGGCGGCCGCCCTGGAACCCGTCGACCGTCGCCTGCCCCACTGCGCCGTGGCGGCCGCACGGGCCCGGCTCGCGGCGGGCGACACCCGCGCGGCCCTCGGCCTGCTCGACGCGCTGCCGGCCGCGGCCGGCCCCGCGCTGACCGTGCGGGCCACCCTCGTACGTGCCGAGGCCGCCGACCGGGCCGGGGACGCCCCCGCCGCCCGCCGGCTGGTCGCCCGGGCGCTGCGCGAGGCGTACCGCGAGCGGCTGCGCCGGCCGTTTCGCGAAGCCGGCCCGTGGCTGCGGCCCCTGCTCGCCACCGCCCCGGCCCACGACTGGCTCGCCGCGGACGGCGGGGGAGCCCGCGACGAGCCCGGCCCGCGGCCCGCCCCGGTCGTCGAGGAGCTGAGCCCGCGCGAGCGCGATGTGCTGTGCCGGCTCGCGCAGCTCATGTCCACCGAGGAGATCGCGGCGGACCTGTACGTGTCCGTGAACACCGTCAAGACCCACCTCAAGAGCGTCTACCGCAAGCTCTCGGTGAACCGGCGGGCGGACGCGGTCCGCCGGGCCCGCGCACTGCGCCTGCTGTGAGGCGCAGCGGCGGTATCACCTGTGCCGGGTGAGGCCGTGGCGCCCCGCGGGGCGCACGATCGCGGGAAAGGGCACAGTTCGCCGGCGTACACGCCACCCGCGGGGAGAACAGCTCATGCGGTACGAGATCCGTGTCGACGGGCATCTGTCCAAGACGCTCGCCGAGGCATTTCCCGAGCTGGACCACGTCCTCGTGTCCGGCCAGACCCTGCTGTACGGGCCGGTGGTGGACGAGGCGCACCTGTACGGGCTGCTGGCCCGGTGCCAGTCGCTGGGCCTGTGCGTCCTGGAGATGCGCCGGCTGCCGGAATGAACCGCCGTGCCGTCGGGGACCGCCCCGAGCCGTGCCGTCGGGGATCCGCCCCGAACCGCACCATCAGGTGAGGAGGAGCCATGACCGAACCGCCTCGACCGGGACCGCGAGGCGCACCCGGGCCGCACCCTTCCGCACCCGGGCCGCACCCCTCCGCACCGGGGCCGCCCGGATCCCCACCGGGACCGCACCCCGACGCACCGAGGCCGCACCCCGAGGCGCCGGGACCGCACCCCGGTGCGCCGGGCCAGGAGCGGGACGTCGCGGAGGTGCTGGCCGCACTCGGCGCGTCCTGGCTGTGGACCCTGGGCTCGGCCCTGGTCACCCTGCTGGCCGGCATCCTGATCCTGGTCTGGCCGAACGAGACCCTTCAGGTGCTGGCCGTCATCGTCGGCCTCTACCTGCTGCTGAGCGGGGTGTTCCGGCTGGTCACCGCCTTCGCCGGGCAGGCACACGGCGAACGGATCACCGGGGTGCTGGTCGGCCTGCTGTTCGTCCTGGCCGGTGTGCTGTGCCTGCGCCACCCGTTGCAGACGATCGCCGCGCTCTCGCTGATCGTCGGGGCGACCTGGCTGGTCTCCGGCATGCTCACGCTGTACACGGCCGTCTCCTTCAAGGCACTGCCGCACCGCGGAGTCCTCTTCGCCGCGGGCGTGCTGGGTGTCGCCGCGGGCATCGTGGTGCTCGCGCTGCCCGCCGCCTCCGCGGTGGTGCTGACCCGGCTGCTCGGCCTGTGGCTGGTCCTGCTCGGGCTGATGGAGCTGACGACGGCCTTCGCGCTGCGAGCCGCCCTGCGGAGGCTACGCTGACCCGCCGCCCGCCCTCCCGGACTTCCGGACCTCGCGGGACTTCCCGCCGTTCCCGGACCCCGCGGCCTTCCCCGCCTTGCCTGCCTTCTTCGCCTGCTGGGTCTGCCGCGTCTCCTGTGGCTTCTGCGCTTCACGCGTACGCCCCGTGCCGGACGCGGCATACGGGTCGGGCTTCGCGCCTTCGGGGGCCTGACGCTCCAACTCCCGTCGGACCTCGGCGAGTTCACGCTTTGTCGCGGCGCTGACCTCGGGGTACCGCGGGTCGATGTCCCGCAGCGTGCGCACCAGTACGGCCGCCGCGCAGGCGCGCGCGAACCACTTGTGGTCGGCCGGGATCACATACCAGGGAGCCCACGGCGTGCTGGTGGCGGACAGCATCTGCGAGAACGCCTCCTGGTAGGCGTCCCAGTGGGCGCGCTCACGGACGTCCGCCGGGGAGAACTTCCAGTTGCGTTCGGGTACGTCGATGCGCTTGAGGAAACGGATCCGCTGCTCTTCCCTGGACAGGTTGAGGAACAGCTTCACGATCCGGAAGCCGTTGTCCGTCAGATGGCGCTCCCAGTCGTTGATCTCCCGGTAGCGCCGCTCCCAGACGTCCGGGCCCCGGGCCTCGGCGGGCAGCTTCTGCCGGGTCAGGTTCTCCGGGTGCACCCGTACCACCAGGACCTCTTCGTAGTGGGACCGGTTGAAGATGCCGATCTCACCGCGTGCGGGCAGCCGGCGGACGTAGCGCCACAGATAGTCGTGGTCGAGTTCTTCCGCCGAGGGCACCTTGAACCCGGCCACATGCACACCCTGCGGATTGATTCCGCTCATCACGTGCCGGATCGTGCCGTCCTTGCCTCCCGCGTCCAGTCCCTGGAGGCAGACCAGCACGCCGAAGGTGTCCTGGGCGGCCAGCCGCCGTTGGTAGTCGGCGAGCAGGTCGACTCCCGCGCGCAGCAACTCGACGCCGTCCTGCTTCTTGCGCAGGCCCGCCCGGTAGCCGGGGTCGAAGTCGTCCTCCAGGCGTACCGCCGAGCCGGGTCGGACCCGCAGCGGCTCGATGAGGTCCGTGATCCGCCGGACCCAGTCATCCGCCATGGCCCGTTCGCCCCTTCCGCGCCGGCATCGCAGAGCACCGCCCCGCATCGTCCCCGGGTACCCGCGGGGCGCCCGGACAGACCGCCCTGGGTCTCACCCTCCCCGGGTGAGGCCCGCCACCCGGTCCCCGGCGGCGCGCGGTCAGCCGGACCGGTCGCCGGCGTGGTCCTCGCTCCCGGCGGCGATCAGCCGGTCGATCAGGGCGATCAGCACGTCCCGGCACGACGCGCGTTCCCGTGCGTCGCACAACAGCACCGGGGTGTCCGCGGGCAGCGCGAGCGCGTCGCGCACGTCGTCGGCCGGGTACGGATGCCGGCCGTGGAAGCCGTTGACGCCGACCACGAACGGGATGCCCCGCCGCTCGAAGAAGTCGATGGCGGCGAAGCTGGTCCTCGGCCGGCGCACATCGACCAGGACCACCGCCCCCAGGGCGCCGATCGCCAGGTCGTTCCACATGAACCAGAACCGCTGCTGCCCGGGGGTGCCGAACAGATACAGCACGAGATCCTGCCCGATGCTGATCCGGCCGAAGTCCAGGGCGACGGTGGTGGCCCGTTTCTCCTCGATGCCGTCGAGGTCGTCGACGCCGAGGCCGGCGGCCGTCAGCGGTTCCTCCGTGCGCAGCGGGACGATCTCGCTGACGGATCCGACCATGGTGGTCTTGCCGACGCCGAACCCCCCGGCGATCAGGATCTTGACGGTGTCCGGGGCGGCGACCGCCCCGGCGGGGGAGCCGGGGAGCGGGCGGCCGATCTTGCTGACCATGAGGCGGGGATGCCCTTTCGTCTGAGCGGGAGAACCGGCCCGACGGCCGCGGAACGGACCTGAGCGCTCCGCTGGCAATGCCGGGATATGCCGTCGGTCGTCTGCGGCACCGTCGTGGCGGTCGTGCCCACGCGGCGGAGCCGCAAATCAATACAGCCCCGCGCCCCTTCGGGGCGCTGTCGAACCGCAGCGGACTCACTGGACCTGCTCAGAGCCGGCCGAGGCCGTCGCGGACCTTCCGCAGCAGTTCCAGGTCGGGTGTGCTGCCGGAGACGGGGTGGGGCGGGCGGGCGGTGATCCGGCCGTCCTCCAGCAGGTCGCAGAGCAGGATGACGACGACGCTCACCGGGAGGTCGAGGTGGGCGGCGAGTTCCGCGACGGCGATCGGCCGGGCGCACCGCTTGAGGATGCGGGTGTGCTCGGGCCGGAGCCGCCCGGCCCAGGCGGGCTGCGGTTCGACGGCGGTCACCGTGGTGATGAGGGTGAAGTCGGCGCGGCTCGGCCGGGTCCGCCCGCCGGTCAGGGTGAACGGCCGTACCAGACGGCCCGCCGGGTCGCCTTCGCTCACCTCACTCGCCGCGGTCGGACGCGGCGACGACACCCGCGCGCGGTGCCGCGCTCAGATGCTCGCCGATCTTCTTCACCAGCATGTTCATCTGGTACGCCACCACGCCGACGTCCGCGCCCTGGCTGGTGAGGACGACGAGATGGGCGCCCGGTCCGGCGGAGGTCAGGATCAGGAAGCCGTTCGCCATCTCGATGAGCGCCTGGCGCACCGGGCCGCCGCGGAAGTCCATGCTGACGCCCTTGCTGAGGCTCATCAGGCCGGACGCGGTCGCCGCAAGGCGCTCCGCGTCGTCGCGCGGGAACCCGGTGGACTTGCTGACGACGAGTCCGTCCTCGGAGAGGACCACGGCGTGGTTGACCTCGGCGACCCGGTCGACGAGACCGGTGAGCAGCTGGTCGAGCTGGGTGTGCGTGGCGGGGGTGGGGCGGGTCATGTCAGCGTCCTTCGTGTGCGGTCGGCGGGCGGAGTCGGACATCGACGTCCTCGGTCTCGGGAGGTTCCGCGGGTGGTTCGGCGTCCTCGTCACGGGCCCGCAGCGTGCCGCGCTGGAACCCGCCGAGCGAGGAGGCGGCGCGTTCCGCGGTGAAGTCGTCGTGGCCCGTCTCCCCGGCCGTCGGCGCCTCCTCGCGCAGCTCCAGGACCAGGCTGGTCTGCGGCACCCGGCGCGGCAGCGGCGCGAGAGCGCCGACGCCCGCGGTCTCCTCCGGGCGCGGCGCTGCGGCGGACCTGGCCGGGCCTGCCTGCCGGGTCCGCTCGGCGACGGCCGTCGCCACGGCGCTCCCCGCGCCGCCGCCCCGGCCCTGCTCCGCGGCGTGCTCCGCGGGCTCCTTGCGGGAGCCCCGGGCCGCGGGCGCGTCCGGGGTCTCGCGCACGACGATCTCGTGCGGCACCAGCACGATCGCCGTGGTCCCGCCGTACGGCGACGGGCGCAGGGTGACGGCGATGCCGTGCCGGGTGGCGAGCCGGGCGACGACGAACATGCCGAGCCGCAGATCGTCGGCGAGCCCGATCACATCGAACGGGGGCGCCACCGCCAGCTGGGCGTTGAGCGAGGCGTAGTCCTGCTCGGACATGCCGAGGCCGCGGTCCTCGACCTCGACGGCCAGGCCCTTGGCGACCAGCGCGGCCCGCACCCCGACCGGGCTGGGCGCGGGCGAGTAGACGGTCGCGTTGTCGATGAGTTCGGCGAGCAGATGGATCACGTCCGCGACCGCGGGCGGGGCGAGGCTCACCTCCTCGTCGGCGCGCACCTCGACCCGCTGGTACTCGGCGACCTCGCCGACGGCGCTGTGCAGGATGTCGATCAGCGCGACCGGTTCGCTCCAGCTGCGCCGCGGCTGCTCGCCGCTGATGATGACCAGGTTCTCCTCGTAGCGGCGCAACTGGCTGGCCGTGGAGTCCAGTTCGTACAGGCCCTGGAGGACGTCCGGGTCGGTGTGCCGGCGTTCCAGTGCGTCCAGCTTGCTGAGCTGGAGGTTGACCAGGTTCTGGCTCTGCCGGGCGATGCCGAGGATGACCTTCTGGAAACCGCGCCGGGTATCGGCGAGTTCGACCGCGGTGTGTACGGCCGTGCGCTGGGCGGCGTTGAACGCCTGCGCCATCTGGCCGAGTTCGTCGCGCCCGTAGTCGAGCGGCGGCGTCGCCAGCTCCACGTCGACCCGCTCGCCCCGCTCCAGCCGGGCGACCACGTCGGGCAGCCGCTCCTCGGCCAGGCCGAGCGTGGCCTTTCTGAGCCCGCGCAGCCGCCGGGACAGCGAGCGGGTGATGCGCCAGGACATGCCGACGCACAGCAGCAGCGCGACGAGCCCGCCGACGCTCAGCGAACCGGCCGTGACCAGCAGGTCGTGCGCCCGCGCGGCGCTGCGGTCGAGCAGCGCGGTCGTCTGATGCTGGATCAGGACCGAGTAGCGGGGGCTTACTTCGGTCAGCGCCGCGCTCCACTCGGCCCGTGCGTCGGGGAGCGCGATCCGGCCGTCGGCCGTGCCCGCCGTGGACCGGGCGGCGAGGATCCGGTCCTCGACGCCCTCCAGCGCCTTCCATGCGGCGCTCTGCAGGATCTGTTCGGTCTGTGTCTTGGCGCTGCCGCGCAGCGCGGGCACCGCCTGGTCCTCGACCAGAAAGCGGCGGGCGTTCACCAGCCGGGCGAACGCGGTCCACTGGTCGTCGGTGAGCTGCTTCGACGACCAGGCGAGGGCGAGCAGCGCGTCCTCCTGGGAGACCTGTTCGGCCGCGTGCTCCAGCGCGACGAGCGGCCCGGCCTGCGAGGTGAGGTCGCCGTCGTCGACCTGGGACAGCTCCTGGAAGGCGTGGATCTGGTCGTCGATGATCGCGGTGTACTGGTCAAGCACCTGTTCGGCGGTGATGTCGGTGGGGTCGTCGACCTGGCCCCGGTAGTACTCCAGGCTGCCGACCGAGGCGACGACCGAGTACATGCGGTCCTTGACGCGGGCCGGGGCCCGACGGATCTCCTTCGTCTGTCCGACGAGTTTGGCCACGGCCGCATCCGTCGTCCTGCGCTGGGCGTCGAGCGCCGCCCGGGAGCCGTGCGGGGAGGCGAGCCACGCGGCGGACAGCCGGCGTTCCTGTTGCAGTGCGAGGGTGGCCTCGGTGCCCATCGCCCCGGTCGACCTGCTCAACTGGGTCTGTGTCCGCAGCCGCAGCCCCTCCGAGAACATCTGGGTCGTGGTCACGCCCCAGACGGCGGCGAGGGTGACGCTCGGCACGAGGGCCAGCAGGATCAGGTTGAGCCGTATGGAGCCCAGACGGCGCCGGGCACCTGTCCGTTCAGACATCGTCGTCCTAGAGGCGGTCTTCGGGGGCGGGACGGGGGACGGGTGCGACGGGTGATCGCGTGTCCGATGCGGCAGCAAGGGGTGCGCAGGATGCTATCCGCACATGTGACCGCATGTGCCGCAAGTGGTCGAATCGTTGGCGTCGGCTTGGACGAACGGCTGGATCAACGCGTCCCGTTGGCGGCGAACTTCGCCACCGAGGCCACGTTCGTCCGGGTCACGAAGGCGGGACCGGTGAGCACGGGCGACACCCCGCCGCCGCTGACGTTGCCGTTGGTCTTGTACAACCACAGCGCGTCCACGGCGAGATAGCCCTGGAGGTAGGGCTGCTGGTCCACCGCGAACTGCACGTCACCGCTGCGTACGGCCTTGACCAGGTCGTCGTTGAGATCGAAGGTCGCCACCCGGGCTCGGCTGCCGGTCTGCTTGACGGACTTGACCGCGGCGAGCGCGAACTGCGCCCCGTTGGTGACCACTTCGTCGATGCCGGGGTTCTGCCGCAGCTGGGCCGCGATGGCCTCGGTGACCGCGTCCATGTCGGTGCCGTCGACGTAGGCGATGGTGGTCCGGCCGTCGAACGTCTTCTTCACACCGGCGCACCGCGCCTCGACGGCGATGTTGCCGCGCTCGTGGATCACGCACAGGGTGTGCTTGGCCTTCAGGTCGTCCAGTTTGTCGCCGACGGCACGGCCCGCCACGCTCTCGTCCTGGCCGAAGTACTCCAGGGCGCCCGCCGGCTGCCAGGCGTCGATGCCGGAGTTGAGCGCGACCACGGGAATGCCCGCGGCCTTCGCCTGGCCGAGCGGGCTCTTCATGGCCTCGGGCTTGGCGAGCGTCACGGCGATGCCGTCGACCTTGTCGCGGATCGCGTCGCGGACCAGCTCGGCCTGCCCGGCGGCGTCGGGGTCGTTCGCGTAGGTCAGCTCGACGCCGTCCTTGGCCGCGGCCGCCTCGGCTCCCTTGCGTACCCGGTCCCAGAAGGCGTCCCCCCGGTCGCCGTGGCTGATCAGGGCCATCTTCAGCCGGGCGGCAGCCGCCCCGCCGGTGTCGGCCGGCGACCGCGTGCCGTCGGTGCCGGAGCAGCCGGCCACCAGCAGACAGCCCGCCGCCGCGGCGGCGGTCAGCGCCGTGACGTGCGCCGGTCTGCCGGGGGAGGGGCGTGGGGGAGACGTGTTCATGAGGGTGCGGCACCTCGCTGTGCGGCCGAGCATGAGCGGAAGGGAGCGCGGGCCCGGCGCTCGGGCATGCCGGCCGGTCCGCTCTCCGGGCCGGAGCCAATCGCGTGTGACCGCGGGTAGTCAAGTGTGCCGAGAGCGTCAGGGGGTGTCGGTGCCGCATCGTGATGATACGTGTGCGCTGCGGTGGCCGGGGCCGGAGTTGCGGCCGGGCACTGAGTGCCGCGGCGGCACCGGGGCCGGTGGCCGTCTCATGTGGGGGCGGCGGTGTCGGGGACGGCCTCGTCGTCGCCGGGGTCCGGCTGGCAGGTGGGGCACAGCTCGTGGCGGCCGTCGAAGGTGACGACGGTTCCCCAGCCGAGGCAGTGCTCGCAGTCTCGGGCCAGGCTCAGGTCCGGGTGGGGAGGCAGAAAGGGGCTGTGGTGGGCTCCGTGTGCCATGCGGTGCGGCTCCTCGAAGTCGCGGTGCGGTGCCTCCAGTCTGTCCCTTTTTGTCACATATGTCAGTGATGCGTGTCACTGAGTGCCAGCAGGGATCGGGGGAGGGAGGCATGGCCGTACTTGCCGATCGCGGCCAGGTGCCCCACCGGTCCCGGGCGCGGCATCGGGCTCGGGGTGGTCAGGGGCGGTGGCGGTAGCGGCGTTCTGGGCGGCCTGCGGAGCCGTAGCGCAGGGTCACCTCGGCGTTGCCGGTGGTGTGGAAGTGCTCCAGGTAGCGGCGGGCGCTCACCCGGGAGATGCCGCAGGCGGCGGCCGCCTCGGCGGCGGAGACCGTGCCGTCCGTACCCCGCAGGACGCGCTCCACCAGCGCGGCGGTCTCGACGCTCAGCCCCTTCGGCAGCGTGCTGCCCGCCGGGGCCGGGAACGCCCCGGCGAGGACCCGGTCCACATCGGCCTGGCCGCGGACCACGGTGGTCAGCAGCCGCCCGCGCCGGGCCGCGTACCGCTCAAGGCGGGGTTGAAGGTCCTCCTGGTCGAAGGGCTTGAGCAGATAGTCCACCACGCCGTTGCGGACCGCGCCGCGCACCGCGTCGGCCTCCCGGGCCGCGCTGATGACCAGCACGTCGCAGTCGTGTCCGGCCGTGCGCAGCCGGGGAATGACGTCCAGTCCGAACGTGTCCGGCAGATACAGGTCGAGCAGGACGAGGTCCGGGCGCAGCTCCTCGACGGCGGCGACGGCCTGCTCCCCGGTGTGCGCGGTGCCGACGACACGGAACGGCGGCACCCGGGCCACCATGAAGTCGTCGTCGACGACCAGCACGTCGATGGTCTCGGCCGGCTCGGTCATGCGGTCGCTCCTTCCGCCACCGCGTCGGCGGGGTGGCTCACGGACAGGCGGGCGGTGAACTTCGCGCCCTGATCGGTGTTGGTCACGGCGATCTCGCCGCCCCGGCGTTCGCACACCAGCCGGGTCAGGGCGAGCCCGATGCCGCGCCCGCCCTCCCGCGCGGCCTTCGTGGTGAACCCGTGGGCGAACACCTCCTGGGCGAGTTCCGGGGCGACACCGGGCCCGGAGTCGCGCACCACGATCTCCACGCTGGCCGCGTCCTGCCGCAGCTCGACCTCCACCCAGGGCTCGCCGTCCGCGGGGGGCTCGCAGGTGGCGGCGTCGATGGCGTTGTCCACCAGGTTGCCGATCACGGTCGCCACGTCGGCCGCGTCCTGCGCGGTGAGCCGGCCGAGCGCCGTGCGGTCCGAGACCCGCAGCGCCGCCTTCCGCTCGGCGGCCTGGGACGCCTTGGCCATCAGCAGGGCGGCGACCGTGGTGTCCCGGACGCGGCGGCCGACGGTCATGTCGAGCGACTGCCGGCGCTGGTTCAACGCCCGGATGTAGCGCACCACTTCGTCCTGCTCGCCGATCTGGATGAGACCGGAGATGGTGTGCAGCTGGTTGGCGAACTCATGGGTCTGCGCCCGCAGCAGCTCGGAGGTGCTGCGGAAGGAGCCGATCTCCCGTTCCAGCCGGGCCAGTTCGGTACGGTCCCGCAGGGTGGTGACGGAGCCGAGCGGCCGCCCGTCCTTGACCACCGTCATCCGGTTCATGACGAGGACGCGGCCGTGCCGGACCACGACCTCGTCACGCGGCGCGGCGGCCTCCTCCCGGGCGCCGGTCAGCACGTCGAGCAGCCGCCCCTCGATGCCGAGTTCCGCAAGGCCGCGGCCCACACAGTCCTCGGGCAGCTCAAGCAGCCGCCGCCCCACGTCGTTCACCAGGGTCACCCGGCGCTGCGGATCCAGGGCGACGACGCCCTCGGCGATGCCGTACAGCATCGCCTCGCGGTGCTCGGCGAGACCGGTGATCTCGCGCGGTTCGAGCCCGAGGGTCTGCCGCTTGACCCGCCGGGCGAGCAGCCAGGAACCGGCCACGCCGAGCGCACTGGCCACACCGAGGTAGATGAGCAGGTACGAGGAGGCGCCACCGAGCCGCTGCCCCACGGTGGGCGAGGTCTCACCGATCATGACGGTGCCCAGGTTCCGGCCGACATCGTCGCCCGTCGCCCCGAGGACCGGCGCCTGCGCGACCAGCTCCCGGCTGCCGTCCCACTCAAGGGCGCCCGACCAGCCGCGTCCCTCGCCGGCCCCCGGACCCAGCGGCAGGCGGTCGCCGACGACCGTGGGGTTGGTCGAGCTGACCACCCGGCCCGCGGCGTCGGCCACCGTCACCGACGTGACGTCCGACTGCACCCGGGTGGAGTGCACCAGCGGGGCCAGCGCCTCGGCCGGCGCGGGCCCCGACAGCCGGCTGCGCACCAGCGGCTGCGCCGCCAGCTGCTCGGCGAGCGCGGTGACCCGGCGGCCCTCGACCCGGTTGAAGGTGGCCGCCGACTGCGCGAGCGAGACCGCGGCGACCGCCAGCAGCACCACGACGACGATGGCGAGCTGGAGGGCCAGCATCTCGCCCGCGAGGGTCTGGCGGCGGAACGGCGTGACCACAACGAACTCAATCTCTCCTGCTGACACAACCTGGGCGTGCTGTCCGCCAGGCCGCACAATCATGGCGTCCGCCTGGCGAGCAGCGAAAGGGAGGTGCCATGCGAGGCCGCACCCGCGTCCTGTCCGGCATCCTCACCGTACTGGCCCTGCTCGCCACCGCCTGCGGCGCCTGGCCCGGCCCGGCCGACGGCGCGGACGACGGGCTGCGGATCATGGTCCCCAACACGCCGGGCGGCGGATACGACACCACCGCGCGGACCGTGGCCCGGATCCTGGAGGAGAACGGCACCGCCCGGGACACCCAGGTGTTCAACCTGCCCGGGGCGGGCGGCACCGTGGGCCTCAAGCGCACCGTCGACGAACGGGGCAACGGGCGGCTTGCCCTGCAGATGGGCCTCGGTGTCCTCGGTGCGGCACGGGTCGCGCACGCGAAGGTGTCCGTCACCGACACCACGCCGCTCGCCCGGCTGATCGAGGAGCCCGAGGCGGTGGTCGTCCGCGCGGACTCGCCGTACCGCACCGTCACCGATCTGGTCGCGGCCTGGCGACGGGATCCCGGCGGGCTCACGGTCGGCGGCGGCTCGTCGCCCGGCGGCCCGGACCACCTCTTCCCCGTGTCACTGGCCGGCGCGGTCGGCGTCCCCGCGCGACGGGTGCGCTACGTCGCCCACGACGGCGGGGGCGGCGAACTGCTCCCCGCCCTGCTGGACGGCAAGGTCGACTTCGCCACCAGCGGCATCGGCGAATTCCTCGATCAGATCGCCGCCGGGCAGCTCAGGGTCCTCGCGGTCAGCAGCGGCCGGCCCGTCGCCGCGCTGCCGGGCGTGCCGACGCTGCGCGCCCGCGGCATCGACCTGGTCTTCGAGAACTGGCGCGGCATCGTCGCACCGCCGGGCATCGCCCGCGCGGACCGCGACCGCTGGATCGGCCTGCTGACCGCGCTGCACTCCGCACCGCAGTGGCGGGCCGAACTCACCCGCCACGGCTGGAGCGACGCCTTCACCACCGGCGGCGCCTTCGCCGCCGATCTGGTTCGGCAGGACCGCGAGGTGGCCGAACTGATCGAGCACCTGGGCCTGGACTGACCCGCATACGCCCGATGCGGCGCCGGTGATCCACCTCCGGCCCGCCGTACCGCCCTGCCCTGCCGACGCACCCGTATCCCCGTATGTCCCGGAAAGGCACCCGCATGACCGCATACAGCTGGTGGCTGTTGCTCATCCTCACGGTGGCCATCGCCGCACTGATCTGGCTCATCAACTCCCGGCTGCGCATCCATCCGTTCGTCGCGCTGATCGCGGTGAGCGTCGGCACCGGGATCGCCGCCGGGGAACCCGTCGCGAAGCTCATCGACTCCATCGAGGAGGGCGCGGGCGGCACCCTCGGCGACGTCGGCGTGACCCTCGCCCTGGGCGCCATGCTGGGCCGGCCGGCTGCTGTCCGACTCGGGGGCGACCGACGCGATGGCCCGGGCCCTGGTGGAGCGCGCCGACCGGCGCCGGCTGCCCTGGCTGGTGGGCGCCGCGGCCTTTGTGATCGGCGTCCCGATGTTCTTCGAGGTGGGGCTGATCGTGCTGCTGCCGCTGATCTTCAGCGTGGCCCGCAGGCTGGAGGAGCACGGGGACACGAAGGGCAGCCCGTATGTGCTGCTGGGCGTGCCCGCGATCGCGTCCCTGTCCACCCTGCACGGCATGCTGCCGCCCCACCCCGGACCGCTCACCGCGATGACCGGGCTGCACGCAGACCTCGGCCTCACCCTCGTCGTCGGACTCGTCTGCGCCCTGCCGACCGTCGTCCTGGCCGGTCCCGTCTACGCCCGCTGGATCGCGCCCCGGCTGCCCGAGGTCCGCCCGGACGCCGAGTTGGTGGCCCAGGCATCCTTGCTGGTGGTGGCGATCGGCGCCGGCTCCCTCGGGCTCAACTACGTCAACCACGCCGGGTTCTGGCTGGTGAAGGAGTCCTTCGGCATGGACCTCGGCCAGGCCACCAGGACCCAGACGGTGGTGCAGACCCTGGTCAGCGTGTTCGGCCTCGGCATGGCCCTGCTGCTGTCGCTGTTCGTCTGACGTCCGGCCGCACCGCGGCGGCAGGCGCCGCGCCGCCGCCGCGGTCAGCTCCACAGGGGCAGGGTCGTCACCCGCTCGTATCCGGCCGGCCGGCTGTCGGTATAGGTGAGGGTGATCCGGGTGTAGTGGTCGAGGTCCGGATGCCGCGGCCAGCGCTCGGGGTGTTCGAGGCGGACGGTCACCGGGTGGGGGTGGAACGTGCCCAGGGCGCAGTACGGCTTGCAGTCGTTCACCAGATTGACGCCCCGGGCCGTCGCCGCCTCCCGGCCCCACTGCGTCCAGCGCAGCCCGGTGAGGCGGCTGTTGCCGTCACCGCAGGCGAGGATGAAGTCGCCGGGCCGCACGCTGGAGTTCCACAGGCAGTCCACGAGGACGGGTGTCGCGCTCTGCGGCGCCCGGTGACCGGCGGGCGCCGGCGCCGACGGGGCCGCCGCGCCCGTCGTCGCGGCTCCCGCGAGCAGGACGCCCGCCGAGAGCATGATCGCGGTACGCCGCACTGGTCTGCGCATGGTCGCTCCCGCCAGCCTTGCCGCACGCGCGGCCACGCCGTTTCGGGCGCCGCCGCCTTCGTATCGACGCTACGACCGTCCCGGGAGATCCACCACTCGCGCCCCGCCGCGGCCCACGGCGGGCGGCCGAGCCGGGCGTACGGGTCCGGCGCCGTGCCCGGCCGGTGCCCGCAGCCGTCCGGGGGCGACGGCGGGCACCGGCCGGGGCTCATGTGCGGTAGCCGAGGATGGTCATCATGCCCGACTCGGAGTGGTACTGGTTGTGGCAGTGCAGCATCCACAGCCCGGGGTTGTCGGCGTCGAAGTCGACGACGAGCTTGCGGTGCGGGAGCACGATCGAGGTGTCCTTGCGGGCGCCCACCCCGTTGAGGCCGACGACCGCGAACGTGTGGCCGTGCAGATGCATGGGGTGCCACATGTCGGTGCCGTTGATGAGGGTGAGGCGGACGCGCTCGCCCTGCCGGATGGGATGGCGCTGGGTGAGCGAGTACGGCTGGTGGTCGAACGACCAGTTGTACTGCTTCATGTCACCGGTGAGCCTGATCCGGATCTCCCGGTCGGGTTTGCGGTCGGCGAGGGCCACGGACTCGTGCGGGTTGATCCGCCGGGCCGGCACCAGCTCGCGGTCCAGCTCCGCCGGGTAGGCGTCGGCCCGCGGCGCGGACGTCCTGTCGCTGGTGCGCAGCAGGGCCATGGCACGGGAGCCCTTGCCCTCGGCGAGCGCGACGAACGGGAAGACGCCGTCCTTCGCGGTGATCAGCACGTCGTAACGTTCCGCCATGCCGAGGATCAGCGCGTCGGTCTCCGTGTGCTCGACGGGGTAGCCGTCGGTGTGGGTGACGATCATCCGGTGCCCGCCGAGGGCGACCCGGAAGGCGGTGTCCGAGCCCGCGTTGACGATGCGCACCCGGATCCGTTCGCCGGGCCGGGCCCGGAACACCGACGGGTTGCCGGGCAGCCGGCCGTTGGCGAGGTAGTGGGGGTAGGCGACATTGCCGCCCACGCTGTGCAGGATGGCGCTGCGCTCGCCGTGCAGCATGCGGGAGGGCCCCTTCGGCTTCGCGGGGGCCGGGTGCGGCGCGGCGGAGGCGCCGTGGCCGCCGGCTTCGGGGCCGTTGCCCATCCCCTTGTCCATGCCCATGCCGTCCATGGACATGGTCTTGCCGTGCCGCAGCTCCGTGAGGACCTCGTCCGGGGTGGAGCCGCCGACGCCGTCGATCCAGTCGTCGAGGACGATCAGCCACTCCTTGTCGTAGTGCAGTGGCTCCCTTGGGTCGTCGACGATGAACGGGGCGTACAGGCCGCGGTCTGGCTGCATGCCGGAGTGGGAGTGCAGCAGATAGGTGCCGGGGTGGCTGACGGTGTAGCGGTAGGTGAAGTCGGAGCCTGGCGCGATGGCTTCCTGGGTCAGGCTGGGCACGCCGTCCATGTCGCAGCGCATGCGCACACCGTGCGAGTGGAGCGTGGTCTCGGCGGGCAGCCGGTTGGCGAGGTTGAGGCTGAGGACGTCGCCGGCGGTGACGCGGACCAGCGGGCCCGGCAGGCTGTCACCGTAGGCCCAGGTGCGAACCTTTCGTCCGTCCAGGTCCACGGTCGTCTCGGCGGCGGTGAACTCGAACCTGCGTACGGGCCCGGAGCCGCGTCTGCGTTCGACGGCGTGCACCTCGGGTCCGGAGGGGTTCACGAACCCCCTGGGTCCCGGGGGGACGAAGCCGTGGCTGGGGCCCTTGGCCGTCGCGCCGGCTTCTGGTCGGGACTGCGGGTGCGAGCCGTTTCCGGTGCAGGCCGACAGGAGTCCCGAGCCGACGGCCGCGACCGAGGCGGTGAGCAAGGTACGCCGCGAAGGTTTGTGCATGGATGAATAACACACGTTTAAAGCTGATATGTCCGGTATCTGGGGCGGCGCGTCATGATGTCGCGGGCGCCGCGTCATGACGCCGCAGGCGGGGTGCGGTGACGCGGGGGCGAGAAGGCGCGGCCCGGTGATGCCCGGACCCGGGCGCGGTGCGGTGTCAGTGCCGGATGCGACCCTGCACGGCATGGATGAGCGGGAGTTCATGCGGGGCCGGGTGTACGGGGCCGATCACGAGGACGCGGGCCCCCGGCCCGGCCGCAGTTACGCGGAACTGGTCGGGGGTCCCCTGGACGGGCTGCTCCTGGACGTCACCGGACGGCCCGAGCGGGCGACGGGGGAGCAGGTGGCGCTGGTGACCGAGCTGGGCCGCTACGGCCCCGGCGGCCGGGCCCTGTACGCGCCCCGCCCGCCGGACGGCCGCCGCTACGACTGGCGCGGCGACGCCCCCTGACCCGGCGGCCGGACCCGGTGCGAGGTCACCCGCGGCGGGCGGGAATGCGTGCCCCGGGGTGCGTGTTGCACGGTCCGTGGCTGTCATGCGCGTTACAAAACGCGGATGCGGCCGGAGAGGAGATCCCCCATGGCACGCAGCACCACGCGTCCCGTCGTCACGCTGAGGTCGACGGCCGCGACCGGCGTCACCTATGTGACCAGCAAGAACCGGCTGAACGACCCCGACCGGCTCGTTCTGCGCAAATACGACCCCGTGGCGGGGCGGCACGTCGCCTTCCGCGAGGCACGCTGACCCCGTCGAGAGCGCCCCGCCTGGACGGCCGGGGCGCTCTCGACGTGCCCCGGTCGGACGGCCGGGGGCGGGCCATGGCGCGGGCCGGGCGCGCTCAGGTCGCGGGTGGGGTGGCGGAGCGGCGCAGCAGGCTCAGCGTCGTGTCGAGTGCCGCTTCCAGATGGGTGATGCCGCCCGTCGACATCAGGATGACCACCCCGCCCTGTACCGCGGCGACCAGCGCGGCCGCCGTGCGGTCGGCGTCCAGCCGCCGGTCGATCGCGCCCCCGTCCTGCATGCGCCGGATCCCGGCCCGCAACGCCTGCTGCCACTGCTCGATCAGCCGGCCGGTGAGCGCCTGCGCGGCCGGAGTGGCGCGGCCCAGCTCCGTGATCAGCACACCCAGCGGACAGTTCACGCCCTGCTGCCGATAGCGCCCGACCACCGCGTCCCGCCAGTCCCGCCAGGCCGGCCAGGTGCTCAGATCGCTCAGCTGCGGCTCCTGGTCCTCCAGCACCCGATCGGCCTCCCGGGCGGCCACCGCGTACAGCAACTCCTCCTTGCCGCCGGGGAAGTAGTGGAAGATCTGGCTCTTGCTGGTGGCGGTCCGCGCACGGATGTCGTCCAGCGTGGTGGCCGTGACACCCCGGGCGCGGATCTCGGCCGCGGCGCCCTCCACGATCCGCCGCCGGGTGGCCGCCCCCTTGGCGGTGAGCTTCGTCCGGTGCGGGCTGGCCATGAGGCGCCTCCTTATGGACTGACGGGTCCATTCTATCCCGGGCGGCCCGCCGCCGGATCGACACGGGGCCGGGCGGCGTCCCGTCAGGGGCGCGGGGAACGGCGCGCTCAGCCACGACGGTGCCGCACACGTACGACGTCCTGCTGGAGGGTGCGGTGCCGGATCGATGCGGGGCTGGGCGGCGTCCCGTTAGGGGCGCGGGGAACGGCGCGCTCAGCCACGACGGTGCGGCGCGCGTACGCCGTCCTGCTGGAGGGTGCGGTGCCGGATCGACGCGGTGCCGGGCGGCGCCCCGTTAGGGGCGCGGGGAACGGCGCGCTCAGCCACGATGGTGCCGCGCGCGTACGCCGTCCTGCTGGAGGGTGCGGTGCCGGATCGACGCGGTGCCGGGCGGCGCCCCGTCAGGGGCGCGGGGAACGGCGCGCTCAGCCACCACGGCGCCGCACACGCACGACGCCCCACTGGACGGTGCGCAGCACCCACCCCTTCCCCGTCGCCTTCTACAGTGCTGTAGAAATCTCTCCTGGAAGGTGATCACTCGACAGCCGTGCCGCCGGGCCCGGCCGACCGGGTGAGCGCGGCACGTGAAGGAGCGGAAGCAGCACCATGTCGGACGAGTCGGACCAGCACCAGCACGCGGCCGAGCAGGTGCCGTTATCCGCCCGGCGTGAACTGGCCCGGCGCTGCCGGGCCGTCACGGAGGCCCGCTGGTTCGCCCTCACCGTCTTCACGGTGATCCTGGCGAACGCGGCACTGCTGGGCGTGGAGACCTACACCGGCCTCGTCGCCGACTGGCAGCACTGGCTGAGGCTCGCCGAACACGCCTGCCTGGCCGTCTTCACCGTCGAGATCCTGCTGCGCCTCGCGGCCCACGCGGACCGGCCACGGGAGTTCTGGAAGGACCCGTGGAACCTCTTCGACCTGGCCGTCGTGCTGTGCGCCTTCCTGCCCGTCGTCCGCGAGAACACCACCGTGCTGCGGCTGCTGCGGCTGGCCCGGGTGCTGCGCACCGCCCGGTTCCTGCCGCAACTGCGCATCGTGCTGGTCGCCGTGGCCCGCAGCCTGCCCGGCACGCTGAGCTTCCTCCTGGTCGGCGCGCTGCTGCTGTACGTGTACGCCATGGTCGGCTGGGTCTTCTTCGGCAGGTCCGACCCCGAGCACTACGGATCCGTCGGCCGGGCGGTCCTCACCCTCTTCCTCCTGATGACGCTGGACGGCATCGGGGACGCGGTCCGGGCCGGCCTTGAGGTGTCCCGCTGGAGCCTGCTCTACTACGCCTCCTATGTCCTGCTCGCCTCCTTCGTCCTGGTCAACGTGCTGATCGGAGTGGTCCTGACCTCCCTCGAAGAGGCCCGCGAGCTGGAACGGGACGAGACGCCCGCCCGGCGCCCCGCCCCCGTCGCACCCGAGGAGCGGCGGCACCTCGCGGAACGCATCGCGACCGCACGCCGCGCGCTCGACGACCTCGAACGCGACCTGCACCCCGACCTCCGGCACGACCTCCCGCACGGCAGCGAACCCGATGCCGAGCGCGGGCGTGCCCGGGGCCCGCTCGCCGTCGCGGGGGAACCGACGCTCCCGGCACCGGGCAGCGGCCCCTGACATCCGGGCCCCGGGAGCGCGCGAGGGGCTTCGGGCGCCCCCGGGCGGACCCGGATGTCAATGTGATGTTCGCCCCCTTCAGCCGTCGCCCGCCCGCCCCTAACGTTGCCGCGTGGCAGGGCAGGGCAGTCGCCGACACGATGGTGTTCGTCGAGGGCAGGCCGAAGGGGTCGATGATGTTCCGCAAGGTGCTGGTCGCCAACCGTGGTGAGATCGCGATTCGCGCGTTCCGCGCCGGCTACGAGCTGGGCGCGCGCACGGTCGCCGTGTTCCCGCACGAGGACCGCAATTCACTGCACCGGCTCAAGGCCGACGAGGCCTACGAGATCGGCGTACCCGGGCATCCGGTACGGGCCTACCTGTCGGTCGAGGAGATCGTGGCCGCGGCACGCCGCGCGGGCGCCGACGCGGTGTACCCCGGCTACGGGTTCCTGTCCGAGAACCCGGAACTCGCCCGGGCCTGCGAACAGGCCGGCATCACATTCGTCGGACCCGGCGCCCACACGCTCGAACTGACCGGGAACAAGGCCCGTGCCGTGGCCGCCGCCCGCGCCGCGGGCGTGCCCGTGCTGGGCTCCTCGGCGCCCTCCACCGACGTGGACGAACTGGTCCGGGCCGCCGACGACATCGGTTTCCCGGTGTTCGTGAAGGCGGTGGCGGGCGGCGGCGGCCGCGGGATGCGCCGGGTCGCGGAACCCGCCCAGTTGCGCGAGGCCATCGAGGCGGCGTCCCGCGAGGCGGCCTCCGCGTTCGGCGACCCCACCGTCTTCCTGGAGAAGGCGGTCGTCGATCCGCGCCACATCGAGGTGCAGATCCTCGCCGACGGCGACGGCGACGTCATCCACCTCTTCGAGCGGGACTGCTCCGTGCAGCGCCGCCACCAGAAGGTCATCGAACTCGCGCCCGCGCCGAACCTGGACCCCGCGCTGCGCGAGCGGATCTGCGCCGACGCCGTGCGCTTCGCCCGCGAGATCGGCTACCGCAACGCCGGCACCGTCGAGTTCCTGCTCGACCGCGCGGGCCGTCACGTCTTCATCGAGATGAACCCGCGCATCCAGGTGGAGCACACGGTGACCGAGGAGGTCACCGATGTCGACCTCGTACAGGCCCAGTTGCGGATCGCCGCCGGGCAGACCCTCGCCGACCTGGGGCTGACCCAGGAGTCCATCACCCTGCGCGGTGCCGCGCTGCAGTGCCGCATCACCACCGAGGACCCGGCCAACGGCTTCCGCCCGGACACCGGCCGGATCAGCGCGTACCGCTCGCCGGGCGGCTCGGGCATCCGCCTCGACGGCGGCACCACCCACGCCGGCACCGAGATCAGCGCGCACTTCGACTCGATGCTGGTCAAACTCACCTGCCGGGGCCGGGACCTGAAGGCCGCGATCGTCCGCGCCCGGCGCGCCGTCGCCGAGTTCCGCATCCGCGGCGTGGCCACCAACATCCCCTTCCTGCAAGCCGTACTCGACGATCCGGACTTCCAGGCCGGACGGGTGACGACCTCGTTCATCGAGGAACGCCCCCACCTGCTGACCGCGCGCTCCTCCGCCGACCGCGGCACCAAACTGCTCACCTATCTCGCCGACGTCACCGTGAACAAGCCGCACGGCGAGCGGCCCGACCTGATCGACCCGGTCACCAAGCTGCCCCCGCTGCCCGCGGGCGAGCCGCCCGCCGGGTCCCGGCAGCGACTCGTCTCGCTCGGCCCCGAGGGCTTCGCCCGCCGACTGCGCGAGTCACCGACGCTCGCCGTCACCGACACCACCTTCCGCGACGCCCACCAGTCGCTGCTCGCCACCCGGGTGCGCACCAAGGACCTCCTCACCGTCGCCCCCGTCGTCGCCCGCACCCTGCCCGGGCTGCTGTCCCTGGAGTGCTGGGGCGGCGCCACCTACGACGTCGCCCTCCGCTTCCTCGCCGAGGACCCCTGGGAGCGGCTGGCCGCCCTGCGCGAGGCCGTGCCCAACATCTGTCTGCAGATGCTGCTGCGCGGCCGCAACACCGTCGGCTACACGCCGTACCCGACCGAGGTCACCGACGCCTTCGTGCAGGAGGCCGCCGCCACCGGCATCGACATCTTCCGGATCTTCGACGCGCTCAACGACGTCGGCCAGATGCGCCCCGCCATCGACGCCGTGCGCGAGACCGGCACCGCGGTCGCCGAGGTCGCCCTGTGCTACACCGCCGATCTCTGCGACCCGTCCGAACGCCTCTACACCCTCGACTACTACCTGCGCCTGGCCGAGCAGATCGTCGCCGCGGGCGCCCACGTCCTCGCGGTCAAGGACATGGCGGGACTGCTGCGCGCCCCCGCCGCGGCCACGCTCGTCACGGCGCTGCGCCGCGAGTTCGACCTGCCGGTCCATCTGCACACCCATGACACGGCGGGCGGTCAGCTCGCCACCTATCTCGCCGCGGTCCAGGCGGGCGCTGACGCGGTGGACGGCGCGGTGGCGTCGATGGCGGGCACCACCTCACAGCCGTCGCTGTCGGCGATCGTCGCCGCCACCGACCACTCGGCGCGGCCCTCGGGCCTCGACCTCCAGGCCGTCGGGGACCTGGAGCCGTACTGGGAGAGCGTCCGCCGGATCTACGCGCCCTTCGAGGCGGGCCTCGCCTCGCCGACCGGGCGGGTCTACCACCACGAGATCCCCGGCGGACAGCTGTCCAACCTGCGCACCCAGGCCGTCGCGCTCGGACTCGGCGACCGGTTCGAGGACATCGAGGCGATGTACGCCGCCGCCGACCGGATCCTGGGCCGCCTGGTCAAGGTCACTCCGTCCTCCAAGGTCGTCGGGGACCTCGCCCTGCATCTGGTCGGCGCCGATGTGCGCCCGGAGGACTTCGAGGCCGCACCGGACCGGTACGACATCCCCGACTCCGTCATCGGCTTCCTGCGCGGCGAGTTGGGCACCCCGCCCGGTGGCTGGCCGGAGCCGTTCCGCACCAAGGCGCTGCGGGGCCGGGCGGAGGCGAAGCCCGTGCCGGAGCTGACCGCCGACGACCGGGAGGGCCTGGAGAAGTCCCGGCGCGCGACGCTGAACCGGCTGCTGTTCGCAGGCCCGGCACGGGAGTTCGAGACCCACCGGCAGACCTTCGGCGACACCAGCGTGCTGGACAGCAAGGACTTCTTCTACGGGCTGCGCCCCGGGACGGAGTACGCCGTCGACCTGGAGCCCGGGGTGCGGCTGCTGATCGAGTTGCAGGCCGTCGGGAACGCCGACGAGCGGGGCATGCGCACGGTGATGGCCACCTTGAACGGCCAGCTCAGGCCCATCCAGGTGCGCGACCGGGCGGCGGCCTCGGACGTGCCGGCCACACAGAAGGCCGACCGCGGCAACCCCGGCCATGTGGCGGCGCCGTTCGCGGGCGTGGTGACGCTCGCGGTCGCCGAGGGCGACGAGGTGGCGGCCGGGGCGACGGTGGCCACCATCGAGGCGATGAAGATGGAGGCCGCGATCACCGCCCCGCGGGCGGGCCGGGTGACCCGCCTGGCCATCAACCCCGTCCAACAGGTCGAGGGCGGCGACCTCCTGGCCGAACTGACCTGACCCAACCCCCCACAAGCCGCCCCCGCCCCGCCCACCCCGACACCCCACAAGCCGGGTGCGGGAGGTCGTGCCGGGGTGCCTGGGCGGCGGGCCGGTGCCGGGGCGTCCACCCGGGATCGGAACGGCGGGGCACCCGCGACCTGCGGATTCGCAACCCCCGCGCCCGCGGTCCCCGACCCCGGTCAGTCGCGACGCCCTCGTCCGGTCCCCGACCCCGGTCAGTCGCCGACGCCCTGGCCCGGTCCTCGACCCCGGTCAGTCGCCGACGCCCTGGCCCGGTCCCCGACCCGGACAGTTGCGACGCCCCGGCCCGGTCCCCGACCGCTGGTCCATGCGCCGGTTCCCGTCCGTGCGGGTTCCTCCCGGTCGGGCGCCCTGCGGATCTCCTCCCGCTCAGATGCCTCGGCCCGTCCGGTCGTCGGCGCCTTTCCCTGCCCGCTGCCCTACCACGTGGCCGGCGCCGTCGAGGACGGCCGTCGCGGCGGCGTCCGGAGCCGTGACCGTTCGTCGGTGGCCCGGACCGCGCGGCGGTGCGGTCATGCGCGCATGCCGCCGTCCACGCGCAGGATGGTTCCGGTGACATAGGACGCGCGGTCGCTCAGCAGCCAGGCCGCCGCCTCGGCGATCTCCGCCGGGTCGGCGGCCCGGCCCAGCGGGGTCTGGGCGTTGAGGCGGTCGATGACGCCCGGGTCGGCCTCGTCCCAGTGCTCCAGCATGTCGGTGCGGGTGGTGCCCGGCGCGATGGCGTTGACCCGGATGTTCTCCGGGCCGTAGGTCACCGCGGCCGACGCGGTGACGCTGTTCAGGGCCCGCTTCATCGCGCCGTAGCCGGGCAGCCACGGGTTTCCCATCAGGCTGCCGACGCTGGAGGTGCTGACGATCGCGCCCCGCCCGGCGGTGGCGCGCATCGCCGCGACCTCGGCGGCCACGGCGACCCAGGGACCCTTGAGGTTCACCGCGTACAGATGGTCGAGGTCGGCCTCGGGCACCCGGTCGAGCGGGTTCGGCGGCACGGCCACCGCCCCGTTGTTGAAGGCGATGTCGAGGCGGCCGTACACCGCCACCGTCCGGTCCACGGCGGCCCGTACGGAGTCCGGGTCGGACAGGTCGCACACGATGTGGTCCACGCTCGCGCCGGTCGCCCTGATCTCGTCGGTCACCGCCTTGAGCCGGGCCTCGGTGGGGGACGCCAGCAGCAGCCGGGCGCCCTCCCGGGCGAACAGCCGGGCCGCGGCGGCGCCGATGCCCCGGCCGGCGCCGATGATCAGCCCGGCCTTGCCTGCCAGGAGACCCGCGGCCGGGGCCGCCGGGACGGGTGCCGAGTTCACTGTTTCGTTCATGCCGTCGAGACTGCGCCGGGCGTCCGGGCCCAGCCAGGCACCGGCAGTACCTGGCTGGGCCCGGACGCCCGGCGGACACTGGGGGTGTGGACAGACGTGAACTGGCATCCTTCCTGCGCAGTCGGCGCGAGCGGATCACCCCCGCCGACGTGGGCCTGCCGGCCGGGACACGGCGGCGTACGCCCGGACTGCGCCGTGAGGAGGTGGCGCACCTGGCGTTCATCTCGACCGAGTACTACACGCGCCTTGAGCAGGCACGGGCCCCGCGCCCCTCGTACGAGGTGCTGACCGGTGTCGCCCGCGCGCTGCGACTGTCGGACGCCGAGCGCGCCCATCTGCACCACCTCGCGGGCGTGCCCCCGCTGCCGCCGTCCGGCCCGCCGCGGGTGGTGCGCCAGAGCATCGTCGACCTGCTGGAGCGGCTGCCGCAGGCCGCGGCGTTCGTGCTCTCCGCGATCTACGAGGTGATCGCCTGGAACGATCTCGCCGCCGCGCTGATGGAGGACTTCTCCGCGCTGCCCCGCCGCGACCGCAACCTGATCCGCCGGGTCTTCCTCGGCCCCGGCAGGAGCGGGCGGCGGCTGTACGGCGTCTCGGGCACCGACGAGTTCGCCCGTACCTCCGCCCACCATCTGCGGGCCGCCGCCGCACGCTACCCGGACGACCCGGAAGTGACCGGCCTGGTGGCCGAACTGCTGGCCGGCAGCGAGGAGTTCGCCCGTCTGTGGGACTCCCACGACGTGGCCGCGCAGCCCACCCTGTGCAAGACGCTCCAGCACCCCTCGGTGGGCGCTGTGACGGTCCGCTGCGACGTCCTGGACATCACCGACCTCGACCAGCGCGTCGTCATCTACACCGCCGCGCCCGGCTCGCGGGACGAGGAGGCACTGCGGTTGCTGTCGGTGATCGGCACCCAATCCATGGACGTACCGGGCTGAACCGTCCGGGCGATGACGGCCGGTCGGCGGGCGGTCACCGAACCCCCGGCCGCCCGGCTCCGGACCCCTCCCGGCATCTTGTTTCACAGTACATCTAAGTGCATCATGCAGGTATGCATAAGCGGGTTATGGATCCGGCGGCCCCCGGCGTCTCGCCGGAGGACCTGATCATCGCCGTCGAGCAGCTGGTCCGGCACGTACGCCGCAGTGCCACGGCCGGCGGCCTGAGCACGGCGGCCTCCTCGGTGCTGGCCCGGCTCGGCCGCGAAGGCCCCCAGCGGCTGACCGAACTGGCCCGCGCCGAAGGCGTCTCCCAGCCGAACATGACCCAGCTGATCACCCGGCTGGAGCGGGCCGGTCTGGCGCGTCGCACCGCCGACCTGAGCGACGGCCGGGGCGTCCTGGTGGCGGCCACCCCCACCGGCCTCGACGTCTTCCGGCAGCGGCGCGCGGAGCGCGCCGAGGCGCTTCAGGACCTCGTCGCGCGGCTCACCGAGGCCGAACGGGACGCGGTGCACATCGCGCTGCCCGCCCTCGCCCGGGCCATCCGGGACGACCACGAGCGCCCGGCCCCCTCCTGACCCCGTCGTCCACCTTTCATTTTTCCTCCCGCTTTCCCCCCTCCCGCCCTTTGCCCGTCCCGTTCTCCGCCCGTCCTGCCCTCTGCCTGTCCCGTTCTTCGCCCGTCCCCGTCAACGCTCCGGAAGAGAAGCACACATGAGTGCACCCCATGGAAAGGCCGCCAGTCCCTTCAAGCAGCCCAAGGCCGTCTGGGCCGTCGCGTTCGCCTGCGTGATCTCGTTCATGGGCATCGGCCTGGTCGACCCGATCCTGCCCGCGCTGGCCGACAACCTGCACGCCTCGCCCAGCCAGGTCTCCCTGCTGTTCAGCAGCTATCTCATCGTGACCGCGGTCGCCATGCTCGTCGTCGGCTGGTTCTCCAGCCGCTTCGGCGCCAAGCGCACCCTCGTCATAGGACTGGCGGTCATCGTCGTCTTCGCCGCGCTGGCCGGCTCCTCCGGCTCCATCAACGGCATCGTCGGCTTCCGGGCCGGCTGGGGCCTGGGCAACGCCCTGTTCATCGCCACCTCACTGGCGGTGATCGTCGCCTCGGCCAGCGGCGGGTTCGGCGGCGCGATCATCCTGTACGAGACCGCCCTCGGCCTCGGCATCGCCGTCGGTCCGCTGCTGGGCGGGGAACTGGGCGCGATCAGCTGGCGCGGACCGTTCTTCGGCGTCGCGGCGCTGATGGCCATCGCCCTCGTCGCCACCCTCGCCTTCGTGCCCACCCTGCCCCGGCCGGCCCGCCGCAGCTCGCCGCTCGACCCGCTCAAGGCGCTGCGCCACCGCGGCCTGCTGACCATGGGCATCATGGCGCTGCTGTACAACTGGGGCTTCTTCACCATGCTGGGGTACGCGCCCTACCCGATGGAGCTGAGCGCCCATCAGCTCGGACTGGTCTTCACCGGCTGGGGTCTGCTGGTGGCCGCCTTCAGCGTCTTCTTCGCCCCCCGCCTCCAGGCCCGCTACGGCACCGCCCCCGTGCTCTACGCCAATCTGCTCGGCCTCGGCATCGTGATGGCCGTGATCGCCGCGGGCGTCGAGACCCCCACCGTCGTGATCGTCGCGGTCATCCTCAGCGGCGCCTTCATCGGCATCAACAACACCCTCACCACCCAGGCCGTCATGCTGGTCTCCCCGGTGGAGCGCCCGGTCGCCTCCTCCGCGTACGGCTTCCTGCGCTTCATCGGCGGCGGCCTCGCCCCCTATGTGGCGGGCAAGCTCGCCGACGCCACCGACCTCAGCGTCCCCTTCTACCTCGGCGCCGCCACCTTCGTGCTCGCCATCCCGGTACTGGCCAGCGGGCACCGCCTGCTGCGCGCCGCCGAGACCGACACCGGCGAGGGCGAACCGGTGACCCCGCTGCTCACGCCCGTCGGCACCGCACCGCGCGCCGGCACCCGGCCGGTCATCGTCGCGGTCGGCGCCCACGAGGGGGCCGCCGCCACCGTCGACACCGCGGCCCGGTTCGCCCAGGACACCGGCAGCCCGCTGGAGATCGTCCATGTGCAGCAGACCGCCGTCGTGGAGGAACAGGCCGTCGACACCGAGACCGCCGACCAGGCCCACGCCGCCGTCACCGCCCACCTCGACCGCCTCGCCGCGTTGGACATCCCCGTGACGGGGCAGATCCTCAGCAGCGTCGGCGACCACGCCGCGGCCGGACGCGTCCTGGCCCGGCACGCCACCGAGGTGGGCGCCCGGGCCATAGCGGTCGGCCGTTCGCCGCGCGGCCCCCTCGCCCAGTTCGCCGACGGCAGCCTCACCACCGCGCTCACCCACGCCGCCGACTGCACGGTCGTCCTCGTCGAACCCGAACACACCCCACGGCCGCTGACCTCGGCCACCCTGTCGGAACTGCGCGCACAGGCCCGCTGATCGCCACCACCCACCGGCGCCGGACCCGCCAGCGGGCCCGGCGCCACCGCGTCCGGCGCCACCGCGGGGGCCGTAGGCGTGTACGCCCGCGAACGTACGCGGGGTTACTCCCCCCGGCAGACGCCCCTGCGGGCCGTTGACCGGCACGGTGAGAGCCATGAAACTGAGCCGTCCGGCCCGCCGGGCCCTTCTCGTCGTCCATGTCACCGCCTCCGCGAGCTGGCTCGGGATCACGCTCGGGCTGCTCGCGCTGGGGATCACCGCGGTCACCGCCGGGCAGGCGGGGGCCGTCACCGCCGCCGTACGCTCCATGCGGTTGTTCGCCGACTGGCTGCTGCTTCCCGTGGCGCTCGTCACGCTCCTCAGCGGTGTGGCACTGTCCCTCGGCACACCGTGGGGCCTGGCCCGGCACCGCTGGGTCTGGACCAAGTTCTGGCTGACCCTGGCCACCACCGCCGCGACGGCCTTCGCGCTGCGCCCCAGGGTGCATGCGGCGGTCACGGCCGTCACCGCCGGCGAACCCCTGCCCGACGCCGGTGTGGTCCTGATCGGACCGGCCGTGTCGCTGGCCGCCTATGCCTTCATGACGGCGATCTCGGTGCTCAAGCCATGGGGCCCCACCCGGCGCGGGCGCCGGTTGCGCGAGGCCGCGCGTCCTGTTCCCGCGCGTGAGACACGGGCGTCCACGAACGGTGACCGGCCTGGACGGCGGGTGCCGCATGCGCGCCGGTGAAAAAGGCGCGCCCGGCTCGCCGCACACGGCGGTGGACGGCCCCAGAAGGCCGGGAAACACCGCG
>NZ_BAAJXA010000025.1:0-153732 GCF_057537855.1 Streptomyces diversicolor
CGGGTACATGCCAACTTGTCGAGATCCTCCACCACACCCCCCCCCCCCCCCCTCCACACCCTCCACGAAAAGCACCCCCCCCCCAGTGTGTTCCCCCCCGCGGCCCTACCGGCCGCGCCGCACCTCGAAGTGGTCGATCCGGTCGCCGTTCTGCGCCAGCGCGGACACCGTCAGCCGCGCGGCCGCGCCCGCCTCGGCCGCCACCTCCAGGACGGAGAAGCCGGTGTAGCGCACCCGGGACCACTCCACCGTCTCCGCCTCGGTGTCCCGGGACCTCGTCCAGTGGAAGCTCGGCACCGCGTCGTGCCGGGTGACCTGCCCCTCATAGCTGTCGCCGACCCCGGAGGGGAACGAGTAGAGGTTCCGGCCGCCGCCGCCCGCGGTGACGTACACGATCCCGTCCCGGGTCGGATCCGTGGACCCGCCGATCGGCACCGCCCGGCCGACCGCGCCGCCGCGCACCGCGTCGGTCCGCTCGTACACATGGTTGTGCCCGTTGATCACCAGGTCCACCTGGTGCCGTGCGAACAGCGGCAGCCAGGCGTCCCGCACGCCCCCGTCGGAGGCGTGCGTCGAGGTGGAGTACGCGCAGTGGTGGAAGAAGACGACCACGAAGTCGACGTCCCGCGCCGCGCGCAGCTCGCCGAGGGTGCGGTCCAGCCACTTCGTCTGCCGGCCGTCCGTGTGCCCGAGGTTGGCCGGGATCTCGTACGACACGTCGTTCGCGTCCAGCGCCACGAAGCCGACATTGCCGTACACGAAGGAGTACGCGCCCGGGGTTCCGTGCGGATCGAAGCCGCTGTCCGGCAGGGAGAAGCGGGCGAGCTGGCCGCCGTAGCCGTCCGGGGAGTACCACGCCTCCATGTCGTGGTTGCCGGTCGTCACCATCCAGGGAACGGACCGGGCGACCGGCTCGGTCTGCTTCAGGAACAGGTCCCAGTACCGCGGATCGTAGCCGTCCGACGTGCTGCCGGTGCCGTTGGCGTCCGCGTAGCAGATGTCGCCCG
The DNA here is from genome assembly GCF_057537855.1 of Streptomyces diversicolor. Lineage (NCBI taxonomy): Bacteria > Bacillati > Actinomycetota > Actinomycetes > Kitasatosporales > Streptomycetaceae > Streptomyces > Streptomyces diversicolor. The sequence goes on from NZ_BAAJXA010000025.1 coordinate 1,008, forward strand.
CGTGCAGATGGAAGGCCGGCCGCCGGCGCAGCAGGACATCGTCGTTGGCGCTCGCGCTCCGGCTCACGCCCTGGTCGCCGAAGGCCGTGAAGACGAAGCGCTCCGGGGTGGCGGGCGCGGTGCGGAAGGAGGCGATCGTCGAGCGGTGGGTGGGGGAGGCGGGGTCCCAGCCGTCGTGGCCGACGCCGTAGTAGTACGTCGTGCCGGGACGCAGACCGTCCAGGGCCGCGTGCACGTAGTACTGCTCCACCGCCGGACGCACCCCTGCCAGGCCCGGCGTGCGCAGGTCGCGCAGCTCCGCGTCGATCCGGCGACTCAGCTCGTCGGGGCGCGACCCGACCCGCACGAACGGCCGGCGGACGGCGAACGGCACCTGCCAGGAGATCCGCATCCGGGTCTTCGGGTCGGCGCCGAACGCCAGATGACGGCCGAACGGGGCGATCGCGGCGCCCGCGACCCGCGAGGTCGCCGCGGCGGGACCGGAGGCCGGCGCGGACGCCGGGCCGGACGGGCCCGAGCAGCCGGTCAGCAGCCCGCCGGCCACCGCGCCCGCCGTCACCAGGGTGCGGCGCCGGGACAGCCGGGTCCGCAGATACTCGTGCTGCTCGGCCATGCTCATCCGGCTCGCCAGCCGCCGCGGGATGCCGAAGTCGGGGGTCTCCATGACGACGAACTTCCCACCGGCAGCCGACAACCGCCCCACATCCGGGTGAACACCCGCCGAAGCGCTGAGGCGTTCACCCGTCCGAGCGGTCCCCGGGGTGTCCGTATGGCGGACGGGGTGTGTCATCTCATGGGACGAGGAGTAGGGTGCCGACATGTCTCGCAGCATCAATCTCGCAGTGATTCCCGGTGACGGCATCGGCCAGGAGGTCGTGGCCGAGGGCCTCAAGGTCCTCTCCGCCGTCCTGCCGCAGGATGTGAAGCTGGAGACCAAGGAGTACGACTTCGGGGCCCGGCGCTACCACGCCACCGGTGAGACCCTGACCGACGCCGACCTCGACGCGCTGAAGCAGCACGACGCCATCCTGCTCGGCGCGATCGGCGACCCGTCGGTCCCCTCCGGCGTCCTGGAGCGCGGCTTCCTGCTCAAGCTCCGTTTCGCCTTCGACCACCACGTCAACCTGCGTCCGTCGAAGCTGCTCCCCGGTGTCGCCACCCCGCTGGCCGGCCAGCCCGAGATCGACTTCGTCGTCGTCCGCGAGGGTACCGAAGGCCCCTACACGGGCAACGGCGGCACCATCCGCACGGGCACCCCGCACGAGGTGGCCACCGAGGTCTCCGTCAACACCGCCTTCGGTGTGGAGCGCGTGGTCCGCGACGCCTTCGCCCGTGCCCAGGCCCGCCCGCGCAAGAAGCTCACGCTGGTCCACAAGAACAACGTGCTGACCTTCGCCGGGCACCTGTGGACGAACATCTTCAACAAGGTGGCCGCGGAGTACCCCGAGGTCGCCACCGAGTACATCCACGTCGACGCCGCCACCATCTACCTGGTCACCCAGCCCGAGCGGTTCGACGTCATCGTCACCGACAACCTCTTCGGCGACATCATCACCGACCTCGCCGCGGCCGTCTCCGGCGGCATCGGCGTGGCCGCCTCCGGCAACATCAACCCGAGCGGCGCGTACCCGTCCATGTTCGAGCCGGTGCACGGCTCGGCCCCGGACATCGCCGGCCTGGGCAAGGCGGACCCCACCGCCACCGTCCTGTCCGTCGCGCTGCTGCTGCGCCACCTCGGCTACGACACCGAGGCGGACCGCATCGAGGACGCCGTCTCCGCCGACCTCGCGGAGCGCGCCGCGGGCCCCGCCCGCAGCACCTCGGGCATCGGCGACGCGCTCCGCGTACGCGTAGCCGGCTGAGCCCCGCCGCGCTGCACCAAGCCGCCGGGTGGCTCAGGCGCCCGGCGGCTTCCCCATGTCCCCGCCGGGTGCCACCATCGACCCCTGGGCCGCATTCACCCCGATTCCTTCCGCCTGTGCCCCGCGCGATAATCGGACGCGGAGCCGCGGCATGAGGGAATGCTCGGACGTCCTAGCACCGGCCGCCGGCCGGGCGGACGTGAGCGCGGCCCGTCACTACAACCGGTGAAGGACTACCACTCATGACGACGCCCACGATCGAGCTCAAGCCCTCCGCCCACCCGCTGCCCGCAGCGGAGCGGGAGGCGATCCTCGCCAACCCCGGATTCGGCCGCCACTTCACCGACCACATGGTGACGATCAAGTGGACCGAGGGCCGGGGCTGGCATGACGGCCAGCTCGTTCCGTACGCGCCGATCCCTCTCGACCCGGCCACCAACGTCCTGCACTACGCGCAGGAGATCTTCGAGGGTCTCAAGGCATACCGCCGCCCCGACGGCTCCGTGGCGACCTTCCGCCCGGACCAGAACGCCAGGCGTTTCCAGCGCTCCGCCCGCCGGCTTGCCATGCCCGAACTGCCGGTCGAGACGTTCATCGAGGCGTGTGACGCCCTGGTCAGGCAGGACAAGGACTGGGTGCCCGCACACGGTGGCGAGGAGTCCCTTTACCTGCGGCCCTTCATGATCGCGACCGAGGTCGGGCTGGGTGTGAAGCCCGCCAACGAGTATCTGTTCCTCGTCATCGCCTCCCCGGCAGGCGCGTACTTCGCCGGGGGCGTCAAGCCGGTCTCCATCTGGGTCTCCGAGAACCGGGTCCGCGCCGTCCCGGGCGGCATGGGCGACGCCAAGACGGGCGGCAACTACGCCGCCTCGCTGCTCGCGCAGGCGGAGGCGGCGGCCGAGGGCTGCGACCAGGTCTGCTACCTCGACGCGGTCGAGCACCGGTGGGTCGAGGAACTGGGCGGCATGAACCTGTACTTCGTGTACGGCGACAAGATCGTGACGCCGACCCTCAGCGGCTCGATCCTGGAGGGCGTCACCCGTGACAGCCTGCTGACCGTGGCCCGCGACCTCGGTTACGAGTCGGAGGAGGCCCGCGTCTCCATCGAGCAGTGGCAGCGGGACTCGGAGGACGGCACCCTCACCGAGGTGTTCGCCTGCGGCACCGCCGCGGTCATCACCCCGGTCGGCACGGTCAAGCGCGCGGGCGCCGAGTGGAAGCAGTCGGACGGCGAGCCCGGCAAGGTCACCCTGGAACTCCGCCAGGCCCTCCTGGACATCCAGCGCGGCATCACCGAGGACCCCCACACCTGGATGCACCCCCTGACCTGACCCCCAACGCCCCCCACCGCCCCCCGCGGGGGCCGGTGGGGGGCCCGCCCCCGAAGGGGCGCGGGGAACGGCGCGAGCAACCACACAACTCCCGCACCCGCCGACGAGTCCGACTCCCCGAGTTCGTGGGCGCCCCCGCCCCCGCCGGAGGCAGGCGCGCCCCCTGAAGGGGCGCGGGGAACGGCGCGAGCAACCAAACAACTCCCGCACCCGCCGACGAGTCCGACTCCCCGAGTTCGTGGGCGCCCCCGCCCCCCCCGGCCGGAGGCAGGCGCGCCCCTGAAGGGGCGCGGGGAACGGCGCGAGCAACCACACAATCCCCGCACCCGCCGACGAGTCCGACTCCCCGAGTTCGTGGGCGCCCCCGCCCCCGCCGGAGGCAGGCGCGCCCCCTGAAGGGGCGCGGGGAACGGCGCGAGCAACCACACAATCCCCGCACCCGCCGACGAGCCCGACTCCCCGAGTTCGTGGGCGCCCCCGCCCCCGCCGGAGGCAGGCGCGCCCCCTGAAGGGGCGCGGGGAACGGCGCGAGCAACCACACAACTCCCGCACCCGCCAACGAGTCCAAACCCCCGAGCTCTTAGGCGCCCGCGTCCCCCACACCGCACCCATCCGCCCCCGAATTTGACCAGCGTTCGAAATCAGACGGGCAAGTCCACCAAGAGCCTTCCCTACCAGGCAACCTTCATTTAGAGTGTCGCTCAAAGCCAGCGCAGCGAGAGGCGTCCGCATCATGAGGCTGACCCCCACGGAACGTGACCGGCTGTTGCTGTTCGGGGCAGCCGAACTGGCCCGCACCCGCCGCTCCCGCGGCCTGCGGCTGAACGTGCCGGAGGCAACCGCGCTCATCGCGGACACCGTGTGCGAGGCCGCCCGCGACGGCAGCCGGCTCGCGGAGGCCATCGAGGCGGCCCGTGCGGTCCTCGGCCCGGACGACGTGCTGCCCGGCGTCGCAGACGTGGTCACCGAGGTGCATGTGGAGGCGGTCTTCGACGACGGCAGTCGACTCGCGGTGGTCACCGACCCGATCGTCGGCGGCGGGCTCGGCGAGCGTGCCCCCGGCGCCCTGGTGCCGGGCCCCGAGCACACCGAACCGGCGCCCGCCCTGCGGCTGACCGTCACCAACACCGCGGCCGTACCGGTCTCCGTCACGTCGCACTTCCACTTCTTCGAGGCGAACCCGCGGCTCGACTTCCCCCGCGCCGACGCCTACGGCATGCGGCTGGCGGTACCCGCGGGGTCCTCCGTGCGGTTCGGGCCGGGGGAGCGCGCCGAGGTGGGGCTGGTGCCCATCGGCGGCGACCGGATCGCGATCGGCTTCGCCGGGCTCGTCGACGGCCCGCTGGACGCCCCGGGCGCGAAGGAAGAGGCGTTGCGCAGGGCAGCCGCCTGCGGATATCTGGGAGCCGGCCGGTGAACCCGTACGAGTACGCCGCCGCCCACGGCCCCCGGGCCGGCGACCGCATCCGTCTCGGCGACTCCGGGCTGGTGATCCGCGTCGAGTCCGACGCGCAGCGCTACGGCGACGAGTTCCTGGCCGGGTTCGGCAAGACCGCCCGGGACGGTCTGCACCTCAAGGCCGCCGCCGTCCGCGCCACCTGCGACGTGGTGATCAGCAACGTCGTGGTGGTCGACGCGGTCCTCGGCATCCGCAAGGTGTCCATCGGCATCCGCGAGGGACGCATCCACGCGATTGGGCGGGCCGGCAATCCCGACACACTCGACGGGGTCGACGTCGTGGTCGGCACCGGCACGTCGATCGTGTCGGGCGAGGGGCTGATCGCCACCGCGGGCGCCGTCGACACCCATGTCCATCTGCTGTCGCCGCGCATCATGGAGGCGTCGCTGGCCTCCGGCGTGACCACCGTGATCGGGCAGGAGTTCGGGCCGGTGTGGGGTGTCGGCGTCAACTCGCCGTGGGCGCTGCGGCACGCGTTCAACGCCTTCGACGCCTGGCCCGTCAACATCGGCTTCCTGGGCCGGGGTTCGTCCTCCGACCCGGCGCCCCTGGTGGAGGCGCTGGCCGAGGGCGGCGCGAGCGGTTTCAAGGTGCACGAGGACATGGGCGCCCACACCCGGGCGCTGGACACCGCCCTGCGTGTCGCCGAGGAGCACGACGTCCAGGTGGCCCTGCACAGCGACGGGCTGAACGAGTGCCTGTCGGTCGAGGACACCCTGCGGGTGTTGGAGGGGCGCACCATCCACGCCTTCCACATCGAGGGCTGCGGCGGCGGGCATGTGCCGAACGTGCTGAAGATGGCCGGGGTGCCGAACGTCATCGGCTCCTCCACCAATCCCACCCTGCCCTTCGGCCGGGACGCGGTCGCCGAGCACTACGGCATGATCGTCTCCGTCCACGACCTCAAGGCCGACCTGCCCGGCGACGCGGCCCTGGCCCGCGACCGCATCCGCGCCGGGACCATGGGCGCCGAGGACGTGCTGCACGACCTCGGCGCGATCGGCATCACCTCCTCGGACGCGCAGGGCATGGGCCGGGCGGGCGAGACCGTGCGGCGCACGTTCGCGATGGCCGGCAAGATGAAAGCAGAGCAGGCACAGCAGGCGGGGCAGGCACAGCAGGCGGGGCAGGCCGAGTGGGGCGCGCCCGAGGGCGACGACAACGAGCGGGTCCTGCGCTACCTCGCCAAGCTGACCGTCAATCCCGCGATCGCGCACGGTCTCGCGCACGAGATCGGCTCGATCGAGACCGGCAAGCTCGCCGACATCGTGCTGTGGCGGCCGGAGTACTTCGGCGCCAAACCGCAGCTCGTGCTCAAGGCGGGCTTCCCGGCGTACGGGGTGGTGGGCGACCCCAACGCGGCCACCGACACCTGCGAACCCCTCGTGCTGGGCCCGCAGTTCGGGGCGTACGGGGCGACACCCGCCGACCTGTCCGTCGCCTTCGTCGCGCGTGCCGCCCTCGACCAGGGCCATGACACGCTGCCGACGCGCCGCCGCAGGGTCGCCGTCCGCGGCACCCGCGGCATCGGTCCGGCCGACCTGCGCCGCAACACCCGTATCGGAGCGGTCGATGTCGACGGGCGCACCGGTCTTGTCACCCTCGACGGGGAGCCGCTGCGTTCGGCGCCCGCCGACTCGGTCTCCCTCAACCGCCTGTACTTCCTGTGACGTCGGCAGACAAGGACCCCCTATGAACACCCCCGCGGCCGACGGTTTCGGCATGCCCGCCGAGTGGGCGCCGCACGAGCGCACCTGGATGGCCTGGCCGGGCCCCAACCCCACCTTCGAGGACCCGGACGATCTCGCCGCCTCCCGCGCCGCGTGGGCCGCGGTCGCCCGCGCCGTGCGCCGCTTCGAGCCGGTCACGGTGGTGTGCGGCCCGGGGCAGTCCGCCGCCGCACGCTCCCTGCTCGGGCCGGATGTGAGCACCGTCGAGCGTGACCTGGACGACGCCTGGATGCGCGACATCGGGCCCACGTTCCTCACCGACGGCCGTGAACTGGCCGCAGTGGACTGGACGTTCAACGGCTGGGGCGCCCAGGACTGGGCCCGCTGGGAACACGACGCGAAGATCGCCGCGTATGTCGCGGACCTCGCGGGCGCGAAGACGTACGCCTCGACGCTGGTCAACGAGGGCGGCGCGATCCACGTCGACGGCGAGGGCACCGTGCTGCTGACCGAGACGGTCCAGCTCGGCGCCGAACGCAATCCGCACTGGACGAAGGAGCAGGTCGAGGCGGAGATCCACGCCCAGCTCGGCACCCGCAAGGCGATCTGGCTGCCCCGCGGCCTCACCGGCGACTACCCCCCGCACGGCTTCGGCACCCTCGGGCACGTCGACATCGTCGCGGCGTTCGCCCGTCCGGGCGTCGTGGTCGCGCACTCCCAGCCGGACCCGGCCCACCCCGACCACGAGGTGACCCGTGAGGTCATCGGTCTGCTGCGGGCCCAGCGGGACGCGCGGGGCCGCGCCCTGGAGGTGGTCGAGGTGCCCGCGCCCACCGTCCTTGAGGCCGACGGCCGCTGGGCCGACTACTCCTACATCAACCATTACCTGTGCAACGGCGGCGTCGTGCTGTGCGCGTTCGGCGACCCGCGCGACGAGACGGCGGCCGGGATCTTCCGCCGCCTCTTCCCGGAGCGCACGGTCACGCTCGTGGACGCGCGTACGATCTTCTCCGGAGGCGGTGGCATCCACTGCGTCACCCAGCAGCAGCCGAGGATCTAGGAGCAGCGCACATGGCCGGTGGGCGCAGACAGGCCCCGCCCCGCGAGGACGTGCTCGCCGCTGCCATGGACATGATCGCCGAGCGCGGTCTGGACAAGCTCACCATGGCGGCCCTCGGCCACCGGGTCGGCATGAGCAGCGGCCACCTCCTCTACTACTTCCGCTCCAAGGACGAACTGCTGTTGCAGACCCTGGAGTGGAGCGAGGGCCGGCTCGGCGTCGAGCGCGGCCGGCTGCTCACCCGCCGCGCGGCGGTACGTGCCCGCCTCGACGCCTACGTCGACCTGTACGTTCCCGACGGCCACCGCGATCCGCACTGGACGCTCTGGCTGGAGGTCTGGAACGGCTCGCAGGCCGCCGCCGGTGACGACGCCCGCGACCGGCAGGCCGCCATCGAGGGCGCCTGGCACCGCGACCTCGTCGCCCTGATCGCCGAGGGCGTCTCGCACGGCGCGTTCCGGCCCGTGGACGCCGACCGCTTCGCCGCCCGGCTGCGCGCCCTCCTCGACGGCTTCTCCATCCATGTGGCGGTCGGCCTGCGCGGCACCAGCCGGGCCCAGATCCTCGGCCACGTACGGGAGTTCCTGGACGAGTCGCTGGGCCCGCCGGAGCCCCGGGACGCCTGACGGCACCGGCGGCCGGGGCCCGCACACGGCCGTGAACGCAATGAACACAATGCGGTTCGCTCTTGTCGCACCTGCGAACCCCCGGCACGTTACGTCCATGGGACGAGAGCACTGGAAAAGGATCTGGATCGGCTCGGCGGGCAACATGGTCGAGTGGTTCGACTGGTTCGTGTACGCGAGCTTCGCCACCTACTTCGCCGGGGCGTTCTTCCCGAGCGGCAACCCCACCGCCCAGCTGATGAACACAGCGGGCATCTTCGCCGTCGGCTTCTTCATGCGCCCGGTCGGCGGCTGGCTGCTGGGCCGGGTGGGCGACCGCAGGGGACGCAAGGCCGCGCTGACCCTGACGGTCACGCTGATGTCCGCGTCCGCGGTGCTCATCGCCGCCGCGCCGACCTACGCGGTGGCCGGCTACGGCGGCGCGCTCGTACTGCTCGTCGCCCGTCTGCTGCAAGGACTCTCGGTGGGCGGCGAGTACGCGGCCAGCGCCACCTACCTCACCGAGGCGACGGACCCGCGCAGGCGCGGCTTCGCCTCCAGCTTCCAGTACGTGTCCATGACCGCGGGCCAGATCGCCGGCCTCGGCCTGCTGATCGTCCTGCAGCGCACCATGTCCGACGACGCGCTGCACGGCTACGGCTGGCGCATCCCGTTCGTGGTGGGCGCGCTCGGCGCCGCGGTCGTCTTCTACCTGCGCCGCACCATGCTGGAGACCGAGGTGTACGCGGAGGACACCTCGGGCAGCGAGGAGCGCGGCACCCTGCGCGCCCTGTGGCGGCACCGGCGGGAGGCGTTCCTGGTCATCGCGCTGACCATGGGCGGCACCGTGGCCTACTACACGTACACCACCTACCTCACCAAGTACCTGTCGAACTCGGCGGGCCTGGCCAAGGAGACCGCCACCCTCGTCTCCTTCACCGCGCTGATCGTCTTCGCCTGTCTGCAACCCCTCGCGGGCCGGCTCTCCGACCGGATCGGCCGCCGCCCCCTGCTGATCACCTTCGCGGTCGGCTCCACCGTGCTCACCGTGCCGATCATGACCCTGCTGAAGCACGCGGACGGCTACTGGCCCGCCCTCGGCCTCGCCCTGCTCGCGCTCGTCGTGGTCACCGGCTACACCTCCATCAACGCGTGCGTGAAGGCGGAGCTGTTCCCGACCGGGGTACGCGCGCTCGGCGTGGCGCTGCCCTACGCGATCGCCAACGCCCTGTTCGGCGGCACGGCGGAATACGTCGCCCTGTGGTTCAAGAACGCGGGCGCGGAGTCCGGCTTCTTCTGGTATGTGGCCGGCTGCGCCGGGGTGTCCCTCGTGGTGTACATCACCATGCGGGAGACGAAGGACCTGGATCTGACCCGGGTGCCGTCTCGCGAGGCGTCTCGTGTGACGACCGCATCCTGAGACGGGCGGTGAGCCGGGGGCGGAATGTGCCACACTGCCCCCGTGCTCTCGTTCGCCATGATTATTGGCAGCAGGCGCGCCGGTCCGCAGTGACCACCACGTACGACCAGGTACGGGTGGCCACCGTCGTCCTCGACCCGCGCGCAGACCTCTCGCACCCGCGAGGGGTTTTTTCGTTTCCCGGCCCATCGTCAGCCGGGAACGGAGCGCGGGGGAGTATTGGGGGGACGGTGGAGCCGGTCATTCCGGTACGACCGAGATCCCAAACAGGAGCCTTGAGACCATGACCGAGACGGAAACCAGCGAGCTCGACGACTCGTTCCACGTCTTCGACACCACGCTGCGCGACGGCGCGCAGCGCGAGGGCATCAACCTCACCGTCGCGGACAAGCTCGCCATCGCACGGCACCTGGACGACTTCGGAGTGGGCTTCATCGAGGGCGGGTGGCCGGGCGCCAACCCCCGCGACACCGAGTTCTTCGCCCGCGCCCGGCAGGAGATCGACTTCCGGCACGCCCAGCTCGTCGCGTTCGGCTCGACTCGTCGCGCCGGCGCCAAGGCCGCGGAGGACCCGCAGGTCAGGGCGCTCCTGGAGTCCGGCGCCCCGGTCATCACGCTGGTCGCCAAGTCACATGACCGGCACGTGGAGCTGGCGCTGCGCACCACGCTCGACGAGAACCTGGAGATGGTCCGCGACACCGTGTCCCACCTGCGCGCGCAGGGCCGCCGGGTGTTCGTCGACTGCGAGCACTTCTTCGACGGCTACCGGGCCAACCCCGAGTACGCGAAGGCCGTCGTGCGGACCGCCGCGGAGGCCGGCGCCGACGTGGTGGTGCTGTGCGACACCAACGGCGGCATGCTGCCCGCCCAGATCCAGGCCGTGGTGGCCACGGTCCTCGCGGACACCGGCGCCCGGCTCGGCATCCACGCCCAGGACGACACGGGCTGCGCGGTCGCCAACACCCTCGCGGCCGTGGACGCCGGCGCCACCCATGTGCAGTGCACCGCGAACGGCTACGGCGAGCGGGTCGGCAACGCCAATCTGTTCCCGGTGGTCGCGGCCCTGGAGCTGAAGTACGGCAAGAAGGTCCTCCCGGAGGGCCGGCTGCGCGAGACGACGCGCATCTCGCACGCGATCGCCGAGGTCGTCAACCTCACCCCGTCCACCCACCAGCCGTACGTCGGCGTCTCCGCCTTCGCCCACAAGGCCGGGCTGCACGCCTCGGCCATCAAGGTCGACCCGGACCTGTACCAGCACATCGACCCCGAACGGGTCGGCAACACCATGCGCATGCTGGTCTCCGACATGGCGGGCCGCGCCTCCATCGAGCTGAAGGGCAGAGAACTCGGCATCGACCTGAGCGGCGACCGCGAACTGGTCGGCCGGGTCGTCGAACGAGTCAAGGAACGCGAGCTGAAGGGCTACACCTACGAGGCGGCGGACGCCTCGTTCGAGCTGCTGCTGCGCGCGGAGGCCGAGGGCAGGCCCCTGACCTACTTCCGGGTCGAGTCCTGGCGGGCCATCGTGGAGGACCGCCCCGACGGCACCCACGCCAACGAGGCCACGGTCAAGCTCTGGGCCAAGGGCGAGCGCATCGTCGCCACGGCGGAGGGCAACGGCCCGGTCAACGCCCTCGACCGGGCCCTGCGGGTGGCGCTGGAGAAGATCTACCCGCAGCTCGCCAAGCTCGACCTCGTCGACTACAAGGTCCGCATCCTGGAAGGCAAGCACGGCACCCAGTCCACGACCCGCGTCCTGATCGCCACCTCCGACGGCAGCGGCGAATGGTCCACGGTGGGCGTGGCCGAAAACGTCATCGCAGCCTCCTGGCAGGCCCTGGAGGACGCCTACACCTACGGCCTGCTCCGAGCAGGAGTGGAACCAGCGAAGTAACCCCCGGGGTGGGCCACCGCCCCAACGGTGCCCACCCAACGCCCCGATCCCCAAAGGGGCGCGGGGAACGGCGCGACCAGCCACGAAGCCGCCGCAGCCGCCCGACACCTCGCGCCCCTACCCGCGGGGCGAGGACGCATGCAAGACCGCGCGGGCCTGCTCGGCGGCCCGGGTGATGCTCTCGCTGATGAAGTCGAGAAAGCGGGCGATGTTCTCCAGCCGGGTGGCGGCCGGGGTGTGGGGGCCGAGAACGGCGACGCCTTGGCGCGCGGTCCGCACGAGCTGGTCGTTGGACCGGGCGCCGGCGATCGTCGCCTGGTAGAAGAGCTCGTCGTCCACGACGTAGCGGTCGCGCCGGCGCTCGTCGCGTTCCCGGCGGACGAGGCTCTGGCCCTCCAGGAACGCGATCGCCTTGGAGATGGACGCCGGGCTGACCTGGAGGCGCTGGGCGAGCTGGGCCGCGGTGAGGCTGCCGGCGTCCGTGGTGAACAGGCAGGTCAGCACCCGGGCCGTCATCTTGGGCAGGCCCGAGGCCATGAGGACGGTGGTCAGCGTCTCCTCGTACTCGGCCACGGCCTCGGCGTCGCGTCCGTGTGGCTGGGGCACCGACTCCGGCCTTCGGGAGGAGGCGGGCCTTCGCCTGCGGGCGCGCTGTTCGGTGGCGCGGTGGGCCAGGTCGGCGCGGTAGGCGGTGGGGCCGCCGTTGCGCATCACCTCACGCGTGACGGTCGAGGTCGGTCGGTCCAGGCGGCGGGCGATCTCGGCGTAGGGGAGGCTGTCGGCCAGCCCCAGCGCGATCTGCCGGCGTTCCTGCTGGGTGAGCCTGCCTCCGGGCATCGCGATCTCCTTGGTGATCCCTCGTGGTGGTCCCCGTTCCCGCGACCCTAGCGTTCACTTCACATCCATTGCAATGATCGGAGTGGCCATCGTTGCGTTATCGACGCGTCCGTTGCAACGATTTAACTACTTCTACCTGCGTAAATGCCGATTCTATGCAACGAACGCGTTGTCGTGATGTGGAAAGCAACGTAGCGTTTCTCGTATCGGAAACGACGAACCGAAACGGGAGAGCATGATGCAGAAGTTCGACACCCCCGCCCCGATCTCCGCCGTCCTCGACATCCCCGCCGGCCGCATCCAGGTCATCGCCGCCGACCGCGCCGACACCACCGTCGAGGTCCGGCCCGCCGACCCGGCCAAGAGCCGCGACGTCCGGACCGCCGAGCAGACCGCCGTCTCCTGCGCCGACGGCGTCCTGCGGATCCACACCCCCGAGCCCAAGAACCAGCTGTTCGGCCCGTCCGGGTCCCTGGAGGTCACCGTTCAGCTGCCCGCCGGCTCCCGTATCGAGGGCAAGGCCGCCGGCTCCGAACTCCGCGGCGTCGGCCGCCTCGGCGACGTCGTCTTCGAGGGCGCGTACCGCCAGATCAAGATCGACGAGGCCGCCAGCGTCCGCCTCACCGCGCTCGACGGCGACGTCGAGGTCGGCCGGCTGAGCGGTCCCGCGGAGATCGGCACCGCGAGGGGCGACATCCGGATCACCGAGGCCGTGCGCGGCACGGTCGTGCTCCGCACCCAGTCCGGCGACATCACGGTCGGCGCAGCTGCCGGTGTCTCGGCCGCCCTGGACGCCGACACCGGCTACGGACGCATCAGCAACGCCCTCAAGAACGACGGCACCGCCGAACTCGACATCCGCGCCACCACCTCCCGCGGCGACATCACCGCCCGCAGCCTCTGAAGGGACGGACAGCGGCCGTGGTCGAGGCCATGAGCACGAACAACCGGATGGGGGAGGCTTCGGGTAGCGTCGAAGGATGAAGGCCGTCCCGAGGGCCGCACCCGAGGCCGTACGACGGGCCCGAAGCCTCCCGGCGCTGCTGCTGGCCGTCTTGGCGCTCATCGCCATGACCACGCTCGCGCCCTGCGCCGCGGCGGCCACCGACGTCTCGTCCATCGCGGCCGCCCTCCGCAAGGGCCCGGTGTACGTCGACCCGGCGGCCACCGGACAGCTGTCGGCGGCGGACGCGCGGGCGCTGAGCGGCCGGATCGAGGCGGCCGGCAAGCCCGTCTTCATCGCCGTCCTGCCGGCCGGCCAGCCCACCCGGAACCTGTTCACCGACCTGCGCACCGCCACCGGCGTCACCGGTCTGTACGCCGTGCGGCTCGGCGACCGCTTCGACGCCCGCGCCGATTCCTCGGTCCTGTCCCGCACGGCCGTGCGCAACCTCGTCACCAGCGTCCAGGGTGAGAGTGCCGGCACCCAGTTGACCGACTTCACCGACCGTGCCCTCGCCCACATGGGTGGGCGGGCCCCCGCGTCCTGGGGCTCCTCGCGCGGCGCCGGCGGTACATCCGGTACGGCGCTGATCGTCACGGCCGCCGTGCTGGTCGCCGGCGGGCTCGGCGCGTACGCCCTGGTGCGGCGCGGCCGTCGGCACCAGGAGCAGGAGCAGCGGGCCGCCCTCGACCGGCTGCGGGTGGTCGTGGACGAGGACATCACCGCGTTCGGCGAGGAACTGGACCGGCTGGACTTCCACCCGGCCGAGGCCGGGGCCGACGACGCGATGCGCGCGGACTACGAGCGGGCGCTGGACGCCTACGAGCAGGCGAAGCAGTACATGGCCGACGCCCGCGGACCCGAGGACGTGCGCGCCGTCACCCAGGCCCTGGAGGACGGCCGCTTCTCGCTGGCGCAGCTGTCCGCCCGCCGCGAGGGCCGCCCGCTGCCGGCCCGCCGCCCGCCCTGCTTCTTCGACCCCCGCCACGGGCCCTCGGTCACCGATGCCACCTGGACCCCGCCCGGCGGCACCGCGCGCGAGGTGCCGGTCTGCGCGGCCGACGCCACTCGCCTGGCCGACGGCCGGGACCCGGCGGTCCGCGAGGTCGACACCGAGCACGGCCGCCGCCCCTACTGGGAGGCGGGCCCGGTCTACGGCCCCTGGGCGGGCGGCTACTTCGGCGGCGGCATCCTGCCCGGCCTCCTCGTCGGCACGCTGCTCGGCAGCGCGCTGGCCGCCCCGGCGTACGCGGCCGACTACGGCACCGGCGCCGGCGACTTCGGCGCGGGCGGCTACCAGGGCGGTGATGTGTCGGGCGCCGACTTCGACCCCGACGACTTCGGGGGCGGGTTCGGCGACGGCGGCTTCGACAGGGGAGGCGATGGGGGAGGGGGCGGCGGCGATTTCGGCGGCGGATTCTGAGGCCCGTCCCGAAAGGGACCGGCGGCTCAGGCGTTCTTGATCGCCGAGATGTCGAAGTTCAGCTTGATCTTGTCGGAGACCAGGACACCGCCAGTCTCCAGGGTCGCGTTCCAGGTCAGACCCCACTCGGAGCGCAGGATCTCCGCCTTGCCCTCGAACCCGACGCGCTCGTTGCCGAAGGGGTCCTTGGCGGAGCCGTTGAACTCAAGGTCGATGGAGAGCGGCTTGGTGACGCCGAGGATGGACAGGTCACCGGTGATGCGGTACTCGTCACCGCCGAGGAACTCCGCCTTGGTGGAGCGGAAGGTCATCGTCGGGAACTCGTCGGTCTTGAAGAAGTCGGCCGACTTCAGGTGGCCGTCCCGGTCGGCGTTGCCGGTGTCGATGCTGTCCATCGTGATGTCCAGCGAGGCGGTCGACTTGGTCGGGTCGGTGCCGTCCAGGTGCAGCGTGCCGGACAGCTCCGTGAAGCTGCCCTTGACGTTGGTGACCATGGCGTGGCGGGCGACGAAGCCGATCGTGGTGTGGGCGGGGTCGACCGTGTAGTCGCCGGTGACCGAGGCCAGGTCGGGGCTCACCGTCGCCGCGGCGGTGGTCGGGTCGGCGTGCTTGTTGCCGAAGATGCCCATCTCGTGCTCCTTGGGGACGAAGAGATCATTGATGTTGAAGGTTCAATGAGCTGTCGGTGAAAACCGTAGACCCATCCGGTTCAATGTTCAACATCATCCGTCGGCGTGTCGCCTCCCATGCGCTGTGTCACGCGATTGCCCGACGGGACGGCCGTACCGCTAGGCTCTGCACGGACCGCCGTCCGAGGGTCCCCGTCACTCCGGCGATGGCATGTGCCGCGCGCGAATAGGGGATGGCTCCCCGGTGACGACCTTGTCGCATCTCCACAAGCGCGACACCCTCTGAGCAGTCGGAACGGCTGCATGGCGGTGAGGTTCTGTTCAGGGGTACCAGGAAAACGGGCCGGAGACTGTACGGAGTCGACGGCTCGCTTTTCTTGGTGTCCTTCGTAAGGTCGCTACATGACCGTTTTGGAAGAGACGACGGGTGAGCCGGCCGGTGAACCGGCGGACGCGCGCGGGCGGGTCGCCGAGTTGCACGACATCCGTGCGCGGGCGCTGGCGGGCCCCAGCGAGAAGGCGACCGAGGCCCAGCACGCCAAGGGCAAGCTGACGGCTCGGGAGCGGATCGAGCTGCTTGTGGACGCGGGGTCCTTCCAGGAGGTCGAGCAGCTGCGCCGGCACCGGGCGACCGGGTTCGGCCTGGAGGCCAAGAAGCCGTACACGGACGGTGTGATCACCGGCTGGGGCACCGTGGAGGGCCGTACGGTCTTCGTCTACGCCCATGACTTCCGGATCTTCGGCGGCGCGCTGGGCGAGGCGCACGCCACGAAGATCCACAAGATCATGGACATGGCCATCGCGGCCGGTGCCCCGCTGGTGTCCCTGAACGACGGCGCGGGCGCCCGGATCCAGGAGGGTGTCTCCGCGCTGGCCGGCTACGGCGGCATCTTCCAGCGCAACACCAAGGCGTCGGGTGTCATCCCGCAGATCAGCGTGATGCTCGGGCCGTGCGCCGGAGGCGCCGCCTACAGCCCGGCGCTCACCGACTTCGTGTTCATGGTCCGTGAGACCTCGCAGATGTTCATCACCGGACCCGACGTGGTCAAGGCGGTCACCGGCGAGGAGATCACCCAGAACGGCCTGGGCGGGGCCGATGTGCACGCCGAGACCTCCGGCGTGTGCCACTTCGCCTACGACGACGAGGAGACCTGCATCGCGGAGGTGCGCTACCTCCTGTCGCTGCTGCCGCAGAACAACCGCGAGAACCCGCCGCGCGCGGAGTCCGCCGACCCGGTGGACCGGCGTAGCGAGGCCCTGCTCGACCTGGTACCGGCGGACGGCAACCGCCCCTACGACATGGCCAAGGTCATCGAGGAGATCGTCGACGACGGCGAGTACCTGGAGGTCCACGAGCGCTGGGCCCGCAACATCATCTGCGCGCTGGCCCGCATCGACGGACAGGTCGTCGGCATCGTCGCCAACCAGCCGCAGGTGCTCGCGGGTGTGCTGGACATCGAGGCGAGTGAAAAAGCTGCGCGCTTTGTCCAGATGTGTGACGCTTTTAACGTCCCGATCGTCACCTTCCTGGATGTCCCTGGGTTCCTCCCCGGTGTCGACCAGGAGCACGGCGGGATCATCCGGCACGGCGCGAAGCTGCTGTACGCCTACTGCAACGCGACCGTGCCGAGGATCTCGCTCATCCTCCGCAAGGCGTACGGAGGCGCGTACATCGTCATGGACAGCCAGTCCATCGGCGCCGACCTGACCTACGCCTGGCCCACCAACGAGATCGCGGTGATGGGCGCGGACGGCGCGGCCAACGTCATCTTCCGCCGGCAGATCGCCGAGGCCGAGGACCCCGAGGCCATGCGGCAGAAGATGGTCAAGGAGTACAAGGCCGAGCTGATGCACCCGTACTACGCGGCGGAGCGCGGCCTGGTGGACGACGTCATCGACCCGGCCGAGACCCGCGAGGTGCTGGCCAAGTCCCTGGCGATGCTGCACACCAAGCACGCCGACCTGCCCTCGCGCAAGCACGGCAACCCGCCGCAGTGACCCCGGCGGACCCGCGGTAACCCACTGGTTCCCGCGCGGAAACCTCTCTCACGGAGACTGACAGCCATGAACACTCCCGACATCCGCGTCGAGAAGGGCCACGCCGAGCCCGAGGAGGTCGCCGCCATAACGGCGATCCTGCTGGCCCGTGCCGCAGCCCGCAGCGTTGCGGCTGCCCCCGCGCACCGAGGCCGCGCCAAGGCCGGCTGGCGCCGCCTCGACCGCGAGCCAGGCTTCCGAGCCCCCCACAGCTGGCACTGAGCCCCAAACAAGAAGGGGCCCCTCTTAGTAGAGGGGCCCCTTCTTGGCATTGGGCCAAAGGGAGACGCGCCCCGACAGGGGCGCGGGGAACTGCGCGAGTGGCCACGACGCACCCGCAGACGGCGTACAACCATGAGTGGCACCCCCGTAGCCGTACCGCCGGAGCCGGGGACCTTCCGAACGCAGGGGGCGCGCCCCGATAGGGGCGCGGGGAACTGCGCGAGTGGCCACGACGCACCCGCAGACGGCGTACAACCATGAGTGGCACCCCGGTGGCCGTACCCACCGGAGCCGGAATGTTTCGAACGCAGGGGGCGCGCCCCGATAGGGGCGCGGGGAACGGCGCGAGTGGCCACGACGCACCCGCAGACGGCGCACAACCGCCGGCGGCACCCCGTAGCCGAGCCGCGGAAAGACCTCAGCGCAGCCGAGCCATCAACGCATGCTCCACGAGAGTGATCAACGCACTCTTGGCATCCGCCCGATGCCGCGCGTCCGTCGTGATGATCGGCGTGTCCGGCCCGATCTGCAACGCCTCCCGCACCTCGTCGGGCGAGTACGGCTGATTTCCGTCGAAGCCGTTCAGGGCGATGACGAAGGGAAGCCCCGAGTTCTCGAAGTAGTCGACCGCCGGGAAGCAGTCGGCCAGCCGACGCGTGTCGACCAGCACGATCGCGCCGATGGCGCCCCGCACCAGGTCGTCCCACATGAACCAGAACCGGTCCTGGCCGGGGGTGCCGAACAGGTAGAGGATCAGATCCTGGTCCAGGGTGATGCGGCCGAAGTCCATGGCGACCGTGGTGGTCGTCTTGTCCCCGGTGTGGGTGAGGTCGTCGATGCCTGCCGAAGCGGACGTCATGACGGCCTCTGTGCGCAGCGGGTTGATCTCCGAGACGGCGCCGACGAACGTGGTCTTACCCACGCCGAAGCCGCCCGCCACCACAATCTTCGCGGAGGTGGTGGAGCGGGAAGGACCGCCGCTAGAGCTTGCGAAGTCCACTGAGCACCCTTTCGAGCAGTGTCACGTCTGGCTGGCCACCGGCGTTCTCGTCGCCGCCGGGCTGATGGATGGCGACCAGGCCCGCCTCCGCCAAGTCGGCGACGAGGATCCTGGCCACGCCGAGGGGGATGGTCAGCAACGCCGAGATCTCGGCGACCGACTTGATCTCTCGGCACAGGTGGCAGATCCGCTGATGCTCGGGCAACTGGCCCTGCATCTGGTGCGGCTGCGCGGTGGTGTGCACCAGCGCCTCGATGGCGAGCTGGTACCGCGGGCGGGTCCGTCCGCCGGTCATGGCGTACGGACGCACCAGGGGGTTGTTCGCCGCCGAGGCGGGCGCCGGCTCGGGACGGCGCTGCGGCTGCACCGGCTGGATGCGCGGCGCCGGCGGCTGGTCGTACGGCGAAGGGCCGGGGCCCTGCGGTGCGTACGGCTGCTGGTGGCTCGGGGTGGAGGGGAAGTTGTACCGGTTCGCCGAACCGTCGCCGTGGCCCTGGGCAGGGCCGTACGACCAGTTGCCCGCAGACGAACCGCTTGGGGGTGTTGCCACTTTTCTCCTCCTCCGACCGTGCCGGGCACCCGTCCCTGGGAAGCCGCGTCCCGAAACCTTACGGCCCCGGGACCCGAAAACGCACCGTCTGTCTGTTAGTTGAGAAGGCTGCCCTGGAGCTCCGCGCGGAGATCCGGGGTGAGAACCGTGCCCGCACGGTCTACCAAAAGCGCCATCTCGTACCCGATGAGGCCGATGTCCGCCTCCGGGTGTGCCAGGACTGCGAGGGACGAGCCGTCTGAGATGGACATGATGAAGAGGAATCCCCGCTCCATCTCCACAACCGTCTGATTCACGCTGCCCCCCTCGAAGATCCGGGAGGCGCCTGCCGTCAGTGACGTCAGACCGGAGGCGACGGCCGCGAGCTGGTCGGCGCGGTCGCGGGGAAAGCCTTCGGACATCGCCAGAAGGAGTCCGTCGGCGGAGACCACCACCGTGTGGGACACCCCCGGGGTGTTGTCCACGAAGTTGGTGATCAACCAGTTCAGGTTCTGTGCCGCCTGGCTCATCGGGCTCACACTAACGCTCCTGGTCGTAGGTGCTGTCAGGACCGAAGCCCTGGCCGTTCGTTTCACTGCCTGCGCCCGCGTTGCGTCCGCGCTGGACGCCCCGACGCAGGTTGCTCAGCCGGCCCCGGACGTCTTCCGGGGCACGGGAGACCTGTGGGCCTCCCTGCGGGGTGGCTTCCGCGGCGCCCTCGACCAGGTTGGCCTTGGGCACCCGCCGAGGCAGACCGGAGGCGGTGACCCCGCCTGCCTTGGGCTTGCGCAGCTGCGACGCCTGCTGCCAGCGCTCGTCGTTGGCCGAACGCCAGACGCCCTCGCCGTTGCTCTGCGGTGCGGGAGCCGACGGCTCCTGGTGCGCGCCCGCCTCGCCGCCCGCGCCGTTGCCGTTCGGACCGCTCGCGGTGGATCCGCGGCGGGGCAGCCCGGCGTCGGTCAGCTCGTGGACGGCGGAGGAAGCCGGTCCCGGACGGTCGAAGCCTACGCGGTCCCGCTCCGTCACGTCACCGGCCTGCGCGGATTCCGCTTCGGCAGCGTACTGGGCCGGATAGCCGTTGTGGTAACCGTCCTGCTGCGGCCAGCCTCCTTGCTGGGGCTGCTCCTCGAAGGGGCGGAAGGAGTCGGCCGCGGCGGCGTGGGCGCCGGACTGCTGCTCCGCGACGGGCTCCGCATAGGACGGCTCCGGGTAGCCGCCGCCCGCCGTGAAGGCATCGCCCTGAGGAAGGCCGCCTGCCGGGAAGGCATCGCCCTGGGGAAGGCCGCCGCCCGCCGGGAAGGCGTCGCCCTGCGGGAGGCCGCCGCCCGTGGCGAAGTACTGCTCGTCGTACGCCGCACGGCCCGGCTCCTCGTAGGCCGGCTGCGGGTCGTAGGCCGCGGGCTGCTCCTGGTAGCCGCTACCGCCGGTGTCGTAGGCCGGGGTGCCGAACTCCTCGACGTAGGACGGCGCCTCGGGGGTCTCCGGCTGCGCCTGGGCGGGCTGGGCCGGGTCCTGCGCCTGGGACTCCAGGGCCGCGCGGCGCTCCTCGCGCATCAGCGAGCGGCCCACCGGGTCCAGTTCGCGGATGTCGTCGGGGACCTCGGGGTAGCGGCTGTCGTCGAAGCCGAGTTCGGCGGCGGTGCGCATCGGCGCCTGCTGGGTGAAGTTCTCGCCCTGGAACTGCTGCTCCGGGATGATCTGCGAGACCGTGAACTCCTCGCGGTCCAGGGGCTGTTCACCGCCACCGCCATGGGTGATGGCGTCGGGGAGCATGACCAGGGAGGTGGTGCCTGCCTGCTCTCCGGAGGGCCGCAGCTGGACGCGGATGCCGTGCCGGTCGGACAGCCGGCCGACCACGAACAGGCCCATGCGCTGGGAGACCGCCGCGTCCACGGTCGGCGGGTTGGCGAGCTTGTGGTTGATGTCCGCGAAGTCCTCGGCGGTCAGGCCGATGCCCTTGTCATGGATCTCGATCATGATCCGACCGTCCGGCAGCCGGGTGGCGGTGACGCGAACCTTGGTCTGCGGAGAGGAGAACGTCGTCGCGTTCTCCAGCAGCTCGGCCAGCAGATGCACGAGGTCGGTGACCGCGCGGCCGTGGATCTCGGCCTCCGGCACACCGGACAGTTCGATGCGCTCGTACTGCTCCACCTCGGAGGAGGCGGCGCGCAGCACGTCGATGAGCGGTACCGGCTGGTCCCAGCGGCGGCCGGGTTCCTCGCCCGCGAGGACGAGCAGGTTCTCGCCGTTGCGCCGCATACGGGTCGCCAGATGGTCCAGCCGGAACAGGTTCTCCAACTGGTCGGGATCGGCCTCGTTGTTCTCCAGGTCGGTGATCAGGGTCAGCTGGCCCTCGATCAGCGACTGGTTGCGGCGCGAGAGGTTGGTGAAGATCGCGTTGATGTTGCCCCGCAGCAGGGCCTGCTCGGCGGCGAGCCGGACGGCCTCGCGGTGGACCTGGTCGAAGGCCCGGGCGACCTCGCCGATCTCGTCGGTCGAGGCGATCGGGATCGGTGCGACCCGGGTGTCGACGCGGCCCGGGTCGGTGCGCGAGAGCTGGTCGACCAGCATCGGCAGGCGCTGCTCGGCGATGCCGAAGGCGGCGTTGCGCAGCTGCCGCATGGAGCGGCTCATCTGCCGGGCGACGGCACCGGCCAGGATGAACGCGACGAGCAGCGCGACCACGACCGCGGCACCCGTGATGAGCGCGGAGGTCCGGGCGTCGTCGGCGATGACGGATGCCTCGCTCACCGCCTTGTCGGCCAGGTCAGCCTCGATCTGGCGGTACGCGTTGAACTTGAGGGTGTTGACCGCCCACCAGTTCTGCGCGGTGATGCCCTTCTGGGCGAGCTGCTCACGGGCGAGCGCACCGGTGTCCGGCAGCGTGGCCACGGCCGAGACCATCGTGGTCGTGTTGGACGGCGGGGCCACGTACTTCGGGTCCTTGGCCCTGGCCTCCTGGGCCAGCGCGGCGCCGTCGGCCTTGATCTTCTTCTCGGCGTCGACGAGCTTCTGCGCGTCCGCCTCGGTGCCACCGGCGCGGTACTCCTCGACGGCGACCCGCTCCAGATAGGCGTAGGAGGACAGGGCGACCCGCTGGGTGGCCAGGTTCGGCGCGTCCGGGCCGGGCTTGACCAGCAGATGCATGCCGATGGAACGCTCCAGCGACAGCGCGGCCTTGGTCAGCGAGATGGCGTAGACGGTACGGCCGTAGGAGGTGATGTTGCCGGTGCCCAGACCGAGTTCGTTGGCGAACTCCATCAGGGGATGGGCGATGCCGACGTATCCCTCTTCGGTGTTCACGCCGGTGAGCTTGGTGGTGTAGGCGCTCGCGCGCAGGCCCTGGAGCTTCGGTTCCTCCTGCCGGAACAGCTTCAGACGCCGCTCAAGGCCGGCCTTGTGCGGCATGCCCTGGGCGGCCTCGTCGAAGGCGGCGGCGGCCTGGTCGGTCTTCTTGCGGGCCTCGGTGACGGTGTCCTTGTCGGTGTTCAGCAGCAGGGGCGCCGCGGAGACGTCACGCTCGACGTAGAGGGCGTCGGCATAGGTGAGGGCGGCGCGGACCAGGCGGGCGGTGCTCTCCGCGTCCCTGGCCTGCTGCCAGGTGTCGATCGAACTCTTCACCTGGAAGCCGCCCATGACGAGACCGACCACCACGGGTATCAGCAGGATCGCGTTCAGCCGGGTGGGCACCCGCCAGTTGCGCGGAGACAGGCGGCCGCCGCGTGGGGCGGGGGCCGCCGACCGCTCCGGGCCGGGCACAGGGGTGGGCGCCGCAGCGCGCGGCGGCGGGGTGAAGTTTCCCCGGGCCGACGGCTCGGGACCGCTCTTGCTTCGCCTCACTCGACCAACAACCTCTCGGCGGCCGGCACCTACATCGTGCCGCAGTCTCTCAGAGCCCCGTGGGTCAGGGACCACTCAGCCCCACTCAGCTACTGAGTACGTCTTTGACTAATGGGCAGTTCAGGCATTCCAGCACGACGACCAGCGCACATCCAAACAGTGAAAACCATGGATTCCGAGTGACCCGGACCGCAGATAAAACGGTCATAAAGAGCGAGCCCCGTCAAAAGACGGGGCCTTTGTGAGCGCAGCGGCACCGGTCGACCGCGACGCGTGGCCGTACCATCCGATTCCTCTGCCGAAACGTTATGAACAGCGGAGCCGACCGTGTCAAAAGCCACAGCCCGCTCCGCTGTCCGTACGACAACTGCCGTATCTCACTGCCGACTTGAGTGCTACCTCAGCCGTGCCATGAGGGCGTGCTCGACCAGTGTGATCAGCGCGCTCTTGGCGTCGGCCCGGTGCCGGGCGTCCGTCGTGATGATCGGCGTGTCCGGCCCGATCTGCAGCGCCTCACGCACCTCGTCGGGGGTGTACGGCTGGTGGCCGTCAAAGCCGTTGAGCGCGATGACGAACGGCAGACCGCTGTTCTCGAAGTAGTCGACCGCGGGGAAGCAGTCGGCGAGCCGGCGGGTGTCCACCAGGACCACGGCGCCGATGGCGCCGCGCACCAGGTCGTCCCACATGAACCAGAACCGGTCCTGGCCGGGGGTGCCGAACAGGTACAGGATCAGGTCCTGGTCGAGCGTGATGCGGCCGAAGTCCATGGCCACCGTGGTGGTGGTCTTGTCCCCGGTGTGGGTGAGGTCGTCGATGCCCGCGCTGGCGGACGTCATCACGGCCTCCGTGCGCAGCGGGTTGATCTCGGAGACGGCACCGACGAAGGTCGTCTTGCCGACGCCGAAGCCACCCGCCACCACGATCTTCGCGGAGGTGGTGGCCCGGCCCCCGTCAGAGCTTGCGAAGTCCACTGAGCACCCTTTCGAGCAGTGTCACGTCCGGTGCACCGCCGTTGTTCTCGTCGCCACCCGGCTGGTGGATGGCGACCAGGCCGGCCTCGGCGAGGTCGGCGACCAGGATCCGGGCCACGCCCAGGGGCATGGTGAGGAGCGCGGACACCTCGGCCACGGACTTCACCTCGCGGCACAGGTGGCAGATGCGCTGGTGCTCCGGGAGCAGCCCCATGAGCGCTGCCGGGTCGGCCGTGGTGCTGATCAGTGCCTCGATGGCGAGCTGGTAGCGCGGCCGGGTCCGGCCGCCGGTCATCGCGTAGGGACGTACCAGCGGCTGGTCGCCCTCGTCCCCGTACGGCTCCGCGTACGGATCATGAGAGGCGGTGGGCGGGGTCATGAATCCTCCGGGCGGGACAGCAGGTCGGTCAGTCGTGCCGTCTGACGGGGCCGGTGGGGGGTTTGTGGCGGCCGGACGGTGATTTGGTGAGCTGGGTGGATCCGGGGCCGGTCAGTGGAGCAGACTGCCCTGTAGTTCGGCGCGCAGGTCGGGCGTGAGGACGGCGCCCGCGCGGTCGACGAGGAGCGCCATCTCGTAGCCGACGAGGCCGATGTCGCACTCGGGGTGGGCGAGGACGGCGAGGGACGAGCCGTCCGAGATGGACATGAGGAAGAGGAACCCGCGTTCCATCTCGACGACCGTCTGCGACACATCGCCCCCCTCGAAGATCCGGGAGGCCCCGGCGGTCAGCGAGGTGAGCCCGGAGGCGACGGCCGCGAGCTGGTCGGCCCGGTCCCGGGGAAAGCCTTCCGACATCGCCAGAAGGAGTCCGTCGGCGGACACGACGACGGTGTGGGACACCCCGGGGGTGTTGTCCACGAAGTTGGTGATCAACCAGTTGAGATTCTGTGCCGCCTGGCTCATCTGGCTCAACTAACGCTCCTGCTGGTGAGTGGGGCTCGGGAAGCTGCCGGTCTGGCCGTTGTTGACCTGACGACCCTGCGCGATACCCCGACGGAGATTGGTCAGCCGGCCACGCACGTCGTCGGGCGCACGTGAGACCTGCGGACCGCTTTGGTGCTGTTGCTGCTGAGCCGTGCCCGGGACGAGGTTCGCCCGGGGTACCCGGCGCGGCAGGCCGGAGGTGGTGACCCCGCCCGCCGCGGGCTGGCGCACCCGCTCGGCCTGCCGGACGAGTTCGTCGTTCGGCGAGCTGCGCCAGGAACTCGTGACGGGACGCTGCGGGCCCGTCGAAGGAGCCGGTCCGCCCTGCGGCTGCTGCCCGGCCGGAGCCGGGCCGTTGCCCTGCTGGCCGCCGCGGAACCAGTTGGTCTCCAGGTTGTCGTACAGCGGAGTACGGCCGTCTCCGGGACCGCTCGCCGGGGGCAGCGCCTCCGGCTCCTGACGGCGCGCGCGCCGCGGCGGCACCGCCGGGCGCTGCCCGGAGAAGTCGGTGCCCCGGCCGTTGGTCTGCGGCCGCTCGAACTGGCCCGTGTGCTGCTGGCCCGTGTGCTGCTGGCCCGCCCGGCCGGGCAGCGCGTGCTGGCCGGTGGAGCCGTTGTCGTAGCCCTGCGCGGGGAACTGACCCGTGGAGCCGTTGTCGTAACTCTGCGCTGGGAACTGACCGGTGGAACCGTTGTCGTAGCCCTGCGCGGGGAACTGGCCGGTGGAACCGTTGTCGTAACTCTGCGCGGGGAACTGGCCGGTGGAGCCGTTGTCGTAGCCCTGCGCCGGGAACTGCCCGGTGGAACCGTCGTCGTACGCCTGCTGGGCGGCGAACCGGTCCGGGGCGGGGGCGTCCTGCCGGCCGCCCGGCGTGCCGAAGACGTCGGAGCGCACGAACTGGCCCGAGTCCTGCCGGCCGGGCCCGCCCGGGCGGCCGAACGAGCCGCCGCCCTGCGGGGCGTCGAAGCCGGAGCGGGCGAACTGGCCGGTGTTCTGCGAGCCGTTCGCACCGGTGAAGTCCGGCCGGGGGAACTCGCCCGTGGCGGCCGGGCCCTGGGAGGCGTCGCCCGCGGGGATCGCCGGCATCTCCGCCGTCGAGCCGGGGCCCTGGCGGTCGTCGAACCGCGGCATGCGCGAAGTCTGCGCCGGATCCTGCTCGTCATGGCCGCGCGGGGTGTCGAGCGAGGCCCGGGACAGCGGCGGCTGCGCGTTCTCGTCGCTCCAGCTGGGCGTGCGCGGCTGCGGGTTGCCGCCCGGCAGCTCGGCCCGCGGCCCGCCGCGCGGCGGCAGCTGCGGCTGCCTGCCCTGGTCGCCGCCGCCACGCTGCGGGGGCACCGGAGGACGGCCGCCGAAGACATCCTGCTCGGGTCCGCCCGCGCCGGCCGCCTGCAGGCCCTGCGGGGCGCCCGGCGCCTGTCCGCCGAAGGCTCCGGCGCCCGCCCCGGCCGGGGTGGGCGGGCCCTGCTGCGGTCCGCGTGCGCCGCCGGGCGCTCCCGGCCGGCTGCCCTGACCCGTGCCGGGCAGCGCGGCCCGCGGACCCTGGCCGGCGCCGACCTGGCCGCGCGGACCGGATCCGGCGCCGAGCCGGCCACCACCGCCGGGCGCACCGGCACCGAGCGGACCCGGGCCGCCCTGGGCGGCTCCCCGCCGGGCCGCCGCCGCGCCCGCGGCGGCCTGCGCGGCGGCCGGGCCGCCCGTGGCGGGCACGCCCGGCTTGCCCGGAGCGGGCTTCTTGCCGCCCTGGGCGACATCGACGGGCAGCATGACCAGCGCCGTCGTGCCACCCGAGTCGGACGGGCGCAGCTGGATGCGGATGCCGTGCCGCTGCGACAGCCGGCCGACCACGAACAGGCCCATGCGGCGGGAGACGGAGACGTCCACGGTGGGCGGCGAGGCAAGCCGCTCGTTGATCGCCGCGAGGTCTTCGGGGGAGAGGCCGATGCCGGTGTCGTGGATCTCGATCAGCACCCGGCCGTCGGGCAGCGCATGACCGGTGACCTTGACCTTCGTCTGCGGCGAGGAGAACGAGGTCGCGTTCTCCAGCAGCTCGGCGAGCAGGTGCACGAGGTCGTTGACGACGCGTCCGGCGACCTCGGTGGTCGGCACCGAGGCCAGCTCGATCCGCTCGTACTGCTCCACCTCGGAGGCGGCGGCGCGCAGCACGTCGACCAGCGGGACCGGGCGGGTCCAGCGGCGGCCGGGCTCCTCACCGGCGAGGACGAGCAGGTTCTCGCCGTTGCGGCGCATACGCGTGGCGAGGTGGTCCAGCTTGAACAGCGAGGACAGCTGGTCCGGGTCGGCCTCGCGGGACTCCAGTTCGGAGATGAGCGACAGCTGGCGCTGGATGAGGCCCTGGGAGCGGCGCGAGAGGTTGGTGAACATCGCGTTGACGTTGCCCCGCAGCAGGGCCTGCTCGGCGGCGAGGCGGACCGCCTCGCGGTGCACGTCGTCGAAGGCCGCGGCCACCTGGCCGATCTCGTCCCGGGAGTGCACACCGACCGACTCCACGGACGTGTCGACGTCCTGCGGGTCCGACTCGGACAGCTGCTTGACCAGCTCGGGCAGCCGGTCCTGGGCGACCTTGGTCGCGGTGTCCTGGAGCCGGCGCAGCGAGCGGATCATGGACCGGGCGACGACGAACGCGCCGACCAGGGAGACACCGAGGACGAGCAGGATCAGCGCACCGGAGATGATCGCGTCGCGCTCGGTGGCGCTGCGCAGCTCGCGGGCCTTCTGCTCCATCTCTTCGAGCAGCGTGTGCTCGATCTTCTTCATCTGCTCGATCTTGGTCGAGCTGTCGTCGACCCAGTCGCGGTAGGAGCGCTTCGGCAGCCCGTTGATGCCCTCTTCGCCGCCCAGCGCGCGCTTGGCGTAGGTGTCCGCGGACTCGATGGTCGGGTTGCCCTCGTCGATGGGCTTGAGGAGTTCCTCGGCGCCCTGCTCGGAGTAGAGCTTGCGGAAGATGTTCAGCTCGGAGGACTCGCTCTGCAGCGCCGAATCGCCGTAGAGCCGGTCGTTGTCGGAGAGGTTGCCGAGCGTCTTGTTGGTGTCGGGCAGGGCCGCGGCGATGACGGCGCGCTGCACGGACGCGTACTCCTTGGCGGTGGAGAAGGCCGCCAGGGCGCGGGTGCGCTGGATCATCTCCGGGTTGCTGGACGCCTGCGCCATGTCCGAGGAGAGGCCGATCAGCTGGGTGATCAGCCGGTGGTACGCCTCGACCGTCTGGGTCGAGTTGTCCTTGGACTGGTACGCGGAGCGGCGGATCTTGGCCAGGTTGTCCAGCTGGCCGGCCAGGCCGACGAGGCTGTCGCGGACGCCCTGGAGGTTGCCGTGCTTGCTCGCGGCATCGATGTCCTCGGAGGCGTTGAGGAAGTTGGTCAGGGCCCGGTCGGTGCGGTCCTGGTAGCCCTTGACGGTGAAGTTGTCCGTCTTCAGGCCGTGCGCCAGCGGTCCCGCGGACTGGTCGCGCTCCTCCTGGAGCGCCGCGGCGAGTTCGGTCGCCTGCTTCGTCATGGCCGTCAGCAGCTTCATGTTGTCGAGCTGCTGGATGTCGTCCATGGACTGGTTGATGCGCAGCGCGCCCAGCGAGGTGGCCGCGACCACGGGAAGCGTGAGCAGCGACACCAGACGCGTGGAGATACGCCAGTTGCGCAGGGCTATGCGCGATCCGGGGCCGGTCGGGCCCTTGGCGGGCTTGACCGGCGGCGCGGGGCTCGGCGGCGTGGACGGGGCAGCGGGGCGCCCGGGGCGCTCTCCGCCGTCGCCGGACGGGGCCGGGCCCGGGTTCTGGGCGTGCTGGGGCGAGGCGCCGCGGTCGGTCCCGCCGTGCGCCTCCGGCTCCGCCGGAGCGCTGCCATCCCTCTTGAAACGTCCCTGCACTAGCGTCGCAACCTCTGGACCAGGCGCCCCTCCGCGTGAGCGGACGGGCGGTGTCGGCGTTGTCGGGGAGCGCCCTGAATACGCCCCCCAGGTGGTCGTGAGTGACCGGCGCTGGCTCCCCCTGTCTCGCCGCCACTCGGCGCTGCTTCGCGCCCCCTGCGCCGGCTCGATCCCGCGGCGGTCCGTGGAATTCCAGCACAGTGCCGGATCTCCAACAAGGCCCGTGGGCCGGTACATGACCTCTGTGACAGCGTGTGAGTGCGGGGTCACGAGACGTGGAAAAAGATCTCGCACATAACGGACTTACTCCAGCGAGTCGACGACCGCCGGACCCTGTCCCAGTCGCGATGATCAGGAGCGGAATGCCAGGTTCAGGGCCGCAATGTCCGTTTCGCTGAGGCGAGTTGACGGTCAGGATTGACCGGTTTGTGCCTGGATTCGTGAGCAAACTCACACGCTCATCACGGGCGCTTCACGACGGCTCCGGGGAATCGGATGTTTAGCCTGACGCTTTACAAGAGGGAAGTATCTGCCAACCCACACAGGACAGGGCTCCTACAACCGTGAAGACCACGATGATGTTCCGCACCATAGCCAACCCGCGTCGCACCACTCTCGCCCACCTCGACGACGCCGAGGAGCTGCGGGCACCGGAACGGCCGGAGCACTCCCTCGACCTGCCGGCCCAGACCGCCAACCCGCGGCGCACGGTCCTCATGGAGATCCCGGCCGCGGCCACCCCCGCGGAGTAATGCGCGCGCGGGCCGCGCACCGCGCGGCCCGGCCCGCCGGACGGCCGTCGGGGCCCCGCCGGTCCGCCCTGCCCACCCCGGGCTGTGGCCACGGGCATCGGTGCCCCGGCGGCTCGCCCCGCCCGTCCCGGGCTGTGTGGCACGGGTATATCGGGGCTTCGTCGGGCCGTCTCGTCGTCCGCGGGGCGTCCCGGTCCCCGGCGGCACGGCGATCAGGGCTCCGGCGCGCGCTGCGCTCACTCCGGGCTGTGTGGCACGGGCATCGGGGCCCGGGCGGCACGGGCGCCACTTCCGCGGTGGCGCCCTTCGCCGTGACCGGTCATCCGCGTGTCCGGTAATCCGCGAGGTCACGGCCTCCGTGCCGCGTTAGCCTGGAGCGTCAGACTCCCGGCCGACATCCAGCCGGTCGCAAGCCGACGCGGGTCTTCTCAGCCAAGACACGGGTCTTCTCAGTTAAGGGGCGCGAGCATCCCGTGCGCATCGCCAGGTTCTCCATCGACGGGAACGTCGCCTTCGGCGCGGTCGAGGGCGACAAGCAGGACGAACTCGTCCTCGACATCATCAAGGGCATCCCGTTCGCGGACCACGAACTGTCCGGGACCAAGGTCCCGCTGAGCAAGGTCAGGCTGCTCCCGCCGGTGCTCCCCAACAAGGTCGTGGCCTTCGGCCGCAACTACGCCGAGCACGCGAAAGAACTCGGCAACGCGGTGCCCGACGCCCCGTTCGCCTTCTTCAAGCCGTCCACCTCGGTGATCGGCCCCGGCGACGAGATCCAGTACCCGTCGTTCTCCACGGAACTGCACCACGAGGCCGAACTGGCCGTGGTCATCGGCCGGATGTGCCGCGAGGTACCGCGCGACCGCGTCAAGGACGTGATCTTCGGTTACACCTGCGCCAACGACATCACCGCCCGTGACGTCCAGCGGCGCGAGAAGCAGTGGGCCAGGGCCAAGGGCTTCGACACCTCCTGCCCGCTCGGCCCCTGGGTGGAGACCGGCCTGGACCTGCAGCGCGCGAACGACCTCACCCTCCAGCTCACCGTCAACGGCGAACAGCGCCAGCTGGGCCGCACGAGCGAGATGATCCACCCCATCGAGGACCTGATCGTCAACATCACCGAGGCCATGACGTTGCTCCCCGGCGACGTGGTCCTCACCGGCACCCCCGCTGGGGTCGGCCCCCTCAACGTCGGCGACGAGGTCGCCGTCACCATCGAAGGCATCGGCACTCTCACCAACAAGGTTGTCAAGCGTGGCTAGCGCACCCTCCCCCAAGCTCTCGGCTTCGCTCAAGCAGGGGGTACCCCCATCCCCCGTACGCGTCCGTTTCTGCCCCTCGCCCACCGGTAACCCCCATGTGGGCCTGGTCCGCACCGCCCTGTTCAACTGGGCGTTCGCCCGGCACCACCAGGGCACGCTCGTCTTCCGCATCGAGGACACCGACGCGGCCCGGGACTCCGAGGAGTCCTACGACCAGCTGCTCGACGCGATGCGCTGGCTGGGCTTCGACTGGGACGAGGGCCCGGGGGTCGGCGGCCCCCACGCGCCGTACCGCCAGTCGCAGCGCATGGACCTCTACCGGGACGTCGCGGCCAAGCTCCTCGACGCCGGCCACGCCTACCACTGCTACTGCTCCCAGGAGGAGCTGGACACCCGCCGTGAGGCGGCCCGCGCGGCCGGCCGGCCCTCCGGGTACGACGGCCACTGCCGCGACCTGACCGCCGCGCAGGTCGAGCAGTACCAGGCCCAGGGCCGCACCCCGATCGTGCGCTTCCGCATGCCGGACGAGACGATCACCTTCACCGACCTGGTCCGCGGCGAGCTGACCTTCACCCCGGAGAACGTGCCCGACTACGGCATCGTCCGCGCCAACGGCGCCCCGCTGTACACGCTGGTCAACCCGGTCGACGACGCCCTCATGGAGATCACCCACGTTCTGCGCGGCGAGGACCTGCTCTCCTCCACCCCACGCCAGATCGCCCTCTACAAGGCCCTGATCGAGCTGGGCATCGCCCAGGGCATCCCGGAGTTCGGCCATCTCCCGTACGTGATGGGCGAGGGCAACAAGAAGCTCTCCAAGCGGGACCCGCAGTCGTCCCTGAACCTCTACCGGGAGCGCGGCTTCCTCCCCGAGGGGCTGCTCAACTACCTCTCCCTGCTCGGCTGGTCGCTCTCCGCCGACCAGGACATCTTCACCGTCGACGAGATGGTCGCGGCCTTCGACATCGCCGATGTGAACCCCAACCCGGCCCGCTTCGACCTGAAGAAGTGCGAGGCCATCAACGCCGACCACATCCGGCTGCTGGACGTGAAGGACTTCACCGAGCGCTGCCGCCCCTGGCTCCAGGCCCCGTTCGCGCCCTGGGCGCCCGAGCGCTTCGACGAGACGAAGTGGCAGGCCATCGCCCCGCACGCGCAGACCCGTCTGAAGGTCCTGTCGGAGATCACCGACAACGTCGACTTCCTGTTCCTGCCGGAGCCGGTCTTCGACGAGGCGAGCTGGGCGAAGGCCATGAAGGAGGGCTCCGACGCGTTGCTCCGCACGGCCCGGGAGAGGCTGGAGTCCGCCGACTGGACGTCCCCGGACTCGCTGAAGGAGGCCGTCCTGGCGGCCGGCGAGGCCCACGGTCTCAAGCTGGGCAAGGCCCAGGCCCCGGTGCGGGTCGCGGTCACCGGCCGCACGGTCGGCCTGCCCCTGTTCGAGTCCCTGCAAGTGCTCGGCAAGGAGCGGACGCTGGCCCGCGTCGACGCGGCCCTGGCACGGCTCACGGCATAACGGCACGGCGCATGACGGCGGCGCGCGGCCCGGCCGCGCGCTACCGTCGGCCCATGAGCATCCGAGCCGTGGTCTGGGACGTCGACGACACCCTTTTCGACTACACGTCCGCCGACCGGGCCGGCATGCGGGCCCACCTGGCGGCGGAGGGCCTGCTGCACGCGTACGACGGCGTGGAGCAGGCCCTCGCGCGCTGGCGGGAGATCACCGACCTGCAGTGGGCGCGGTTCGGAGCCGGTGAGGCCGGCTTCGAGGAGCAGCGCCGGGACCGGGTGCGGGACTTCCTCGGGGCGGAGCTGACCGACGACGAGGCCGAGGCGTGGTTTCGGCGTTACATCGCGCACTACGAGGCCGCCTGGAGCCTGTTCCCCGACGTGCTGCCCGTCCTCGACGCCCTTGCCGCAAGACACCGGCACGCCGTGCTGTCCAATTCGAGCATCCACGTCCAGGAGCACAAGCTGCGCGCCCTCAAGGTGCGCGACCGCTTCGAGACGGTCCTGTGCGCGGCGGAACTCGGCGTCTCCAAGCCCGCCCGGGAGGCGTTCCTGGCGGCCTGCGCGGCCCTGGACCTGCCACCGCACGAGGTGGCGTACGTCGGCGACCACCCGGAGATCGACGGACGGGGCGCGGCCGACGCCGGGTTGCTGTCCGTGTGGATCGACCGCGGCGGGGCGCCGGCCGCCGCCGCGGCCGTCGCCGCGGCCCACCGGATCTCCTCGCTGGCCGAACTTCCCGCGATCGTCCGCGCGGATACCCGTTTTGGAGCCCCGTCCACCTTCGGGTAATGTTCTTCCTGCGCCGCGGTGAGCGGGCCGGAAGGCCAAGGAACCGGGCGCACAGCTAGAACAAGATCCCCTCAGGGGCTTGCGTTCCAGTGGCCTATGGTGTAATTGGCAGCACGACTGATTCTGGTTCAGTTAGTCTTGGTTCGAGTCCAGGTAGGCCAGCTCGCAGAGCTCATCTGCATCCGCGGATCTCATCCGCAAGCCCCCGTTGTGTAGCGGCCTAGCACGCTGCCCTCTCAAGGCAGTAGCGCCGGTTCGAATCCGGTCGGGGGTACGGTCCCGATCCTCTCGGGACGCTTGGGCCCCCGTTGTGTAGCGGCCTAGCACGCCGCCCTCTCAAGGCGGTAGCGCCGGTTCGAATCCGGTCGGGGGTACTGAACTGGTCTAAACCATCATTGGTCTATGGTGTAATTGGCAGCACGACTGATTCTGGTTCAGTTAGTCTTGGTTCGAGTCCAGGTAGACCAGCTCGGATCTGCGGAAACGCATGATCCTCGCCCCCGTTGTGTAGCGGCCTAGCACGCCGCCCTCTCAAGGCGGTAGCGCCGGTTCGAATCCGGTCGGGGGTACGGGACGATGGCTCTTCGCCTTAGCCGGTGTGCTGGGGTGGGGGGCCGTTTCTGTTGCTCGGGTTGCTGGTCGTCTGGGGTTGGTCGCGGCTCCCTGCGGGGCTTCGGCCGTTCCTCCAGTGCGGGTGCGTTGTGGCTTGTCGCGCAGTTCCCCGCGCCCCTGGGGTGGGTGCTGGGTGTTGTTCGTGTGCGGGTTGTATGTGGTTGATCGCGCAGTTCCCCGCGCCCCTTGGGGGTGTGCTGGGGGTTGTTTGTCTGCGGGTCGTATGTGGCTTGTCGCGCAGTTCCTCGCGCCCCTGGGGCGTGTGTGGTTCCTTGGGGTCCTGGGTGGGGTGGGGCCCCGTCGGGTGGGGCCGCGGCGTTGGGGCTGGGGTCCGACGGGGGGCGCGGTTGGTTGTGGTCAGCCTGAGCGGCGCAGGGCCTCGGAGAGGCGGGCGGCGGAGTCGATGACCGCCTGGGCGTGCATACGGCCCGGGTGCCGGGTAAGTCGCTCGATGGGGCCGGAGACGGACACGGCCGCCACTACGCGGTTCGAGGGCCCGCGCACCGGCGCGGAGACGGACGCCACGCCCGGCTCGCGCTCGCCGATGGACTGGGCCCAGCCGCGGCGCCGCACGCCGGACAGGGCCGTCGCGGTGAAGCGTGCGCCCTGCAGACCGCGGTGCAGCCGCTCCGGCTCCTCCCAGGCGAGCAGGATCTGCGCGGACGAGCCCGCCTTCATCGTGAGCGTGGAGCCGACCGGGACCGTGTCCCGCAGTCCGGACAGCCGTTCCGCGGCGGCCACACAGATGCGCATGTCGCCCTGGCGCCGGTAGAGCTGTGCGCTCTCTCCGGTGATGTCCCGCAGGTGCGTGAGCACCGGGCCCGCCGTCGCCAGCAGGCGGTCCTCGCCCGCCGCCGCGGCCAGCTCGGCCAGCCGCGGTCCGAGGATGAAACGGCCCTGCATGTCGCGTGCCACCATGCGGTGGTGTTCCAGCGCCACGGCCAGCCGATGGGCCGTGGGTCGTGCCAGTCCGGTGGCGCCGACCAGACCCGCGAGGGTGGCCGGACCGGACTCCAGAGCGCTCAGGACGAGGGCCGCCTTGTCCAGAACGCCGACGCCGCTACTGTTGTCCATGCAACGATACTCGCGTCTCACTCTGTGAAACGCAAGTTCAATTTTCGGTGGAACACGCCACCCTGGAAGACACAGTGGCCCGCGGACCGACGGGCTTGGCGGCGGACGCCCGGGGAACAGGGGCGCGGGCGCCGTTTCCGGAGAAATCTCTAGTTGGGCCGGTGCAGCACTGCCGGCCGGAGGGAAAGCGATGGGTAGGACACTCGCGGAGAAGGTCTGGGACGACCATGTCGTCCGGCGCGCCGAGGGCGAGCCCGATCTCCTCTTCATCGATCTGCACCTGCTGCACGAGGTGACCAGCCCGCAGGCCTTCGACGGCCTCAGGCAGAACGGCCGCCGGGTGCGCCGCCTCGACCTCACCATCGCGACCGAGGACCACAACACCCCGACCCTCGACATCGACAAGCCGATCGCCGACCCGGTCTCCCGTGCCCAGCTGGAGACCCTGCGCAAGAACTGCGCCGAGTTCGGGGTGCGGCTGCACCCGCTGGGCGACGTCGAGCAGGGCGTGGTGCACGTTGTCGGACCTCAGCTGGGCCTGACCCAGCCCGGTGCGACGGTCGTCTGCGGCGACTCCCACACCTCCACGCACGGCGCCTTCGGCGCGCTGGCGTTCGGCATCGGCACCTCCCAGGTGGAGCATGTGCTGGCCACCCAGACGCTGCCCCTGGCCCGCCCGAAGACCATGGCGATCACGGTCGAGGGCGAACTGCCCGCGGGCGTCACCGCCAAGGACCTGATCCTGGCGATCATCGCGAAGATCGGCACCGGCGGCGGCCAGGGCTACATCCTGGAGTACCGCGGCTCCGCCATCGAGAAGCTGTCGATGGAGGCCCGGATGACCATCTGCAACATGTCGATCGAGGCCGGCGCCCGCGCGGGCATGATCGCCCCCGACGAGACCACCTTCGCCTACCTCAAGGGCCGCCCGCACGCCCCCGAGGGCGCCGACTGGGACGCCGCGGTGGAGTACTGGAAGACGCTGCGCACCGACGAGGACGCGGTCTTCGACGCCGAGGTGGTCATCAAGGCCGACGAGCTCTCGCCGTTCGTCACCTGGGGCACCAACCCCGGCCAGGGCGCGCCCCTTTCGTCGGCGGTCCCCGACCCGGCTTCGTACGACGACGCCTCGGAGCGGCTGGCCGCCGAAAAGGCCCTGGAATACATGGGGTTGGAGGCCGGGCAGGCGCTGCGTTCCATCCGGGTGGACACCGTCTTCGTAGGTTCGTGCACCAACGGCCGCATCGAGGACCTGCGCGCCGCCGCCGGCATCCTCAAGGACCGCAAAGTCGCCGACGGCGTACGGATGCTGGTCGTCCCGGGCTCCGCGCGGGTCGGTCTGCAGGCCGTCTCCGAGGGCCTGGACGTGGTCTTCAAGGAGGCCGGCGCCGAATGGCGGCACGCGGGCTGCTCGATGTGTCTGGGCATGAACCCCGACCAGCTCGCGCCGGGTGAGCGCTCCGCGTCCACCTCCAACCGCAACTTCGAGGGCCGGCAGGGCAAGGGCGGCCGGACCCACCTGGTGTCGCCGCAGGTCGCGGCCGCCACGGCGGTCATGGGCCACCTGGCGTCCCCCGCCGATCTGTCCGACGCCGACACCCGTACGCCCGCTGGAGTCTGAGAGCCATGGAAGCATTCACCACGCACACCGGCCGGGCCGTCCCGCTGCGCCGCAGCAACGTCGACACCGACCAGATCATCCCCGCCCACTGGCTGAAGAAGGTGACGCGGGACGGATTCGAGGACGGGCTGTTCGAGGCATGGCGCAAGGACCCCGAGTTCGTCCTCAACCGGCCCGAGCGGCAGGGCGCGACCGTGCTGGTCGCCGGCCCCGACTTCGGCACCGGCTCCTCCCGTGAGCACGCCGTCTGGGCGCTGCAGAACTACGGCTTCAAGGCGGTGATCTCCGCCCGGTTCGCCGACATCTTCCGCGGTAACTCGCTGAAGAACGGCCTGCTCACGGTGGTCCTGGAGCAGAAGATCGTGGACGCGCTGTGGGAGCTGACCGAGAAGGACGCCACTGCTGAGGTCACTGTGGACCTTGAGGCGCGTGAGGTGCGCGCCGAGGGCATCACCGCCTCCTTCGAGCTGGACGAGAACTCCCGCTGGCGGCTGCTGAACGGACTGGACGACATCTCCATCACCCTCCAGAACGAGGCCGACATCGCCGCGTACGAGGCGAAGCGGCCCGCCCACAAGCCGCGGACGCTGAAGGTCTGAGCCAACCGGCCCGGCAGGTCGAGTTTCGGCCACGCCAACACCCCCTCTGTACCCCCGATCGCCACGATTGGGGGTACAGCCATGTCTGCACCCGAACGGCCCCCGACCGCCCCCGTCCGTCTCTCAACTCCCCACGTTACGTGGGTGATCAGCGGGGTAGACGTCCGGCGGGGCGTTGGATCGTGCGGGCGTCCGGAGGGGCCTGAGCGGCGGCAGTTGCCCCCTGGGCAGGCGACAACTCGCCCCAGATGGCACAATCTGTGCATGGAACACGACGGCCAACTCCAGCTCTATGCGGCGGTCGCGGACCAACTGAAGGAAGCGCACACAAGGGTGCGCGCACTGCAAGTCCCGGAGGGCGTACGGATGGCGCTGACCCGGAAGCTGCTGGTCATTACGGCCGCGGCCAAGCACGATCTCGCCGACGCGGCAAGGCGGCTCGACCGGTTCACCGCGGACCTCGACGCGGGTCGAATCCCCGAAGAGGAACGCTGAACAAGTCCGAGAGGACCGAGTCCGTTGCGGCACAAGGGTGATTAGCCCGTTTCGTGTTTGATTTGCGGTATATATCTGCCTAACGTGCGAAAAAGCTAGATCACTTTCGTTCTGGCGATGTCTCCGAAGGGGAAGACGTGAACAAGGCGCAGCTCGTAGAAGCGATTGCCGACAAGATGGGCGGCCGCCAGCAGGCCGCCGATGCTGTCGATCATGTCCTGGACGCCATCGTCCGCGCGGTCGTCGCGGGCGAGCGGGTCTCGGTCACCGGCTTCGGGTCCTTCGAGAAGGTGGACCGCCCCGCCCGCTACGCCCGTAACCCCCAGACGGGCGAGCGGGTTCGGGTCAAGAAGACCTCGGTGCCGCGCTTCCGTGCCGGTCAGGGCTTCAAGGACCTGGTGAGCGGCTCGAAGAAGCTCCCGCGTGGCGGCGAGGTCTCGGTCAAGAAGGCACCCAAGGGCAGCCTGACCGGCGGTGCTTCCGCCACGGTCAAGAAGGCCGCCGCCAAGAAGACCGCCGCCAAGAAGGGCGTGGCAGTGACGAAGAAGGCCGCGGCGAAGAAGGCGCCGGCCAAGAAGACCACGCCGGCCGCCAAGAAGGCCGCGGCGAAGAAGACGACCGCCAAGAAGACGACGGCGGCCGCCAAGAAGACCACGGCGAAGAAGGCCACCGCCAAGAAGGCGACGGCCAAGAAGGCCCCCGCGAAGAAGGCTCCGGCCAAGAAGTCGACGGCTCGCAAGACCACCGCCAAGAAGGCCACCGCCCGCAAGGCGTAAGGGCACCCGGGGCACTCACACGCCGGGCCGGACTCCCTCGGGAGCCCGGCCCGCGGCGCGTCCAGGGGGCTTTTTCGGTGCTCGCGGCGCCCCATTCGCCGCTCAGAGCGTCTGCAGGGTCACCAGGGTGATCCGCAGGCCGGGGCCGGTGCCGGCCGCCGGTTCCGTCTCGATCCGCACCCGCTGCCCCGGCCGCAGCAGCCGCAGCCCGCCCGCGTCGAACGCCGGCGCGTCGAAGGGCACCGGGGTGCCGTCGTCCAGCAGCACCTGCCCGCTGCGGGTCTCGGGGTCGTACGTGTACGCGGTCGCCTGCATGGCGGCAGCCTACTGCCCGGGGATCAGCAGTCCCGCGGCCGCCGCCGCGGTGCGCGGGCCCACGCCGAGCGCCAGCGCCGCCCGCAGATCGTCGCCGGTGTCCACGTCCTGCCGTACCGAGTCCACCGCGTCCAGCCGGAGTTCCACCGCACCCGACGCACCGTGCCGGGCACGGGAATCGCCGCCGAAAGCCGGGCGCAATTCCCGGCCCGGAGCCGCCGCAAGCAGCGTCGTACCGATTCCGGCGGCATCGGGGAGAAAGGCGCGCGGGAATTTCGCCGCGGCATCGAGCACCCGGGCCAATTCCGGCGGGCGCAGGGCCGGCAGATCGGCGTTCAGCGCCGCCACCGGGGCTTTCGGGCGTGCCGACCGGACGACTTCGGCCGCATGCGCCAGGGCCGCGTTCAGACCGTCGCCCGGCTCGTCCGGGACGATACGGGCGCCCAGTGCCGCGAGCTCCGGGCCGGCCAACGCGTCGTCCGTGACGACCGCCACATCCCGCACCGCCGCACAGGCCAGCGCCGCCGCCACCGTGTCCTGCGCGAACGCCAGGGCCAGTCCCGGACGCAGCCCGTCGGCGGCGGTGTCCGAGAGCCTGCTCTTGGCCAGCGCCAAGGGCTTCAGGGGGATGACCAAGGTCCACTGCACCGGCGTACCGTCCCTCTCTCGTCGCGCTCATTGTCACCCGGGTCATCGGGCGGCCCCGGTGGCGGGGCGTACGGTGTTCTCGACAGACCGGCGGCCTGGAGCGACACTTGTCCGGCTCCCCAGGCTCTAGAGGAAGGTGGACGAGTGTCCCGCCGCAGAATCGGCTTCTGGTACCGCTTCGCCGCGGTGATCTGCAAACCGCCGCTGGTGGTTCTGATCAAGCGGGACTGGCGTGGAATGGAGCACATTCCGGCCGAGGGCGGATTTATCACCGCGGTGAACCATAATTCCCACATCGACCCCCTCGGGTACGCGCACTATCAGTACAACACCGGACGGGTGCCGCGATTCCTGGCGAAGAGCGGTCTTTTCAAGAAGGGATTCGTCGGCGCCGCGATGCGCGGCACCGGGCAGATCCCCGTGTACCGGGAGAGCACCGACGCGCTCAGCGCCTTCCGGGCCGCCATCGACGCGGTGGAGCGCGGCGAGTGCGTCGCCTTCTACCCCGAGGGCACCCTCACCCGCGACCCGGACGGCTGGCCCATGACCGGCAAGACCGGCGCCGCGCGCGTGGCCCTGCAGACCAAGTGCCCGGTCGTGCCCATCGCCCAGTGGGGCTGCAACGAACTGCTCCCGCCGTACGCCAAGAAGCCGAACCTCCTGCCGCGCAAGACGCACCGCGTGCTCGCGGGCCCGCCGGTGGACCTGTCGCGCTTCTACGGCCAGGAGATGACCGCGGACGTCCTCAAGGAGGCCACCGAGGTCATCATGGCCGCCATCACCCGCCAGCTGGAGGAGATCCGCGGCGAGAAGGCGCCCGATACGCCGTACGATCCGCGCCGGGAGCGCATCGAGCAGCGGCGCAGGACGCGCGCGCAGACCGGTCAGGAAGGGGACGGCGGCAAGTGAGCGAGCCTGTCAAGGCGGCGGTCTTCAGCGCCGGTTCATGGGGCACGGCGTTCGGGATGGTGCTGGCCGACGCGGGGTGCGAGGTCACCCTGTGGGCCCGGCGCCCGGAGGTCGCGGAGGCGATCAACTCCACGCGGACCAACCCCGACTATGTCCCCGGGGTCGAGCTGCCGGCGAACCTGCGGGCCACCGTCGACCCCGCCGAGGCCGCCGCGGGCGCCGACTTCACGGTCCTGTCGGTGCCCTCGCAGACGCTGCGCGACAACCTCGCCGCCTGGGTGCCGCTGCTCGCGCCCGACACGGTCCTCGTCTCCCTCATGAAGGGCGTGGAACTGGGTTCCACGATGCGGATGAGCGAGGTGATCGAGGACGTCGCCAAGGTCGGCCACGACCGGATCGCCGTGGTCACCGGCCCCAACCTGGCCCGTGAGATCGCCGCCCGGATGCCCGCGGCGGCCGTCGTCGCCTGCACCGACGAGGCGGTGGCCCGGCGGCTCCAGGCCCACTGCCACACGCCCTACTTCCGTCCGTACACCAACACGGACGTGGTGGGCTGCGAGCTGGGTGGCGCGGTGAAGAACGTCATCGGCCTGGCCGTGGGCATCGCCGACGGCATGGGGCTCGGCGACAACGCCAAGGGATCGCTGATCACGCGCGGGCTCGCCGAGACCACCCGGCTCGGCGCGGCGCTGGGCGCCGATCCGCTGACCTTCTCCGGACTCGCGGGCCTCGGCGACCTGGTGGCCACCTGTTCCTCGCCGCTGTCCCGCAACCACACCTTCGGCACCAACCTCGGCAAGGGCATGACCCTGGAGGAGACCATCGCGGTCACGAGCCAGACCGCCGAGGGCGTCAAGTCCTGCGAGTCCGTGCTCGATCTGGCCCGTCGGCACGGCGTCGACATGCCCATCACCGAGACGGTCGTCGGCATCGTGCACGAGGGCAAGCCGCCGGTGGTGGCCCTCAAGGAACTGATGTCGCGCAGCGCCAAACCCGAACGACGCTGAGCGAACCGGGCCGTATTTGGTCCGTTTGCGTTCGGGGTCGACGCTGTCTCCGACCTCTGCCAACGGGTACTCTCAACGCGATATGAGCACCGAGAACCTCCCCCAGAGCCCCGGGCAGCAGCCTCGCAAGCCGCGTGTGGCCGTCGTGTTCGGCGGGCGCAGCTCCGAACACGGGATCTCCATGGTCACCGCGGGCGCCGTACTGCGCGCCATCGACCGCACCAAGTACGACGTGCTGCCGATCGGCATCACGCGGGACGGGCGCTGGGTGCTCACCGCGGACGCCCCCGAACGCATGGCCATCGCCGAACGGCGCACGCCCGACGTCGAGGAACTGGCCGAGTCGAGCGAGGGCGCCGTGGTCCTCCCCGTCGACCCCGGCAACCGCGAGGTCGTCTACAGCGAGCCGGGCTCCGTGCCGAAGGCGCTGGGCGAGGTCGACGTGGTCTTCCCGGTGCTGCACGGCCCGTACGGCGAGGACGGCACCCTCCAGGGGCTCCTGGAACTGTCCGGTGTGCCCTACGTGGGTTCGGGCGTGCTCGCCTCGGCCGTCGGCCAGGACAAGGAGTACATGAAGCGGGTCCTCACCTCCTTCGGGCTCAAGGTCGGCCCGTACCTGGTGATCCGGCCCCGGGAGTGGGCGCGGGACGAGTCCGCGGCCCGCAAGCGGATCGTCGACTTCGCCGGGGAGCACGGCTGGCCGCTGTTCGTGAAGCCCGCGCGCGCCGGGTCGTCGATCGGCATCACCAAGGTCGACGATCTGTCCGGGCTGGACGAGGCGATCGCCGAGGCCCAGGCGCACGACCCGAAGATCCTGGTCGAGGCCGCGCTGCGGGGCCGCGAGATCGAGTGCGGGGTGCTGGAGTTCGAGGACGGGCCGCGGGCCTCCGTACCGGCCGAGATCCCGCCGCCGGACGCGCACGCGTACTACGACTTCGAGGCCAAGTACATCGACTCCACACCCGGCATCGTGCCCGCGCCGCTGTCCGAGGAGGAGACCGCCGAGGTGCGGCGGCTGGCCGTGGCGGCCTTCGAGGCGGCATCCTGCGAGGGACTGGTCCGCGCGGACTTCTTCCTCACCGAGGACGGCGAGTTCGTGATCAACGAGATCAACACGATGCCCGGCTTCACGCCGATCTCGATGTATCCGCAGATGTGGCAGGCGTCCGGGATCAGCTATCCGGAACTGGTGGACCTGCTGGTACGGGCCGCTCTGCGGCGTTCGACGGGGCTTCGCTGAACGCGGCACGCTCCGCGGGTCCAGCCGGTCAACGCCCTCGGGTGTCCGCGGACGCGTCGTCGGCTGCGGGTACGTCGTGGCTGGTCGCGCGGTTCCCCGCGCCCCTCGGGGGCGCGGGTCGGTCAGGTCGTTGAGGCGATTCCCTCGGGGATCGCCTTCTTCACCGCCGGGGCCAGGGCGACCAGTACCGCTGAACTCGACCGGTCGGCGTCCGCCTTCGGCAGTGTCACCTGCACATACGCCTCGCGGTTGGCCGTGGTGAACCGCATCGACCCGTCGGACTGCTTCTCCATCAGCCAGTCGACGCCGTTCACACCGCCGCTGATCGCGTCGGGGTCGTCGCCCTTCGCGACCGCGGGGTCGATCATCTTCGGCGGCCGGGTGACACCGCAGCGCAGTATGATCGCCGGGCTTCCCCAGCCCGCCGTCAAGGCGGACCGGGGCTCGGGGTCCTTGCGGCTCCGTCCGTCCAGCGTCCCTGGCAGCGCCTTGTCCAGGTTCTGACACAACCCGGCCGTCTTCGCGTCCGGGCTGGGAACCGCGACGGTGGCGTCGTCGTCTGCTGAGGAGCAGCCCGCGACGGAGATCAGCAGGGCCAGCGCGGGCAGACCGAGGAACCGGCGACGGAAGATGTTCACCGGCCAAGGGTAGACGGGGGCTACAGATGGACGACCGGGCAGGTCAGGGTGCGGGTGATGCCGTCCACTTGCTGGACCTTGGCGACCACCATGCGGCCCAGATCGTCCACGGTGTCCGCTTGTGCGCGCACGATGACGTCATAAGGTCCCGTCACGTCCTCGGCCTGGATCACTCCAGGGAGCTTGCTGATCGTCTCGGCGACGGTCGACGCCTTGCCGACCTCCGTCTGGATCAGGATGTACGCCTGTACCACGGAACCTCCAGGGCGGCCACGAGGATCATGTGGGGAAAAGGAACGCCACGGTATCGCGTCGCCGCTCGCCACGGGGAGACCTGTGGAGAGCGGGGACCGCGCGCCGGGGTGCGGGCACGACGGAAGTTGACGGCCGTCTCGACCGTATCGAGGACGACGATGGAGCGCGAGC
Source organism: Streptomyces diversicolor (assembly GCF_057537855.1). NCBI lineage: Bacteria > Bacillati > Actinomycetota > Actinomycetes > Kitasatosporales > Streptomycetaceae > Streptomyces > Streptomyces diversicolor. The sequence continues at coordinate 44,216 of NZ_BAAJXA010000025.1, forward strand.
GGGCGCGGACAGGTACAGAAGGGGCGAAAGGGAAATGAAGGGCACTGTTGGTGAGCTGGGGGAATTCGGGCTCATCAGGGAGCTCACCTCCCGTCTGACGACCACCCCGGCGGTCCGGGTGGGGCCCGGCGACGACGCCGCGGTGGTCGCAGCGCCCGACCGCCGGGTGGTGGCGAGCACCGACATCCTGCTGGAGGGGCGGCACTTCCGCCGCGACTGGTCGACGGCGTACGACGTGGGGCGCAAGGCCGCCGCGCAGAACCTCGCCGACATCGCGGCCATGGGCGCCGTGCCCACCGCCCTGCTGCTCGGCCTGGTCGTGCCCGCCGAACTCCCGGTCACCTGGCCCAGCGAGCTGATGGACGGACTGCGCGACGAGTGCCAGGTCGCCGGCGCCTCGGTGGTCGGCGGCGATGTGGTGCGCGGTGACACGATCATGGTGTCGATCACCGCGCTCGGCGATCTGCGCAACCAGGAGCCGGTGACCCGGGCGGGCGCGCAGCCCGGCGACCTCGTCGCGGTCACCGGCTGGCTCGGCTGGTCCGCCGCCGGGTACGCGGTGCTCTCCCGGGGTTTCCGCTCGCCGCGCGCCTTCGTCGAGGCCCATCGGCGCCCCGAGCCGCCCTACCACGCGGGTCCGGCCGCCGCGGGTCTTGGCGCGACCGCGATGTGCGACGTGAGCGACGGGCTGATCGCCGACCTCGGGCACATCGCGGAGGCCAGCAAGGTCCGCATCGACATCCGGTCCGGCGCCATCGACATCCCGTCCCAGATGAACGACATCGGGCAGGCCGTCGGCGTCGACCCGCTCCAGTGGGTGCTGACGGGCGGCGAGGACCATGCGATCGTGGCGACCTTCCCGCCGGACGTGAAGCTGCCGGCCCGCTGGAAGGTGATCGGCGAGGTCCTGAACCCCTCGGCGCTGCCGCAGGTCACGGTCGACGGGGCGCCCTGGACCAGCAAGGGCGGCTGGGACCACTTCGGGGGCATCGAGTCATGAGCCCGCCACCGAGGGTGCTGACGGTCGCCGGCTCCGACTCCGGCGGGGGAGCGGGCGTCCAGGCCGATCTGAAGACCATGCTGGCGCTGGGGGTGCACGGCATGAGCGTGATCACCGCGGTCACCGCGCAGAACTCGCTCGGGGTGCAGGGCGTCTGGGAGCTGCCGGTGGCGGCGGTGCGGGCCCAGTACCGCAGTGTCGTGGACGACATCGGCGTCCAGGCCGTGAAGACCGGGATGCTGGGCTCCGCCGAACTCGTCGAGGCGGTGGCCGAGTTGATCGGCGGGACCGACGCGCCCGCGGTCGTCGACCCGGTGGGCGTCTCCAAGCACGGCGACCCGCTGCTGGCCGCCACGGCCCTGGACTCGGTGCGCGGGAGGCTGCTGCCGGTGGCGGCGGTGGTCACCCCGAACCTGGACGAGGTCGCCCAACTCACCGGCGTGCGCGTCACGTCGGAGTCCGGGATGCGCGAGGCCGCCGCGGCCTTGCTGGCGTACGGGCCGGCCTGGGTGCTGATCAAGGGCGGGCATCTGCCCGGGGACGCCGTGGACCTGCTCACGGACGGTACGCGGGAGCACTGGCTGCGCTCGCCCCGGCTCGACAACCGGCACACGCACGGCACCGGCTGCACGCTGGCGTCCGCGATCGCCGTGGGGCTGGCGCAGGGCCGGTCCGTGCCGGAGGCGGTGGCCGCGGCCAAGGAGTACGTCACCGGGGCCATCGTGGGCGGGTTCGCACTGGGCGACGGGATCGGCCCCGTGGACCACGGATGGCGCCTGCGGCAGGACTGAGGACCCGCGCGGGCACATGGCGGCACGGGGGCGGTACCACGGCGTACGGACACGGCAAAAAGCCGGCCCACCCGGAAGTGGACCGGCTCGATGCGGCGAACCGACGGTGGCCGCGCGCTCAGCAGTGCGTCAGCGCGAGACCTTGCCGGCCTTGATGCACGAGGTGCAGGCGTTCACGCGCTTCGGCGTCCCGCCGACCACGGTACGCACACGCTGGATGTTCGGGTTCCAGCGACGGGACGTACGGCGGTGCGAGTGCGAGATGTTGTTGCCGAAGCCCGGCCCCTTGCCGCAGACGTCGCAGTTGGCAGCCACGGGTCACTCCAAAGACTTCAGATGCACTTACGGTTGATCCCGGCATGCCGGGATCCAGATCCTTGGATCCGAGATCTTGAGTGGCGTTGCCAGGGGGAATGGCCCGATCAGGATCGGGCAACCGGAGCAGCATACAACGGCTGCGCCCGTACCACGAAACTACCATGGCAGCTCAGGGCCCGTGCGCGGCCCTGCTCGGGTCCGCGGGGGTCCTGGGTCTACGCTGCGTCCAGTTCGGCCGGCTCAGGGAGGCGCAGGTGGCCCAGGTGCCGCAGACATTCTTCGATGCTCTCGCGGTGCGCAGCTGGTGCGGTCACGCGCTCCGGGCGCTGGGCCGGGCCCGGGAGGAGATCGACGCGATCAACGTCTACCCGGTGGCGGACGGCGACACGGGGACGAACCTGTACCTGACGCTGGAGTCGGCGGCCGCCGCGGTCGAGGCGGTGTTCTCCGGGTACGAGGCGGGCGCCGGGCAGGGCGCCGCGCCGTCGCCGGCCGAGGCCCTGCACGCCATGGCGCACGGCGCCCTGATCGGGGCCCGTGGCAACTCCGGGACGATCCTCGCGCAGCTGCTGCGCGGCATGGCGCAGGTGCTCACCGCCGGCGCCGGCCCGGACGGTACGGGCGGCCCGGGTGAGACGGCTCACATCGACGGGCCCGAGCTGCGGCTCGCCCTGCGGCACGCCGCCGACTCCGCCCGCCGTGCCGTGGCCCATCCCGTCGAGGGCACCGTGCTCTCGGTCGCCTCGGCGGCGGCGGAAGCGGCCGGGGACGTCGAGGGCGGCTGCGGGGCGGTGGCGCGGGCCGCCTACGCGGGGGCGTGCACGGCGCTGGCGGCGACCCCGGGGCAGCTGGCCGTCCTGGCGCGGGCCGGGGTGGTGGACGCGGGCGGCAGGGGACTGGTGGCGGTGCTCGCCGCCCTGGTCGAGACGTTCACCGGCGAGGCACCGGGCGCAGCGGTTCCGGTACGCGGGGCGTACGCGCGCGTGGCGCCCGGCACGGACACGGAGCGGCCCGCCGCACCGGAGCCCGGGCCCCAGGCGGCCGGTGCCGAGGACGCCGGGTGCCGGGGCGGTGCTGAGCCGGGCGGCCCCGGCTACGAGGTGATCTATCTGCTGGAGGCCGACGACGCCGCCGTGGACCGGCTGCGGGACCGGCTCGACGGGCTCGGGGACTCCCTCGTCGTGGTCGGCGGCGACGGGCTGTGGAACGTCCATGTGCACGTCGACGACGCGGGCGCCGCGGTGGAGGCGGGCGTCGAGGCCGGGCGGCCGTACCGGATCCGGATCACCCGCTTCGGCCGTGGCGACGTCCACACCCGCGGCGGCGCGCTGCCGCCCCGGGAGCGGGTGCAGCGGGCCGTCGTCGCGGTCGTCCCAGGCGAGGGACTGGCCGGGCTGTACACCGAGGCCGGGGCCACCACCGTGCTGGCCCGTCCCGGCGAGCCGCCCGCGAGCGGCGAGCTGGTCGAGGCGGTACGGCGGGCCCACGCGCGCGAGGTCGTGCTGCTGCCGAACGACGCCGAACTGCGGCACACCGCCGCCGCGGCGGCCGAGCAGGCCCGCGCCGAGGGCGTCCGGGTCGCCCTCATCCCGACGCGCTCAGCGGTCCAGGGGATCGCCGCGCTCGCCGTGCACGAGCCGGAGCGCCGCTTCGACGAGGACGTCGTCCAGATGACCTCCGCCGCGGGCGCCACCCGCTACGCCGAGGTCACGGTCGCCGAACGGCAGTCCTGGACCATGGCCGGCATCTGCCAGGCCGGTGACGTCCTCGGCCTCATCGAGGGCGATGTCGCGGTGATCGGCTCGGACGTCACCGCCACCGCCGAGGCCGTCCTGGACCGCATGCTCCAGGCCGGCGGGGAGCTGGTCACCATCGTCCTCGGCGACGACGCGCCCCCCGAGGCCGCCGACCGGCTGGAGGCACGCGTGCGCGAGTCGTACCTCGCGGTCGACACGGTCGTCTACCGAGGAGGGCGGCAGGGAGCACTGCTCCTGGTCGGCGTGGAGTGACGTCAAGTGACGCCAAGCGGCGTCAAGCGATGCCGGGTGTCGCCCGGTGACTGGAGGCACAGGGAGAGACGGGAGCGACGGGGAGCGGCGGGGAGCGGCGGGGAGCGGCGGAAACAGACGCAGAGTGACGCATACCGGGAGGCGGGCCGCGCCGGCCGCCACGGGCACGCGGGCGACCAGGCGGAAGCCGTGCTTGACGCGGCCCGCTCACCCGCCCGGCCCCGGACGGTCCGCTCACCCGCCCGGCCCCGGACGTCAGTCCTCCTCCTGCCGGGTCGCGAGGTCCAGCATCTGGGCCGCCTCCGCCCGCCGCTCCCGTACCGTCCGGTCCGCCTCGTCGGCCCCCGCGTACGCCTCCAGCACCGCACGCGCGCGTACGGCCGCCGCGGCCGGGCGGCCCAGGTCGGCCTCCAGCCAGCCCGCGGCCAGTTCGGCTCCGGTGCGTTCGTGCAGGGCCTCGCCGGACTGCACCGCGAACACCTCGATCGCCAGCGTGATCTGGGACAGCGCGTCCTCGAACGCGGCCCGGATCGCGTCGTCGTCGGCCTCCTCGGCCACCGAACGGGCCAGCAGATCGCCGAACTGCCGGTGCGTGTGCGCGAGTTCGAAGGTCAGCCGATGCCGGGCCGGTTCGTCGCCCGCCGCCTCCCGTGCCGCCGCGCACTCCCGGACCGCCTCGGCCATCAGCTCCCGCGCCCCGTCGGCCCCGGCCTCGTCGCCCAGCGCCAGCCACGCCCGGGCGCGCAGCGAGCGCACCAGGCCGTGGACATCGCCGAGCGAGCGCCACAGGTCGCCCGCGCGCGCATAGGCCCGTTCCGCCTCGGCGGGCAGCCCGGCCTGCCCCAGGGACTCGGCGGCGAGATGGGCGAGCGTGGCGTGATCGTGCTGCTCGGGCCAGTGCCGGGCGATCTCGGCGGCCTCCAGCCGGCGTTCGGCGGCGGCCCGGTGCTCGCCCAGCTCGCTCAAGCAGTCCCCGAGCCACCACTGCGTCTGCACGATCGCGCCCTCGCCGTGCGTCTCGGCCCTCAGGTCGGGCAGCGCCGACTCCAGCACCTCGGCGGCCTCCGCGAACCGTCCCTGGCGCAGCAGGAAGCCGCCCAGCTGGTGCCGGGCCCAGGAGCCCAGCGTGCCGCTCTGCGCGGCCTCGTCGGCCCAGTGCGCCGCCTCCAGCGCATGCTCCGCCGCCTCCCGCAGCTCGCCACGGCCGCCGACGACCTCGGCGAGCTGGAGGTGCAGCTGGGCCCGGCCGACGGCCTCCACATACGGCCCGCCGTGCTCCAGGGCCGCCCGCAGCGCACGCTCCGCCTCCGCCATGTCGTCGCGCCGGTGGGCGAGGGCGGCCAGCCGTGCCTCGTACTCCACCGCGAACCACGGCAGCCCCGCGTCCACGTACCGGTCCACGGCCTGCCGGAACAGGCCGGCCGCCGCGTCCACGTCCCCGGAGTGCTCGGCGAGCTGCGCGAGCATCGCCCGCCCCTCGGCGAGGCGCGAGACCAGCCGTACGTCGCCCTCCGTGCGGCCGTCGACCAGCGCCAGCAGCTCCCGTACGGCCCGCTCGGCGGCCGGGGCGGCGTCCGGCGTCTCGTCATGCCCCTCGTACAGCCGCCGCATCAGGATCCGCGCCCGGCTCATCAGCACCGCCGCCGTCTGCCGCAGGCCGGTGGCGTCCTCGGCGTACAGCGCGAGCACGTCGTCGTAGGGACCGGCGACCGCGGCGAGCCCTTCGGCGATGCGGCCCGACAGGGCGCGTACGTACGCGGCACGCGCGCGTGCCGCCAGTGCCTCCCCGGGGTCGCCCGCCTCCGCGTACAGCTCGGCGGCCCGTTCGAACAGCTCGACGCCGTCGGGGCCGTGGTCCATCGCGGCGTGGTCGGCGATCTCCGCGCGCGTGCGCGCGTCCAGCTCTGTGCCCTCTGTGCCCTCGGCGGCTCGGGCGAACGCCGCCCACGCCTCGACGGCGTGCGGCCGCAGCGTGTCCGTCAGCCGCCGTGCCTCGGCGAGCAGGGCGGGCAGGTCGGGCTCGGCCGCCGGGGTGGCCGGGGCCGCGGCGGGCGCGGGCGGTGCGGGGGTGCGCGCGACGGCCGTGCGCACCCCCAGCGGCAGCCGTTCCACGAGCGGGCGCTGCGCCATCCGCGCGCGCGTGCGCTCGCCGACGTACGAAGTGCCGTTGCGCCGGTCGAACCGCGCGGCCAGCTCCAGGGCCTTCGCGCGCGCGTGGGCGGCGAGTTCCCCCGCGGTCCACGCCCGTCCGTCCGGGCCGGGCACCCGCTGTCCGCCGAGCCCCAGCTCGGTCATGCGGTCCATCAGCAGGGTCACCACGGCGAGGAAGTCCAGCCGGCTGCGTGGCTGCCCGGTGTCCGTGAAGTACGCCGGACGCTCGGCGAGCAGTTCCAGGCCGCGCGCCTCGTTGCCGGTCAGCGCGCAGAACTCGACATGGTCCGCGTACGCGCCGCGCATGCTCTCCATGGGCCGCACCAGCCGGAAGCCGCGCAGGTGGTGGGCGCGGGCCTGCTCCGCGCGGCCGAGGCGCAGCAGCGGCGCCAGGGAGGACGCGAGGATGGTGTGCGGCTCGTGGGCGCAGGTGTACTCGCCCGCCAGGACCGGCCGCCACAGCTCGATCGCCTCGGCGTCCCGGCCGCGCCGCACCTGCCAGCCGCCCTGCCCGTGCAGTTCGCACGCGTGGCAGTCGGCCATGTCGTCCCGGTCGGCGGCCAGCCACGCCGCGTACGCCCGCTCGGCGCGGTCCAGGTCGCCGATGTGCGCGGCGACGCCGAACTCGGCCGCGTGCACGGCCCGTTCGGAGTACCCGGCCAGCCGGTAGCGGTGCGCCATCTCGGCCAGCCACCTCTCGACGGAGGCGAGCGGGATGTGCGGCTGGTCCAGCATGCCGGCCGACATCCACTTGAAGACCCAGTGCAGGGAGTGGGTCTCGTAGGCGTCGAAGTCCTCCGGGCGCTCGTCCCACATGCGCAGCAGCCGCGCGAACGGGACGAACATCTTGTCCTTCTCGGAGCTGTAGTTGTAGACCTTCAGCTGGTGTCCGAGCGCTTCGATGACGGCGAGCGGGATGTCCAGCCGCTCCGCGTCGGCGAGCAGTTGTTCCGCGCGCGCGTTGCGGGCCGGGCCCTCCGGCCGCTCGCCGTTCTCGGCCATCGCCCGGCGCAGCGCGTCGAAGTCCGTGATGCCGCTCATCGGCGACCGTCCTCCCCGTGTGTGGCCCACTCCAGCAGGCCGATGAACGCGCGGTTGAGCAGTGCGGAGTCGGCGGGCCGCAGCGGGCGCTGCGCCATCAGCAGCGCCTGCCCGTACAGGGACTCCGTGGCCGTGCCGATCAGCTCGGCGTCCTTCAGTGCGCCGATCCTGCGGATCAGCGGGCTGAGGTGGTTGAGCACGAGACGCGCGCGCGGGGCGCTGCCGCGCAGCGAGCCGAGGATGCCCGCCCACAGGTCGTCGGCCTGCTCCTCGGCCTCGGCGCGGGCCTGTTCGTGCCGGGCCGCCCGGTCGTCCAGGTGCAGCGCGGGCACGGACAGCGGGTGGAAGGCGCGCAGGACCACATCGCAGCCCAGCGGGTCGAGCCTCGCCCGGGCGGCGGCCAGGAACCCGGACAGGGCCAGCTCCTCGGCCGGGTCGACCGCGTCCAGGTGGGCGGTCACGGTGTCCGCGTCCAGTTCGGCGACCACCGTGCCCGGGCGCACCGACGGCAGGGCCGCGACCAGTTCGCTGTCGTACGTGTAGCCGCCGTTGACCACGCCGATGCCCTGCGCGGACGCGATCGGCGCGACCTGCCGGTACTCCTCGACCGCGCGCGTGAAGTGCACCACCGGGTGGCGCCGCGCGAACTCCTCAAGGGACAGCCGCCCGTCGGTCGTCTCGAAGGGCAGCCATGGCAGCATCGTGCGCAGCATCTGCGTGTCGTGCCGCGCCAGGGACTTCACGCCGAGGTGGTGCACCGACAGGAAGCCGGCCAGCCGCTCCGGGTCGTTCGCCGCCAGTGCGGTCAGCCAGGAGCGGATCCGCTCGCCGAGCGCGTCCCGCACGGCGGCCAGGGTCTCGTCCTCGTAGAGCGATTCCCGTGAGGCGGTGGGCCGCAGGCTGTCCGTGTCCAGCACGCAGCGCACGAAGAACGCCCAGTCGGGCAGCAGCTGTTCGGCGCGCTCGGTGAGCAGCATCCCCTTCAGGTGCACCCGGTGCGTGGCCCGCTGGGCGGGGCTGACCGCATCCGGCAGCACATACGCCACCCCGCGGACACCGGCCAGCGGCACGTCCAGGTCGATGGAGTCCAGCGGGGTGAAGCCGAACAGGTCGTGGCAGTACCGGGCCAGCGCCACCCGGCGGGCCGCCGGGGTGGGGTGGGCGCGGTCCCAGGGCGCCGGCAGATCGGTGAACGGCTCGTCACCGACCCGCACGTCGTACGGCAGCAGGGAACCGAACTCCCGGGCCAGCGCGCGGACCCGCTCGGGCGCGAGCCAGGCGCCGGCCCCGGCCCGCGCCACCAGGTGGACGGTGGTGCCCGCCTCGGGCCGCTCGGCGTCCGGCAGGGTCCGCACCGTGTACGAACCGTCGTCGCGCGCGGTCCACTCCACGGGCGGGGCGCCGGGCGTGCGGGCGCTGCGGCTGACCACGCGGATGCGTTCGGCGACCAGGAAGCAGGCGAGCAGCCCGATGCCGAACTGGCCGAGGAAGTCCGAGCGTGCCTCCTGAAGGCCGTCCGCCCGCTTGGAGCTGCGGCCGATCGTCGCCAGCAGGGCGTGCACGTCCGGCTCGGTGAGCCCGACGCCGGTGTCCTCCACGCGCAGGGTGCGGCCGTCGGCGTGCAGCCGCACCCGGGCCGGGGCGCCGGGCTGTTCGGCCCGCCGGGCGGTGATGGCGTCCACGGCGTTCTGCAGCAGCTCGCGCAGATAGACCCTCGGGCTGGAGTACAGGTGATGGGAGAGCAGGTCCACCAGTCCACGCAGGTCGACCTGGAACGTATGAGGTGATGGGGATGCCTGGGACTGCTGTGAGGTCTGGGAGTCCATCGTCGCAGCGCCGGTGGGGGGACTTCGCGACGGCGCGGGGTCGGGCGGTCCGGTGAGGCGGTGGCCGCGGGCATGGTCCTGAGCGCGTCATCCTAGAGCCCGAACAGCCCGCCTGACCAGGGGTTTCCCCCGACGTATACGGCATTGTCGGTGACGTGGTGTGCAATGGATCTCGTGCCCGCACTGAAAGAACCACTGAACCAACCGCTGAGGTCAGTGCTCGGCCCCGCCACCGCGAAGGTGATGGCCGAGCACCTCGGCCTGCGCACCGTCGGCGACCTGCTGCACCACTACCCCCGCAGATACGAGGAGCGCGGGCAGCTCACCCACCTCGCCGACCTCCCGATGGACGAGCACGTCACGGTGGTCGCCCAGGTCGCCGACGCCCGGCTGCACACCTTCGCCTCCGCCAGGGCCCCCCGCGGCAAGGGCCAGCGGCTGGAGGTGACGATCACGGACGGCAGCGGGCGGCTCCAACTGGTCTTCTTCGGCAACGGCGTGCACAAGCCGCACAAGGACCTCCTGCCGGGCACCCGCGCGATGTTCTCGGGCAAGGTCTCCGTCTTCAACCGGCGGCTCCAACTCGCCCATCCGGCGTACGAACTGCTGCGCGGCGCCGACGACGAGGCCGCGGAGACCGCGGAGAGCTGGGCCGGCGCCCTGATCCCGATCTACCCGGCCACCGCCAAGCTGGAGTCCTGGAAGATCGGCAAGGCGATGCAGACGGTGCTGCCCGGCGCAGGCGACGCCGTGGACCCGCTGCCCGAGTCCCTGCGCGAGGGCCGCGGCCTGGTCTCCCTGCCCGAGGCCCTGCTCAAGATCCACCGCCCGCACACCAAGGCGGACATCGCCGACGCCCGCGCCCGCCTCAAGTGGGACGAGGCATTCGTCCTCCAGGTGGCCCTCGCCCGCCGCCGGCACGCCGACGCCCAGCTTCCCGCCGTGCCGCGCAGACCCACCCCCGACGGCCTGCTGGCCGCCTTCGACGACCGGCTGCCCTTCACGCTCACCGACGGCCAGCGCAAGGTCTCCCAGGAGATCTTCGACGACCTGGCCACCGACCACCCGATGCACCGGCTGCTCCAGGGCGAGGTGGGCAGCGGGAAGACCATGGTCGCCCTGCGCGCCATGCTCGCCGTCGTGGACGCGGGCGGTCAGGCAGCCATGCTCGCGCCGACCGAGGTGCTGGCCCAGCAGCACCACCGCTCGATCGTGGAGATGATGGGCGAGCTGGCCGAGGGGGGCATGCTGGGCGGCGCGGAACAGGCAACCAAGGTGGTGCTGCTCACCGGTTCCATGGGCGCCGCGGCCCGCCGGCAGGCGCTGCTCGACCTGGTCACCGGGGAGGCCGGGATCGTGATCGGCACGCATGCGCTGATCGAGGACAAGGTGCAGTTCCACGACCTCGGCCTGGTCGTCGTGGACGAGCAGCACCGCTTCGGCGTGGAGCAGCGCGACGCCCTGCGCGGCAAGGGGAGGCAGCCCCCGCATCTGCTGGTCATGACGGCGACGCCGATCCCGCGGACCGTCGCCATGACCGTCTTCGGCGATCTGGAGACCTCCGTACTCGACCAACTGCCCGCCGGGCGTTCACCGATCGCGAGCCATGTCGTGCCGGCCGCCGACAAGCCCCACTTCCTCGCGCGCGCCTGGGAGCGAGTGCGCGAGGAGGTCACGGGCGGGCATCAGGCGTACGTCGTCTGCCCGCGCATCGGCGACGACGGCGACGAGGGCGACGAGGGAGACGATCCGAAGAAGAGTGGCGCCGGGAAGTCGCCGGAGGACGAGGCCGAGAAGCGGCCCCCGCTGGCCGTCGTGGACGTGGCCGCCCAGCTCTCGGCCGGCCCCCTGCGCGACCTGAGGGTCGAGATCCTGCACGGCCGGATGCAGCCCGACGACAAGGACGCGGTCATGCGGCGCTTCGCGGCCGGCGAGACCGACGTCCTGGTGGCCACGACCGTCATCGAGGTCGGCGTCAACGTGCCGAACGCCACCGCGATGGTGATCATGGACGCGGACCGCTTCGGCGTGTCCCAACTGCACCAGCTGCGCGGCCGTGTCGGCCGTGGCTCGGCACCCGGGCTGTGCCTGCTGGTCACCGAGATGCCCGAGGCGAGCGCGGCCCGCCAGCGGCTGAACGCGGTCGCCGCCACCCTCGACGGCTTCGAACTGTCCCGCATCGACCTGGAACAGCGCCGGGAGGGCGACGTCCTCGGCCAGGCCCAGTCCGGCGCCCGCTCCAGCCTGCGGGTCCTCGCCGTCATCGAGGACGAGGAGATCATCGCGGAGGCCCGCGAGGAGGCGGCCGCGGTGGTCGCCGCCGACCCCGCACTGGAGCGGCTGCCCGGGCTGCGGACGGCGCTGGACGCCCTGCTGGACGAGGAGCGTGAGCAGTACCTCGACAAGGGCTGAGACACTGGGAGCGCCACCACCGGGGCACACCCCGTGCCCCAGCACCCCGACAAGGACCCGAGATGACCCGCGTGATCGCCGGCCGGGCCGGCGGACGCCGTCTGGCCGTTCCGCCGGGCAACGGAACCCGCCCCACCTCCGACCGGGCGCGTGAAGGGCTCTTCTCCACCTGGCAGTCCCTGCTGGGCGGCCCCCTGGACGGCGAGCGCGTCCTCGACCTCTACGCGGGCTCGGGCGCCGTCGGCCTTGAGGCGCTGTCCCGCGGGGCCGGCCACACGCTGCTCGTCGAGGCCGACGCCCGGGCCGCCCGCACGGTCCGCGAGAACGTGCGCGCCCTGGGCCTGCCGGGCGCCGAGGTCAGGGCGGGCCGCGCGGAGCAGGTCGTGCGCACGCCGGCGCCGGCCGAGCCGTACGACATCGTCTTCCTCGATCCCCCGTACGCCGTATCAGACGACGATCTTCGGGAGATCCTGCTCACACTCCGCACGGGGGGCTGGCTCGCCACGCAAGCCCTCGTCACCGTGGAGCGCAGCACCAGAGGCGGGGATTTCCACTGGCCGGACGGTTTCGAAGCGCTCCGGGCCCGTCGCTACGGCGAGGGAACGTTTTGGTACGGTCGCGCCGCCTCTACGTGCGAAGACGCACGATGACCGGATCGGAGAGCGAGGGATCACAAGTGCGCCGCGCCGTCTGTCCCGGGTCGTTCGACCCCATCACCAACGGACATCTCGACATCATCTCCCGCGCCTCCCGTCTGTACGACGAGGTCTATGTCGCGGTCATGATCAACAAGTCCAAGAAGGGCCTGTTCGAGATCGACGAGCGGATCGACCTGATCCGCCAGGTCACCGCCGAGTACGGCAACGTCCGGGTCGAGTCCTTCCACGGCCTGCTCGTCGACTTCTGCAAGGAGCGCGACATCCCCGCCATCGTCAAGGGCCTGCGCGCCGTCAGCGACTTCGACTACGAGTTGCAGATGGCGCAGATGAACAACGGTCTGTCCGGCGTGGAAACCCTCTTCGTGCCCACCAACCCCACCTACAGCTTCCTGTCCTCCTCCCTCGTCAAGGAGGTCGCGACATGGGGTGGCGACGTCTCGCACCTGGTGCCCCCGGTGGTCCTCGACGCCCTCAACAAGCGCCTCCGCAAGGACTGATGGGGCTACAGTCGTCCCGTCCGTCTCCAACACAGCTGTAGAGAGTGGCGAGCACAGGTGGACGTGCAGAAGAAGCTCGACGAGATCGTGGCCGCGGTCTCCAGCGCCCGGGCCATGCCCATGTCGGCGTCGTGCGTGGTCAACCGCGCCGACCTGCTCGCGATGCTCGAAGAGGTGCGCCAGGCCCTGCCCGGCTCCCTCGCCCAGGCCCAGGAGCTGATCGGCGGCCGTGAGCAGATGGTCGAGCAGGCCCGCCAGGAGGCCGAGCAGATCATCCAGAACGCGCACGCCGAGCGCGGCTCGCTGGTCTCCGGCACCGAGATCGCCCGCCGCTCCCAGTCCGAGGCGGACCGGATCCTCGCCGAGGCACGCAAGGAGGCCGAGGAGATCCGGGCCGAGGCCGACGACTACGTGGACTCCAAGCTCGCCAACTTCGAGGTCGTCCTCACCAAGACCCTCGGCTCCGTCGGCCGCGGCCGCGAGAAGCTGCTCGGCACCGGCCCCGGCCTGGACGAGGCCGGCTACGAGGACGAGGACGCCCCCGAGCGCAGCCACGACCCGGAGACCCTGCGGCGCACCGCCGACGAGTACGTGGACGTCAAGCTCGGCGCCTTCGAGGCGGTGCTGGCCAAGACCCTGGAGGCCGTCGGCCGCGGCCGCCAGAAGCTGCACGGCCGCATCGCCACCGACGACCTCGGCGCCCTCGCCGACGACACGACGACCTACCAGCACTCCAGCGACGCCGACTACCTCGCCGACCTCGCGGCCCTGGCCGACGCCCCCACCGAGCCGCCGGCACAGCGGCAGCCCGCGCCGCCACAGCCCGCGCAGCAGCCCGCCGCGGGATACGAGCCCCAGCCCGCCTACGGCTACCAGCCCCAGCCCGACCCGTACGCCGGCTTCCCGCACCAGCAGGGCCGGCAGGGCTACGCCCAGCAGGACCCGTACGGCTACCAGCACAGCGACCCGTACGCCGCCCCCGGCTACGCCCCGGCCGCGGACGCCGCCTTCCAGGGCTACGACGCCCAGCGGGCCGGCTACGACCAGGCGCAGGACGCCCAGGGCGGCCAGGACGCCCAAGGCCGGCCGCCGGCCCAGCAGGGCTACGCCCTCGACGAGACCAGCCTCTTCGACACCAGCATGATCAGCGCCGAGCAGCTGCGCGCCTACGAGCAGGGCCGGGGCCTGTAGCCGGCGGCGGATTGGGCCGTGAGCGAAAGGTCCAGTATCCTGGCTCTTCGGTCGCACCCACATCCGCGATCAGCGCTGCCCCGGAACACCGCCGGGCGGCGTCCCTCTGAGTTCAGAAGACCGAAAGCAGGAATGGCCGCCAACACCCGCCTCGACCACCGCAACCCGTTCGTGTTCGACACACACGAGCTGGGGCGGCGTCCGGGCGCGCTCCAGCGGCTGACCCGCACGGTCGACGCCCCCCGGGACTTCGGTCTGCAGGGGGTCGTCGGGGTACCGGAAGGCGCCCCGGTGGAGCTCGAACTCCGACTTGAGTCGGTCATGGAAGGGGTGCTCGTCACGGGTACCGCCCGTGCCACCGCCCAGGGGGAGTGCGTAAGGTGTCTGGAGCCGGTCGAGCTGCGGCTCGAAGCGGACTTCCAGGAGATGTTCTCGTACCCTGACGCCGACGACCGGGGCCGTGTGATCGCGGAACCGGGCGACGACGCCGAGGACGACGAGAGCAGGCTCTTCGTCGAGGACGGACTCATCGACCTCGAACCCGTGCTGCGCGATGCGGTGGTGCTCGCACTGCCGATGCAGCCGGTGTGCCGGGACGACTGTCCGGGCCTGTGCTCCGAGTGCGGAGCACGGCTCGCGGACGAACCGGACCACCACCACGCCGCCGTCGACATCCGGTGGGCGGCTTTGCAGGGACTCGCCGACACCATGACGGACGGCGAGAAGGACGAGATGGGCGGCGACGTGCCTCGATCAGCACGCGCCGACGAGAAGCAGGAGAAGTAGCCGTGGCTGTTCCGAAGCGGAAGATGTCGCGCAGCAACACGCGCCACCGCCGGTCGCAGTGGAAGGCTGCGGTCCCCACCCTGGTTGCGTGCGAGCGCTGCCACGAGCCCAAGCAGCAGCACATCGCGTGCCCGTCGTGCGGCACCTACAACAAGCGCCAGGTTCTAGAGGTCTGAGCGGCTGGTGAGAGGCACTGTGTCCACGCCGAAGAAGAACTCTTCCCGCGTGAGCGGAAGCGGACCAGCGGACAACACGGCCTCGTCCCACACGCTTCTGGAAGGGCGGCTCGGCTACAAGGTCGAGTCCGCCCTTCTGGTGCGAGCACTGACCCACCGTTCCTACGCGTACGAGAACGGCGGTCTGCCGACGAACGAGCGGCTGGAGTTCCTGGGGGACTCCGTCCTCGGCCTCGTCGTCACGGACACGCTGTACCGCATCCACCCCGACCTGCCCGAGGGCCAGCTGGCCAAGCTGCGGGCCGCGGTGGTGAACTCGCGTGCGCTCGCGGAGGTGGGCCGCGGTCTCGAACTGGGCTCCTTCATCCGGCTCGGCCGCGGTGAAGAGGGCACGGGCGGCCGGGACAAGGCATCCATCCTCGCCGACACCCTCGAAGCGGTGATCGGCGCGGTCTATCTCGACCAGGGCCTCGACGCGGCGTCCGAGCTGGTGCACCGGCTCTTCGACCCGCTGATCGAGAAGTCCTCCAACCTCGGAGCCGGCCTGGACTGGAAGACCAGCCTCCAGGAACTGACCGCGATGGAAGGGCTCGGCGTGCCCGAGTACCTGGTCACGGAGACCGGACCCGATCACGAGAAGACCTTCACTGCTGCCGCCCGCGTCGGAGGCGTCTCGTACGGCACCGGCACCGGCCGCAGCAAGAAGGAGGCGGAGCAGCAGGCCGCCGAGTCCGCCTGGCGGTCCATCCGGGCCGCGGCGGACGAGCGCGCCAAGACGGGGCAGGGCGCCGCGCAGGCCGTCGACGCGGCAGGCGAGGCCGCCGGCGACGACCCCGACGCGACGGCCGCGCCCGCCTGACCACCAGCACATCCGAACCGCCCGCCCCCCCCGACGGGGGGCGGGCGCTCGGCTTCCCACACGGTCCGTCACGGGGGTCCCATGCCCGAGTTGCCCGAGGTCGAGGTCGTACGCCGCGGTCTGGAGCGGTGGGTCGCGCACCGCACCGTCGCCGAGACCGAGGTGCTGCACCCGCGTGCCGTACGCCGTCACGTGGCCGGCGCCGACGACTTCGCGCACCGCCTCAAGGGCCACCGGATGGGCGTTCCCCGCCGCCGGGGCAAGTACCTGTGGCTGCCGCTGGAGGACACGGACCAGTCGGTCCTGGCCCATCTCGGGATGAGCGGTCAGCTGCTGGTCCGGCCGCACGCGGCGCCGGACGAGAAGCACCTGAGGATCCGTGTGCGGTTCGCCGACGACCTGGGCACCGAGCTGCGCTTCGTCGACCAACGCACCTTCGGCGGGCTGTCGTTGCACCCCACCACGCCCGAGGGGCTGCCCGACGTCATCGCGCACATCGCCCGCGACCCGCTCGATCCGCTCTTCGACGACGACGCCTTCCACCGGGCGCTGCGCCGGAAGCGGACCACCATCAAACGGGCCCTGCTGGACCAGTCGTTGATCAGCGGCGTCGGCAACATCTACGCGGACGAGGCCCTTTGGCGGGCCCGGATCCACTACGAGCGTCCGACGGCGCACTTCACCCGGCCGCGCACGGCCGAGTTGCTGGGCCATGTGCGGGACGTGCTGAACGCGGCCCTCGCCGTCGGCGGCACCAGCTTCGACAGCCTCTACGTCAACGTGAACGGCGAATCCGGTTACTTCGACCGGTCCCTGGACGCGTACGGGCGCGAGGGGCTGCCGTGCCGGCGCTGCGGCACACCGATACGCCGCCGCCCCTGGATGAACAGGTCCAGCTACTTCTGCCCGACGTGCCAGCGCCCGCCGCGCGTCAGGGGGTAGCGGTACGGGCGTCGTAGGCCGCGCGGGCGGTCAGGATGTCGTCCATGGAGCCCTCCACACAGTGGATGAGGGCCAGCAGCCGCTCGGCGACCTCACGGCCCAGGGCCGTCAGCTCGTAGTCCACCCGGGGCGGGTTCGTCGGCTGGGCCTCGCGGTGCACCAGGCCGTCGCGCTCCAGCGCGTGCAGCGTCTGCGACAGCATCTTCTCGCTCACGCCGTCGACACGGCGGCGCAACTCGTTGAAGCGGTACGAGCCCTCGTGCAGGGCGCCCAGGGCGAGCGCGCCCCAGCGTCCCGTGACATGCTCCAGCGTGCCGCGCGACGGGCAGGCCCGGGCGAACACGTCGTACGGGAGGCGCCGCTCCGAGGGGCGCTCCTGGGTCGCGGTCATGACGCAAGCGTACGTGAGCACAGCGCTAACCGGTAGATTGCACTAACCGAAAGACAGCGCTACGGCCCGGACCGGGTCAGTAGCCGAAGTCCTGGGTCCACCAGGGGCCGCCCGAGGCGAAGTGCACGCCGACGCCCAGGGTCTTGAAGTCGCAGTTCAGTATGTTCGCCCGGTGCCCTGGGCTGTCCATCCAGGCGGCCATCACGGCGGCCGCGTCGGCCTGGCCCCGGGCTATGTTCTCGCCGCCGAGGCCGGTGACGCCGGCCGCGGTCGCCCGGTCCCACGGGGTCGCCCCGTCGGGGTCGGTGTGGTCGAAGAAGTCACGCGCGGCCATGTCCTCGCTGAACGCCCCGGCCAGCCGGGCCAGCGCGCCGTTCGCCGCCAGGGCGTCGCAGCCCACCTTCGCCCGCTCCTCGTTGACCAGCCGCAGCACCTCGGCCTCGGCGGCGGCCCGCGCGGAGACCGTCGCCTGCGCGGACGCCTGTTTCGTCGGTTCCGCCGGCTCCGCGGCGGCCGGCGCCGACGGCCGCTCCGTCCGGGGCTTCGTCGGCGTGGCCGTGGCCGCCGGCTTCGTCGTCGTCGCCGTCCGGGACGGGGCGGGCGCCGACGAGGCCGGGGCGGACGGCGCGGCAGAGGACGCCCCGGGGGTTTCGGGGCCGGTGCTCAGGCCGGTGTCGCGGCCGGGTGCGGCGCTGCCGGAGGTGCCGCCCTGCTCGGTGGCCGTGTTGCCGGGCACCCCGTCGGCCTGCACGTTGTCGCTGCCGCCGGTGCCGCCGATCTTGTAGTCGTCCAGTCCGGGCACCAGGCCCGTGGCCACCGCGACCGTGCCGAGGGCGACGGCGGCGGAGACGCCGAGCAGACCCGTGCGCACCGGTGTCGCGGCCTTCTTCTTGCGCCGGTGCCCGCGCTCACGGGCCGTGTCGTCGTCCGCGGCGGCGAACTCCGCCGCGAAGAAGCCGTGGCCGTCCGCCCTGAGGCCGTGACCGCCGTCCGCCCCGCGTCCGTGACCGCCGGCTGCGCCGGGTCCGTCATCGCCGTAGGCCCCGCGTCCGTGACCACCGTCCGGCCTGGGTCTGTGACCGCCGTCCGGACCGAGGACGCGGCCGTCGTCCGTCGCGTACAGGTACGCCGTGCTCCTCGCGTCGGCCTCGGTGTACGCGCCCGGGTTCAGATAGGGGGCGATGCCCAGCGGGGCGCGGCCGTCCAGGTGCGCGTACCGCGAGTCGGGGGTCCGCGGAGCGGAGCCGCGCGGCGGGATGACACCCGGGGCGCGACCCGTGGCGCGGCCGGCGGCGGAGCGTCGGTGGCGTCCCATGTCCTGGCCTTCCTCGGTCTCGCGGTCGACCCCCCATGAGATCCCGTGGGCCAACCCAACTCACTCGATCGAGTGAGTTTCATATGAGATTCATTGGGTCGGGACGGTACCGCATGGCGCCTGGGGCGGAAGTGCCCCTGGAGACATTGGCCGGTTAGGTTGCAGCCATGAGCGAGGAAGTACGGCTGGTTGCCTGGGTGCGCGGACACGTCCAGGGCGTGGGTTTCCGCTGGTTCACGCGCGCCAAGGCCCTGGAGATCGGCGGCCTGAGTGGTTTTGCTCTCAATCTGGGGGACGGACGGGTCCAGGTGGTCGCCGAGGGCCCCCGGGAGGGCTGCGAAGGACTCCTCGACTGGTTGCGGCGCGGCGACACGCCCGGGCGGGTGGACGGCGTCACCGAGATATGGGACACACCCCGCGGGGGCTACGAGGGATTCGCCGTACGCTGACCCCCACGGCCAGGCGCCGCGGGCCGCGGCGGACGGACCTGCCGCAGGCACCCGCCCGAAGCGGAAATGACCTGGTGGTTGCCAAGAACGCCAGGTCGTGGCAGGCTCCCCAGCACAACTGATCGCCACGCCCTGAGGACCCCGCAGGAGCAGCCGCGCAGCCCCTCCATGGGCCGCGCGCCCCCGGGACGAGCGCCGATACGGGGCGTGATCGTGTTGACCGTCAAACTTTTTGGTGAGACGCTGAAAGCCCCGCGCACCTTAGCTGTTTGGCATGGAGCATCGGCAGAGCAACACTCGACAGTGTCAAGCACCGCGGGTGCGAATCCCTCACGACCCACACCGCTTCGGTCGGTCACTCAGTGTGGAGGACCATCCATCATGGCAAAGGCGCTTCTCGGTTACGTCGGCGGCTCCGACCCTCGACTCCTCGCCGAGATGCGACGGCTCCAGCAGCGCGTCCAGGACCTGGAATCCGAGCTCGTACGGATCCAGGCCGAGAACGAGGCGCTGACGGCTGCCGCTTCTCACGACAGGATCATGGAGAGCATCGACGCACACCAGGCGGAGCCTGCGCTCACCTGATCACTGCATCGCTCCACGACGGCATACGCAGTGGTTGGGCCGCCCGTATCAACCGCTAAGTTGTCAGAGTTGCAAGGGACGCCTCGGCGTCCCTTCTTTCTTGCCCGGTTCCGCCGCCCGGGCCCCTTCTCTGCCCCGCGCATCCTTTCACCGTCTTTAACGTGTGGTGTGCCCTGCATGTTCATGCGTGAAACCGCGAGGTTGCGAGGGTTCATGCAGTGAGATAGCGGCGGCGGGTAAAGTCCACCGGCGTGCACCTCAAGGCCCTGACCCTGCGCGGGTTCAAGTCGTTCGCCTCGGCGACCACGCTCCGGTTCGAACCGGGGATCACGTGCGTCGTGGGACCGAACGGCTCGGGCAAGTCCAACGTCGTCGACGCGCTCAGCTGGGTCATGGGCGAGCAGGGCGCCAAGTCGCTGCGCGGCGGCAAGATGGAGGACGTCATCTTCGCCGGCACCACAGGCCGCCCGCCGCTCGGCCGGGCCGAGGTGTCCCTGACCATCGACAACTCCGACGGCGCGCTGCCCATCGAGTACTCCGAGGTCACCATCACGCGGATCATGTTCCGCAACGGCGGCAGCGAGTACCAGATCAACGGCGACACCTGCCGCCTCCTCGACATCCAGGAACTGCTGTCGGACTCCGGCATCGGCCGCGAGATGCACGTCATCGTCGGCCAGGGCCAGCTGGACTCCGTCCTGCACGCCGATCCCACCGGCCGCCGCGCCTTCATCGAGGAGGCCGCCGGCGTCCTCAAGCACCGCAAGCGCAAGGAGAAGGCGCTCAGGAAACTGGACGCGATGCAGGCCAACCTCGCGCGCGTGCAGGACCTCACCGACGAGCTGCGCCGCCAGCTCAAACCGCTCGGCCGGCAGGCGGCGGTCGCGCGCCGGGCGGCCGTGATCCAGGCCGACCTGCGGGACGCGCGACTGCGGCTGCTCGCCGACGACCTGGTACGGCTGCGCGAGGCGCTGAAGGCCGAGATCGCCGACGAGGCCGCGCTCAAGGAGCGCAAGGAGGCCGCCGAACAGGAACTGAGGAAGGCGCTCCAGCGCGAGGCGCTGCTGGAGGACGAGGTGCGCCGGCTCACGCCCCGGCTGCAGCGCGCCCAGCAGACCTGGTACGAGCTGTCCCAGCTGGCCGAGCGGGTACGCGGCACGATCTCGCTGGCCGACGCACGGGTCAAGAGCGCCACGGCCGCACCGCCCGAGGAGCGGCGCGGCCGGGACCCGGAGGACATGGAAAGGGAGGCCGCCCGCATCCGTGAGCAGGAGGCCGAGCTGGAGGCGGCCCTGGAGGCGGCCCAGCGCGCCCTCGACGACACCGTCACCCACCGCGCCGAACTGGAACGCGAACTCGCCGTCGAGGAACGCCGCCTGAAGGACGTGGCACGCGCCATCGCCGACCGCCGCGAGGGCCTGGCCAGGCTGAACGGGCAGGTCAACGCGGCCCGCTCGCGCGCCGCCGCGGCCCAGTCCGAGATCGACCGGCTGGCCGCGGCACGGGACGAGGCCCAGGAGCGGGCCGTACGGGCACAGGAGGAGTACGAGGCGCTGAAGGCCGAGGTCGACGGGCTCGACGCCGGCGACGCCGAACTCGCCGAGCGGCACGACGCGGCGAAGGCGGCGCTGGCCGAGGCGGAGTCCGCGCTGACGGCCGCGCGGGAGGCGGCCACCGCGGCGGAGCGCCGGCGCGCCGCGACCCAGGCCCGGCACGAGGCGCTGGCGCTCGGCCTGCGCCGCAAGGACGGCACCGGCGCGCTGCTCGGGGCCAGGGACCGGCTCACCGGCGTGCTCGGCCCGGCGGCGGAACTGCTCACCGTGGCGCCGGGCCACGAGACCGCGCTCGCGGCGGCCTTCGGCGCGGCGGCGGACGCCATCGGGGTGACCACGCCCGCCACGGCCGCGGACGCCATCCGGCTGCTGCGCAAGCAGGACGCGGGCCGCGCGGCGCTGCTGCTCGGCGGGGCCCCCGACGACGTACCGCGGCAACCGCGCCCGGACGGACCCCCCTACGCCGCCGATCTCGTCCAGGGCCCCGCCGAGCTGATGCCCGCCGTGCGGCGGCTGCTGCGCGGCGTCGTCGTGGTCGGCACCCTCGAAGACGCCGAGGACCTGGTCCAGGCGCACCCCGAGCTGACCGCCGTCACCGCCGAGGGCGATCTGCTCGGCGCCCATGTGGCGCACGGCGGGTCGGCCGGGGCGCCGAGCCTGCTGGAGGTGCAGGCGTCCGTCGACGAGGCGGCCGCCGAACTCGACGAGCTGGGCGTGCGGTGCGCGGCGCTGGCCGAGGCGCAGGGCGCGGCTCAGGAGCGGCGCCGGGAGCGCGCCGCGCTGGTGGAGGAGCTGGGGGAGCGGCGCCGGGCCGCCGACCGGGAGAAGTCGGCCGTCGCCCAGCAGCTCGGGCGGCTCGCCGGGCAGGCGCGGGGCGCGGCCGGCGAGGCCGAGCGGTCCACCGCGGCGGCGGCCCGGGCACAGGAGGCACTGGACCGGGCCGTGCGGGAGGCCGAGGAGCTGGCCGAACGGCTCGCCGTCGCCGAGGAGATGCCGATCGAGGAGGAGCCCGACACCTCCGTGCGGGACCGGCTGGCCGCCGACGGTGCCAACGCCCGGCAGACCGAGATGGAGGCACGGCTCCAGGTGCGCACCCACGAGGAGCGGGTCAAGGGGCTGGCCGGCCGGGCCGACGCGCTCGACCGGGGCGCCCGCGCCGAACGCGAGGCACGCGCGCGTGCCGAACAGCGCCGCGCCCGCCTGCGGTACGAGGCGTCGGTGGCGCAGGCCGTGGCCTTGGGCGCGCGGCAGCTGCTCGCGCACGTCGAGGTGTCGCTGGGCCGGGCCGACGCGGAGCGCACCGCCGCCGAGGCGGCCAAGGCGCGCCGGGAGCAGGAGCTGACCGCCGCCCGGAACGCCGGGCGTGACCTCAAGGCCGAACTCGACAAGCTGACCGACTCGGTGCACCGGGGCGAAGTGCTCGGCGCGGAGAAGCGGCTGCGGATGGAGCAGCTGGAGACCAAGGCGCTGGAGGAGCTGGGCGTGGAGCCTGCCGGGCTCGTCGGCGAGTACGGCCCGCACCAGCCCGTGCCGCCCTCACCGCCCGCCGAGGGCGAGGAGCTGCCCGACGACCCGGAGCACCCGCGCAATCGTCCGCGGCCGTTCGTGCGCGCCGAGCAGGAGAGGCGGCTGAAGGCCGCCGAGCGCGCCTACCAGCAGCTCGGCAAGGTGAACCCGCTCGCCCTGGAGGAGTTCGCCGCGCTGGAGGAACGGCACAAGTTCCTCAGCGAGCAGTTGGAGGACCTGAAGAAGACGCGCGCCGACCTGCTTCAAGTGGTGAAGGAGGTCGACGAGCGCGTCGAGCAGGTCTTCACGGAGGCGTACCGGGACACGGCCCGGGAGTTCGAGGGCGTCTTCAGCCGGCTCTTCCCGGGCGGCGACGGGCGGCTCGTGCTGACCGACCCGGACAACATGCTCACCACGGGCGTGGACGTGGAGGCCCGGCCACCGGGCAAGAAGGTCAAGCGGCTGTCCCTGCTGTCCGGCGGGGAGCGCTCGCTCACCGCCGTCGCGCTGCTCGTGTCCATCTTCAAGGCCCGGCCCAGCCCCTTCTACGTCATGGACGAGGTCGAGGCCGCCCTCGACGACACCAACCTCCAGCGGCTGATCCGCATCATGCAGGAGTTGCAGGAGGCTTCCCAGCTGATCGTGATCACCCACCAGAAGCGCACGATGGAGGTCGCCGACGCGCTCTACGGCGTCTCCATGCAGGGCGACGGTGTGTCGAAGGTCATCTCGCAGCGGCTCCGCTGACCCTCACTTCAAGAAATGAACTCGAATCGGGGCGGATATCTGTCTCGGAGGTCACATTGATCCACTCTTGACTTCGAAACTTGAAGACATAGTCTCTGCAAGGTTGTTTTTGTCTTCAGGTGTGAGCGGTTTGATCTTGTGTGCCACTGGTACCTGAAGGGCTCACCCCCACCCCGGCGGCGTTGCCGGCGGCCCGAGGAGTATCAACGTGACCAGCACAGCGCAGGCACCCCAGTCAGGGGCCGGAACGGCCCACCCCGACCACCTCGGGCACGTCGTCTTCATCGCGGCGGCGGCCGCGATGGGCGGCTTCCTCTTCGGATACGACAGCTCCGTGATCAACGGCGCCGTGGAGGCCATCCGCAGCCGCTACGACATCGGCTCCGCGGCCCTCGCCCAGGTCATCGCCATCGCCCTGATCGGCTGTGCCGTCGGCGCCGCGACCGCGGGCCGGATAGCGGACCGCATCGGCCGCATCCGCTGCATGCAGATCGCCGCGCTCCTCTTCACGGTCAGCGCCGTCGGCTCCGCGCTGCCGTTCGCGCTCTGGGACCTCGCCTTCTGGCGGATCGTCGGCGGCTTCGCCATCGGCATGGCCTCGGTCATCGGCCCCGCCTACATCGCCGAGGTCGCCCCGCCGGCCTACCGCGGCCGGCTCGGCTCCTTCCAGCAGGCCGCGATCGTGGTGGGCATCGCCGTGTCGCAGCTGGTCAACTGGGGTCTGCTGAACGCCGCCGGCGGCGACCAGCGCGGCAAGCTGATGGGTCTGGAAGCCTGGCAGGTCATGCTCGGCGTCATGGTCATCCCGGCCGCCCTCTACGGCCTGCTCTCCTTCGCCATCCCTGAGTCGCCCCGCTTCCTGCTCTCCGTCGGCAGGCGCGAGCGGGCCCGCGAGATCCTCGCCGAGGTCGAGGGCAAGGGAGTCGACCTCGACGCCAGGGTCGCCGAGATCGAGCACGCCATGCGGAGCGAGCACCGGTCCACCTTCAAGGACCTGCTCGGCGGCTCCTTCTTCTTCAAGCCGATCGTCTGGATCGGCATCGGCCTGTCGGTGTTCCAGCAGTTCGTGGGCATCAACGTCGCGTTCTACTACTCCTCGACGCTGTGGCAGTCGGTCGGCGTCGACCCGACGGACTCGTTCCTGTACTCCTTCACCACGTCGATCATCAACATCGTCGGCACCGTCATCGCGATGATCTTCGTGGACCGCATCGGCCGCAAGCCGCTCGCGCTCATCGGGTCGGTCGGCATGGTCGTCGGCCTCGCGCTGGAGGCATGGGCGTTCTCCCACCACCTGGTCGACGGGAAGCTGCCGGCCACGCAGGGCTGGGTGGCCCTGATCGCCGCCCACGTCTTCGTCCTCTTCTTCGCGCTCTCCTGGGGCGTGGTCGTCTGGGTCTTCCTCGGCGAGATGTTCCCGAACCGGATCCGTGCCGCCGCGCTGGGCGTGGCCGCCTCCGCGCAGTGGATCGCCAACTGGGCCATCACCGCGAGCTTCCCTTCGCTGGCCGACTGGAACCTGTCCGCGACCTACGTGATCTACACGGTGTTCGCCGCGCTCTCCATCCCGTTCGTCCTGAAGTTCGTCAAGGAGACGAAGGGCAAGGCGCTGGAGGAGATGGGCTGAGGGCTCCGCCGGTTCAGCGGAGGGCTCCGCCGGTTGGGCCGAGACGGGCCGGCGTCAGTGTGCGGCTTCCTTGTGGGTGGGCGCGGGCGGGACTGGGCGCCATGGGGCGTCGGTCGGCTGTGGGTTCGTTGTGGCTGGGCGCGCCGTTCCCCGCGCCCCTTTGGGGCGCCCGTGGAGCCGCGTGCTGCAATGGGTCAGTTCTTCAGGGACGGGAGTACCCGGGTGGTGAACAGGCGGAGGCTGCGCCAGGACTCGTCCAGGGGCATTCCGCCTGCCAGGGGGTGCAGGACCAGGTTGTCGAGGTCCTGCGCCACGCATTCCTCGGGGGTGAGGATCCGGTACACGCCCTCCGCGCGCAGCTCGTCCACCGTCGTGGCCGCCGAGCGCACCGCCGAGCGGATGTCCCCGGACTGCCAGGACGCGTACGTGCGGGCCTCGTGCAGGAAGTACCGGCCGTACTCGGCCCACGCCCGGTCCGGGTCCTCGGCGATGTGCAGCAGCGGGGTCTCGGCGGCGGGCATCATCGTCCAGCCCTGCGTGCCGTACTCGACCAGCCGTTCCTTGTAGTACGCCTCCAGCTCCGGCAGGTGCGCGCTGGGGAAGAACGGCAGGCCGAGCCGGGCCGCACGGCGGGCCGCGGCCCGGGAGGAGCCGCCGACCAGGAGCAGCGGGTGCGGCTCGGTGCACGGACGCGGGGTGACCCGGACCGTCCGGCCCCGGTACTCGAACTCCTCGCCGGTCCACGCGTTCAGCAGGGTCTCCAGCAGCTCGTCCTGGAGCCGGCCGCGCCGCTTCCAGTCCACGCCGCTGCGGACGTATTCCTCGGGCCGGTACCCGATCCCGGCGACGGTGACCAGCCGGCCGCCGCTCAGCAGATCGAGCACGGCGATGTCCTCCGCCAGCCGCAGCGGGTCGTGCAGCGGGCCGATGGCCGCGGACACCGTGACCGCGATCTGCCGTGTCGCCCCGAACACCGCGCCCGCGAACACGAACGGCGATGGCATCCAGTTGTCGGCGACGCCGTGGTGCTCCTCGGTCTGGATGGTGGTGATGCCCTGCTCGTCGGCGTAGCCGGCCATCTCCAGGGCGGCCCGGTAGCGGGCGGCGAGCGCGGCGGGGGTGGCGCCGGGTTCGACCAGGTTGAAACGGACGACCGTTGCGGGCATGGCAGGTCCCCCTGTCACCGGGTGGTAGGTGCGGTCGCGGGGGACGTTAGCTGACGATGCGTCAGACAGCCAGAGCCGTGGACCTCTGGGCCACCCCCGCCCCGTCCGGCACCCCTGAGGAGCGACGTCGCCGCCGGCGTCCGCCGTACGGCACCGTCAGGGCCGCGCCCATGGTCAGCGGCCGGACCGTGATGTCGGCGGCGATTCAGGTGGGAGCGAGGTCGCGGGCCCGCGCGGCGTTCGCCGGGCGGGACCGGTTCGAGGGCGCGGGATTCAAGGCCAGGGCCCCCGCGAGGTTCCGCTGCGGGGCGGCCGGCGCCGTCGTGGCCGGTGGTGGCACCCATGGGACACCATGGTACGTAAGTCGCAAACGTCCTGAAGTGACCTTTGCTGCCTGGAGGAGCGCACAAGCTGGGTCCGGCCGGGACCCATGGCTGATACTGGTCGGGTTATGGAAACCGTCATCCTTGCTGTAGTCATCGCCGTGGTCGTGCTCGGCGCGATCGGCGGGCTGGTCATCGGCAGCCGGCGCCGCAGGTCGCTGCCCCCGCCGCCACCCGCCGCGCCCGACATCACCGCCCCACCGGCCGAGCCGCACGTCGGCGACGAGGCCGAGACGCCGCACGACGAGTCGCGCCGCACGATCGAGGAGGTGGATCTCCCGGGCGGCTCGGCCCCGACGGCCGTCGAGGAACCGCCGGCCGTCGAAGAGCTGCCGGCGCCCGAGATCGAGGTCCCGGAACCCACCGCCGGCCGCCTGGTGCGGCTGCGCGCCCGCCTGTCCCGCTCGCAGAACGCCCTCGGCAAGGGGCTGCTCACGCTGCTGTCGCGCGAGCACCTGGACGAGGAGACGTGGGAGGAGATCGAGGACACTCTGCTGACCGCCGACGTCGGTGTGCAGCCCACCCAGGAACTGGTCGAGGGCCTGCGCGAGCGCGTGAAGGTGCTCGGCACCCGCACCCCCGAGGAACTGCGCGGGCTGCTGCGGGAGGAACTGCTCAAGCTGGTCGGCGCCGATGTGGACCGTACGGTGAAGACCGAGCCGGAGGGCCGCAAGCCGGGGATCGTCATGGTCGTCGGCGTCAACGGCACCGGCAAGACCACCACCACCGGCAAGCTGGGCCGTGTCCTGGTCGCCGACGGGCGCACGGTCGTCCTCGGCGCCGCGGACACCTTCCGGGCCGCCGCCGCCGACCAGCTGCAGACCTGGGGCGAGCGGGTCGGCGCCTACACCGTGCGCGGGCCGGAGGGCGGGGATCCCGCCTCCGTCGCGTTCGACGCGGTGAAGGAGGGCAAGGAGATGGGCGTCGACGTGGTGCTCATCGACACCGCCGGGCGGCTGCACACCAAGACCGGGCTCATGGACGAGCTGGGGAAGGTCAAGCGCGTAGTCGAGAAGCACGCCCCGCTGGACGAGGTGCTGCTCGTCCTCGACGCCACCACCGGGCAGAACGGGCTGGTACAGGCCCGGGTCTTCGCCGAGGTCGTCGACATCACCGGCATCGTGCTGACCAAGCTCGACGGCACGGCCAAGGGCGGCATCGTGGTCGCCGTCCAGCGCGAGCTGGGCGTCCCGGTCAAGCTCGTCGGGCTCGGCGAGGGCGCGGACGATCTGGCGCCGTTCGAGCCGGAGGCGTTCGTGGACGCCCTGATCGGAGAGTGACCCCCACCCGCGACACCCCCCACAAGGCAACCGGCGCCCGCCCCGGCCCCCACCCGGGCGTTTTCGGCGGCGGGGGTGGGGGGTGCCGTCGCGTTGTCGGGCGCGGGTAGTAAGTGGTTGGTTGCGCAGTTCCCCGCGCCCCCGGGGGTGGTGCGGGTGTGTTGTCGGGTGCGGGTGGGAACCGGCGCGAAGGGCCGCGCGCCGGTGTGCGCCACCGGCGGCGGCGCCCTGGCGCCGGCGAAGAAGGCCGGGTGTGGGTGGTACGTCGTGGTTGGTCGCGCGGTTCGGGGTGGTGCGGGCCGAACCGTCCGGGCGGGCCGGGCGGCTCGTGTCCGGCCGCCCGCGGCATCCCTTTCGTCGGCTTCGTCGGCGTTCCGTCCGGCACGCCGGTCCGGGAACCCCCGAATGCCTCCGCGCGGTGGCCCGCGGGGGGTCAGGGGCGGGAGCGGTGGGCCACGTAGGCCAGGGTGCCCAGGAGCAGGCGGGCCGCCGGGGGGCTGGTCGCCGTGTCGAGGGCCGGCGGGCGGAGCCAGTGGGCCGATCCCAGTCCGCCCCGGTCGGAGGGCGGCGCCGTGATGTACTCGCCGGGGCCGAGGCCGCGCAGGTCGAGCGCGGACGGGTCGTCCCAGCCCAGGCGGTAGAGGAGCGCGGGGAGCCCGGCGGCGGCACCGGGGGCGACCAGGAACTGGGCGCGGCCGTCGGGGGTCGCGACGACCGGCCCCAGGGGCAGACCCATCCGCTCCAGGCGGGCCAGGGCCCGCCGCCCGGCGGGCTCGGCCACCTCCAGCACGTCGAACGCGCGGCCGACCGGCAGCATCACCGCGGCGCCGGGGAACTCGCCCCAGGACTTGGTGACTTCGTCGAGCGTGGCCCCGGCGGGGATCAGGGGTGCGAACTCCAGGGGATGCGCGCCCGGCGCACGGCAGTCCGCGCGGCCGCAGGAACACGTGCCCCCCACGGTCCGCGCGCCCGGCACCACGTCCCAGCCCCACAGTCCGGTGAACTCGGCGACCGTGGTGCACTCCGACGAGCGGCCGCGCCGCCAGGTACCGGAGCGGATCTCGCGAATGCCGCCGATCGTGAAGCCCATGCCCCCTCCAACGGGTCCGGCACGCCGATGGTTACGACGTGGAACGAGACGGAAGCGGAACGTGACCATATGGCTCCGTCTACCCCCGCTTCCCACGGGAGCCGAGCGGCGCCATGAAGCGTCCCCGGTGGTACACAGGGAGCTGCGCGCCCCCGAGTGCACCGCTGCATCTACTTTCAGCCGTCCTATGTCAAGTGAATCGTGCCTGGGTGACAGTGAGTTCATTCGAAGGGGTGGCGAATGGTGGCGTTTCCGGGATCGCCATGGCTGGGCGGGTGATCGTAGGATTACTTTGAGTGCACGAGGCCCGGGGCACATGCACCTTCGGGTATGCCGGAGGCATCTCGGCCTCCCGTTCGAAGGGTGAGAATCGCCGGACGGGCGGCCTTGCCCACCGGCATTCTGATAGGGCTTGGCGCACGCGGTGACAAGTGGTCTCAGGAATGGGGGCGTTCCAGTGGGCGGCAACGGCGGTGGCGGGACGAACGCTGACAGGCGCCCCAATGAGCTGTTGGGATCGTGGTTCGTGCGCAGCGGCTGGTCCAAGGGCGAGCTGGCCCGCCAAGTGAACCGCCGGGCCCGCCAGTTGGGCGCCAACCACATCTCGACGGACACCTCCCGGGTGCGCCGCTGGCTGGACGGCGAGAACCCCCGCGAGCCGATCCCCCGGATCCTGTCCGAGCTGTTCTCCGAGCGGTTCGGCTGCGTCGTCTCCGTCGATGACCTCGGCCTGCGCACCGCCCGCCCCACACCCTCCGCGACCGGCGTCGACCTGCCTTGGACGGGCCCGCAGACGGTGGCCCTGCTCAGCGAGTTCTCGCGCAGCGACCTCATGCTGGCGCGGCGCGGCTTCCTCGGGAACTCGCTGACCGTGTCCGCGGGCCCCTCCTTGATCGAGCCGATGCAGCGCTGGCTCGTCCCCTCGCCGCCCTCCCCGCGGTCCGGACCCCAGGCCCCCGCCGAGTCCCGGCGCCCCGGCCGGCTGTCCAAGCCCGAGCTGGACCTGCTGGACTCCACCGCGATGATGTTCCGCCAGTGGGACGCCCAGTGCGGCGGCGGCCTGCGCCGCAAGGCGGTCGTCGGCCAGCTGCACGAGGTGACCGACCTGCTCCAGGAACCCCAGCCGGAGGCCACCACCAGGAAGCTCTTCAAGGTCGCCGCCGAACTCGCCGAACTGGCCGGCTGGATGAGCTACGACGTCGGGCTCCAGCCCACCGCGCAGAAGTACTTCGTCCTCGCCCTGCACGCCGCCAAGGAGGCGGGCGACAAGCCCCTCGGCTCGTACATCCTCTCCAGCATGAGCCGGCAGATGATCCATCTGGGCCGGCCCGACGACGCCCTGGAACTGATCCACCTCGCCCAGTACGGCAGCCGGGACTGCGCGAGCCCGCGCACCCAGTCCATGCTGTATGCGATGGAGGCCCGCGCCTACGCCAACATGGGGCAGCCGGGCAAGTGCAAGCGGGCGGTCCGGATGGCCGAGGACGCCTTCGCCGAGGCCGACGAGTGGGACGAGCCGGACCCCGACTGGATCCGTTTCTTCTCCGAGGCCGAGCTGTACGGCGAGAACTCCCACTCCTACCGTGACCTCGCCTATGTGGCCGGCCGCAGCCCCGCCTACGCCTCCCTGGCCGAGCCCCTGATGCAGCGGGCCGTCGAGCTGTTCGCCACGGACCACGAGCACCAGCGGTCGTACGCACTGAACCTGATCGGCATGGCCACCGTGCACCTGCTGCGCCGCGAGCCCGAGCAGGGCACGGCGTACGCCGCACAGGCGATGAGCGTCGCCAAGAAGGTGCGCTCCGAGCGGGTGAACACGCGCATCCGGAAGACCGTCGACACGGCCGTGCGCGACTTCGGCGACCTCGCCGAGGTCATCGACCTCACCGACCAGCTCGCCGGCACCCTCCCGGAGGCCGCGGAAGCGGTCTGACCCCCCCAGAACCCCGGCCGCGGCCGGCCCTCCCGCACAGCCCGACTCGGCTCCCCCACGCCAGGTCATCGGAGGGTCGCCCGCGGCCGGTCCGTTTCCCGCGCAGAAGGTTGCGCCACGATAACGACGGACGCCGTCCGAATCCGGCAGTTCATCGACGCGTAACACGCACGGCGCCTTCGTCACTCCGGTGAAACAACGAGGGGCCTCGACCGAAACGGCGCTGCGCCAGTCTCAGGGCGCATAACCGGCCCACCCCTCATGACCGGACCACACTCAGGCTTCGCCCGCACGGGCCGTACCAACCGACGAGGAGACGCCGATGGCACCAGCCATCACGCTTGCCGCGGAGGCACCCAAGCTGTCCGCCGCGGACACAGGCTTCATGCTCATCTGTTCCGCCCTGGTGATGCTCATGACCCCGGGCCTGGCCTTCTTCTACGGGGGCATGGTCCGGGTCAAGAGCACCCTGAACATGCTGATGATGAGTTTCATCAGCCTGGGCATCGTCACCATCCTGTGGGTCCTCTACGGCTTCTCCATGGCCTTCGGCGCCGACAAGGGCTCCATCGTCGGCTGGACCTCCGACTTCGTCGGCTTCAGCGGGATCGACAAGCTGGCCCTCTGGGACGGCTACACCATCCCGGTCTTCGTCTTCGCGGTCTTCCAGCTGATGTTCGCGATCATCACGCCCGCCCTGATAAGCGGCGCCCTCGCGGACCGCGTGAAGTTCTCCGCCTGGGCCGTCTTCCTGGTGCTGTGGGCCACGGTCGTCTACTTCCCCGTGGCGCACTGGGTGTGGGGCTCCGGCGGCTGGGCCTTCGACCTCGGTGTGATCGACTTCGCCGGCGGTACGGCGGTCCACATCAACGCGGGTGCCGCGGCACTCGGCGTGATCCTCGTCATCGGCAAGCGCGTCGGCTTCAAGAAGGACCCGATGCGCCCGCACAGCCTTCCGCTGGTCATGCTCGGCGCCGGTCTGCTGTGGTTCGGCTGGTTCGGCTTCAACGCGGGCTCCTGGCTCGGCAACGAGGACGGCGTCGGCGCGCTGATGTTCGTCAACACCCAGGTCGCCACCGCCGCCGCCATGCTGGCCTGGCTCGCCTACGAGAAGATCCGGCACGGCGCGTTCACCACGCTGGGCGCCGCCTCCGGCGCGGTCGCGGGACTGGTCGCGATCACCCCGTCCGGCGGCGCCGTCTCCCCGCTCGGCGCGATCGCCGTCGGCGTCGTCGCCGGCGTCCTGTGCGCGATGGCCGTGGGCCTGAAGTACAGGTTCGGCTACGACGACTCCCTCGATGTGGTCGGCGTCCACATGGTCGGCGGCATCGTCGGCTCCCTGCTCATCGGCTTCTTCGCCAGCGGCAAGGGCCAGTCCGACGTCAAGGGCCTGTTCTACGGTGGTGGCCTCGACCAGTTCTGGAAGCAGTGCGCCGGCGTCTTCGGCGTCCTCGCCTACTCCCTGATCGCCTCGGCTGTCCTCGCCTTCCTCCTCGACAGGACCATCGGCATGCGGGTCACCGAGGACGAAGAGGTCTCCGGGATCGACCAGGCCGAGCACGCCGAGACCGCATACGACTTCAGCGGCGCCGGCGGCGGAGTCGTCGGCACCGCCGCGCCCTCCCTGACCGCCACGCAGAGCAAGAAGGTGGACGCATGAAGCTCATCACCGCCGTCGTCAAGCCCCACCGGCTCGACGAGATCAAGGAA
This sequence comes from Streptomyces diversicolor, assembly GCF_057537855.1. Lineage (NCBI taxonomy): Bacteria > Bacillati > Actinomycetota > Actinomycetes > Kitasatosporales > Streptomycetaceae > Streptomyces > Streptomyces diversicolor. The sequence continues at coordinate 76,609 of NZ_BAAJXA010000025.1, forward strand.
GCCCTGCAGGCCTTCGGGGTGCACGGTCTGACGGTCACCGAGGCGAGTGGCTACGGACGGCAGCGGGGACACACCGAGGTCTACCGCGGCGCCGAGTACACCGTCGACCTGGTACCCAAGATCCGTATCGAGGTGCTGGCCGAGGACGACGACGCCGAGCAGCTGATCGACGTCATCGTCAAGGCGGCCCGCACCGGCAAGATCGGTGACGGCAAGGTCTGGTCCCTGCCGGTCGAGACGGCCGTCCGGGTCCGCACCGGCGAGCGCGGCCCGGACGCACTCTGACCGGACGCGCCGTCCGACACAAGGCCGTCCGACGATCAAGGACAGGAGTCGCTGGGTGACGGGTACGGATCTTCGGAAAGACGCGGAGCACTCGGGACCCGGCGGCTACGCGGCGGCCCGGCTGCGCCTCCTCACCGAGGGGGCGCGGTCCGGGCCGCCGCGCCGTGCGGCCCTCGCCGAGCTGACCGACGACTGGCTGAGCGGCCTGTTCACCGCGGCGGCCGACGACCTCAGGGGCGTCTGCCTGGTCGCCGTCGGCGGCTACGGCCGCGGCGAGCTGTCCCCGCGCAGCGACCTCGACCTCCTGCTGCTGCACGACGGCGGCGACACCAAGGCGGTCGCCGCCCTGGCCGACCGCATCTGGTACCCGGTCTGGGACCTCGGCCTCGCCCTCGACCACTCCGTGCGTACGCCGTCGGAGGCCCGCAGGACGGCAGGCGACGACCTCAAGGTCCAGCTCGGCCTGCTCGACGCCCGGCACATCGCGGGCGATCTCGGACTCACCACCGCACTGCGCACCGCCGTGCTCGCCGACTGGCGCAACCAGGCGCCGAAACGCCTGCCCGAACTCCAGGAGCTGTGCGCCGAGCGCGCCGCACGCCAGGGCGAGCTGCAGTACCTCCTGGAACCGGACCTCAAGGAGGCCCGCGGCGGCCTCAGGGACGCCACCGCGCTGCGCGCCGTCGCCGCGTCCTGGCTCGCGGACGCGCCCCGCGAGGGCCTGGCGGACGCCCGGCGACGGCTGCTCGACGTCCGGGACGCCCTGCACCTGGCCACCGGCCGCGCCACCGACCGCCTCGCCCTCCAGGAGCAGGACCAGGTGGCGGCGGACCTGGGCCTGCTGGACGCCGACACACTGCTGCGGCAGGTGTACGAGGCGGCGCGCGTCATCGCGTACGCGAGTGACGTCACCTGGCGCGAAGTGGGGCGCGTCCTGCGGTCGCGCGCCGTGCGCCCGCGGCTGCGCAAACTGGCACGGGAGCGAAGCGACTTCCTCAGAAGGGCGGTGGCAGGCGACGGGAGGGCGCTGGGCGGCAAGCCGGTCACCGAACGCTCGCCGCTCGCCGAGGGCGTGGTGGAGCAGGACGGCGAGGTGGTGCTCGCCCGCACCGCCCGCCCCGAACGCGACCCGGTGCTTGCGCTGCGCGCCGCGGCAGCCGCCGCGCAGGCCGGCCTCCCGCTCTCCCTGCACGCCGTACGGCGCATGGCGGCCACCGTCCGCCCGCTGCCCACGCCCTGGCCCGCCGAGGCCCGCGAACAGCTCGTCACCCTGCTCGGCTCGGGCCGTCCGACGGTGGACGTCTGGGAGGCCCTGGAAGCCGAGGGCCTGATCACGCGGCTGCTGCCGGACTGGGAGCGGGTGCGCTGCCGCCCGCAGCGCAACGCCGTCCATGTGTGGACCGTGGACCGGCATCTGATCGAGACGGCGGTCCGCGCCTCCGAGCTGACCCGCCGGGTCGGCCGCCCCGACCTGCTGCTGGTCGCCGCCCTGCTGCACGACATCGGCAAAGGCTGGCCGGGCGACCACTCCGTGGCCGGCGAGATCATCACCAAGGACGTGGCCACGCGCATCGGCTTCGACCGCGCCGAGGCCGCCGTGCTCTCCGCCCTCGTACGGCATCACCTGCTGCTGATCGAGACCGCCACCCGGCGCGACCTGGAGGACCCGGCCACCGTGCGCGCGGTCGCCGACGCGGTCGGCACCCAGGGCACGCTGGAGCTTCTGCACGCGCTGACCGAGGCGGACGCGCTGGCCACAGGGCCGGCCGCCTGGTCGTCCTGGCGCGGCTCCCTGGTCGCCGACCTGGTGAAACGGGTCGCCGCCGTGCTCGCCGGGGACGCGCCCGAGGAGCCCGAGGCCGCCGCGCCCACCGTCGAACAGGAACGGCTCGCCATCGAGGCGTTCCGCACCGAAGGACCGGTGCTCGCGCTGCGCGCGCAGACGGAACCCGTCACCCAGGAGCCCGCGGGCGAGCCCGAGCCGCTGGGCGTCGAACTCCTCATCGCGGTGCCCGACCAGCCGGGTGTGCTGCCCGCGGTGGCCGGCGTCCTCGCCGTCCACCGCCTCACGGTCCGCACGGCGGAGCTGCGGGCCCTGCGGCTGCCGGACGACGTCGACGACGGCTCGGTCCTGCTGCTGAACTGGCGGGTCGCGGCGGAGTACGGATCGCTGCCGCAGGCGGCGCGGCTGCGCGCCGACCTGGTGCGGGCGCTGGACGGCACCCTGGACATCGCGGGCCGCCTCGCCGAACGCGACGCGGCCTATCCGCGCCGGCGCGGCTGGGTGGCCCCGCCGCCGCGGGTGACGGTCGCCCCGGCGGCCTCCCATCACGCGACGGTGATCGAGGTACGGGCCCAGGACGCGCCTGGGCTGCTGTACCGGATCGGGATGGCCCTGGAGAAGGCGGGGGTGCGGGTGCGCAGCATGCACGTGTCGACGCTGGGCTCCAACGCGGTGGACGCGTTCTACGTCACCACGGAGGCGGGCACGCCGCTGCCGGCCCAGGACGCGGCATCGACGGCTCGCGCACTGGAGGAGACACTGCGCGCGTGACCTCACGGTCACGTCGGGTGCGCCGTATCCAGCGGGCGGGACCGATTCGCTTGCGGGGCCGGATACCCTGGAGGGCAGCCCCGAACCCACTCCGACCCCGAGGACCGACGCCACCGTGTTCGATACCCTCTCCGACCGCCTCAGCGCGACTTTCAAAAACCTCCGCGGCAAGGGCAGGTTGTCCGAGGCGGACATCGACGCCACGGCGCGCGAGATCCGCATCGCGCTCCTCGAAGCGGACGTGGCCCTGCCCGTCGTGCGGACGTTCATCAAGAACGTCAAGGAGCGGGCCCTCGGCGCCGAGGTCTCCCGGGCGCTGAACCCCGCCCAACAGGTCCTGAAAATCGTCAACGACGAGTTGGTGACCGTTCTCGGCGGTGAGACCCGCCGACTGCGCTTCGCCAAACAGCCGCCCACCGTGCTCATGCTGGCCGGTCTCCAGGGCGCCGGTAAGACCACCCTCGCGGGCAAGCTCGGCCGCTGGCTCAAGGAACAGGGCCACTCGCCGCTGCTCGTCGCCGCCGACCTCCAGCGCCCGAACGCCGTCAACCAGCTCAGTGTCGTCGCCGAGCGCGCCGGCGTCGCGGTCTACGCGCCCGAGCCGGGCAACGGCGTCGGCGACCCGGTCAAGGTCGCCAAGGACTCCATCGACCACGCGAAGTCCAAGGTCCACGACATCGTGATCGTGGACACCGCGGGCCGCCTCGGCATCGACCAGGAGATGATGCAGCAGGCCGCGGACATCCGGGACGCGGTCTCCCCGGACGAGATCCTCTTCGTCGTCGACGCGATGATCGGCCAGGACGCCGTCAACACCGCCGAGGCATTCCGTGACGGCGTCGGCTTCGACGGCGTGGTGCTCTCCAAGCTCGACGGCGACGCCCGCGGCGGTGCGGCCCTGTCGATCCGGCAGATCACCGGCAAGCCGATCATGTTCGCGTCGAACGGGGAGAAGCTGGAGGACTTCGACGCCTTCCACCCGGACCGGATGGCCTCCCGCATCCTCGACATGGGTGACCTGCTCACCCTGATCGAGCAGGCGGAGAAGACGTTCAGCCAGGAAGAGGCCGAGAAGATGGCCTCCAAGCTGGCGTCCAAGAAGGGCCAGGACTTCACCCTGGACGACTTCCTGGCCCAGATGGAGCAGGTCAGGAAGATGGGCAGCATCAGCAAGCTGCTCGGGATGCTGCCCGGCATGGGGCAGATCAAGGACCAGATCAACAACCTGGACGAGCGGGACGTCGACCGCACCGCCGCGATCATCAAGTCGATGACCCCGGGGGAGCGCCAGGACCCCACGATCATCAACGGCTCGCGCCGCGCTCGGATCGCCAAGGGTTCCGGTGTCGAGGTCAGCGCGGTCAAGGGGCTTGTCGAACGGTTCTTCGAGGCGCGCAAGATGATGTCCCGGATGGCCCAGGGCGGCAGCATGCCCGGCATGCCGGGGATCCCGGGCATGGGCGGCGGCCCCGGCCGGACCAAGAAGCAGCCGAAGAAGGCCAAGGGCAAGCAGCGCTCGGGCAACCCGATGAAGCGCAAGCAGCAGGAGCTGGAGGCGGCCCAGCGGCGTGAGGCAGCGGCCCAGCAGGGCGGCGCCTTCGGTCTGCCGCAGCAGGGCGGGCAGGAGTTCGAACTGCCGGACGAGTTCAAGAAGTTCATGGGCTGAGGCCGCGCGCGACCGTGAGGGCGTCCCTCCCGCTTCGGCGGGAAGGACGCCCTCGGCGTCGACCGGCAGCGGGGGGACCCGACCCGGCACCGCGTCACCGTGGCGGCGAAGCCGGTCGTCCGGCACCGCGGGTTTCCGGCCAAAGTGCGGCCCGCCGTTGTGCGTCTTCGCCGTGCGCCTCGGGCCGGGCGGCTACGGAACGCGGGCGATCAGATAGCGCAGGACGTTCGGCATCCATACCGTGCCGTCCTGCCGCCGATGGGGATGCAGCGCCTCCCGCAGTTCCTTGTCCACCTGCACCTGGTCGGTGGCCGCGATCGCCGCGTCGAACAGCCCCGTCGACAGCAGTCCGCGTACCGCGCTGTCGAGGTCCGCGTACCCGAACGGGCAGGCCACCCGCCCCGAACCGTCCGGCCGCAGCCCGGCCCGCTGGGCGGCCTCCTCCAGGTCGTCGCGCCGGGCCGGTCGCCAACTGCCCGCGCCGCGCAGGGGATCGGCCAGCTTGGCGGCCACCCGCAGCACGCTGGAGGTGGCGCAGCGCTCCGGCGGGCCCCAGCCGGTCAGCACCACGGCCGCCCCGCGCTCGGCCAGCGGCACCGCGGCGGTGAGCAGGTCGCCGAGTTCCGCGGCGTCGCCCGTCGTGCACCCGATCGGCTGGAAGGCGGTCACCAGGGTGAACGCGGGCGTCGTCGCGTCGGCCGCGTCCGCGGGCCCGCCGTCGACGATCCGGGCGCGCGCACGCGCGCGGGTACGCGGCGTCTGCGGCGTCTGCGGTGTTTCCCGGGTCTCCGGCAGCAGGCGCTGTCGGGCGAGGGCGAGCAGTTCGGGCCGGCCGGAGTCCACGCCGGTCACCGTGGCCCCTCGCAACGCCGCCGTCAGCAGGGCGAGCCCGGAACCGCAGCGAAGGCCCAACAGCCGGGTGGCGGGGCCCACTTCAAGACGTTCGTAGACGGACTCGTGGAGCGGGACCAGCATCCGCTCCTGGATCTCGGACCAGTCACGCGCGCGTGCACCCCGGTCCGTACGGGGCGCGGGCCCCGCGGGGGACGGGTGCTGCCGCACGAGCGTAGGTGTCATGGATAAGCGCCCCAATCCGCCGAAGGTTGCCGGTGTGCGCGTTGCGTGGCCCCCGTGCCGTGCGCTCGCACTCTCCACGTATGCCAGGTAACTCCCGGCTCGCGACGGCGTCCAGGGGTCGTGGGGCCCGGTTTGCGGCGTCCGGGCGGCTGTGGCGAGAATTCACATCCCGGCAACGTGGACCCGTACCATCGCGCCATGGCAAAGGCACCCGTTCTCACACCCCGGGCGGTCGACTTCCCCCGCTGGTACCAGGATCTGATCAACAAGGCCGAGCTGGCCGACAACGGTCCGGTGCGCGGCACCATGGTGATCCGACCGTACGGGTACGGGCTGTGGGAGCGGATGCAGGCCGAGATGGACGCCCGGATCAAGGAGGCCGGTGCCGCCAACGCCTACTTCCCGCTGTTCATCCCGCAGTCGTACCTGACCCGGGAGGCCGAGCACGTCGAGGGTTTCGCGCCGGAGCTGGCCGTCGTCACCCACGCCGGCGGCAAGGAGCTGGAGGAGCCCGTCGTCGTCCGGCCCACCTCGGAGACGATCGTCAACGACTACTTCGCCAAGTGGGTGCAGAGCTACCGCGATCTGCCGCTGCTGATCAACCAGTGGGCGAACGTGGTGCGTTGGGAGCTGCGCCCGCGGGTCTTCCTGCGCACGACGGAGTTCCTGTGGCAGGAGGGCCACACCGCGCACGCCACCTACGAGGACGCCCGGGACTACGCGGCGCACATCCACCGGAACGTGTACGCCGACTTCATGGAGAACGTCCTCGCCATGGACGTCCTGGCGGGCCGCAAGACCGCGCGTGAGCGGTTCGCCGGCGCCGTCAACACCCTCACCCTGGAGGGCATGATGGGCGACGGCAAGGCCCTGCAACTGGGCACCAGCCATGAACTCGGCCAGAACTTCGCCAAGGTCTTCCACACCCAGTACCTGTCGAAGGACGGCCGGCAGGAGTATGTGTGGCAGACCTCCTGGGGCTCCACCACCCGCATGATCGGCGCCCTGGTGATGATGCACGGCGACGACGACGGGCTGCGCGTCCCGCCCCGCCTGGCGCAGACCCAGGCCGTCGTGCTCGCGGTCAAGGACGACGAGGCGGTCCTGGCCAAGGTCCGCGAGATCGGCGACCGGCTGAAGGCGGCCGGGATCCGGGTCCGGGTGGACGACCGCACGGACACCCCGTTCGGGCGGCGCGCCGTCGACTGGGAGCTGAAGGGCGTGCCGGTCCGCATCGAGGTCGGCCCGCGCGATGTGGAGAACGGCACGGCGATGCTGGCCCGCCGGATCCCCGGTGGCAAGGCGCCGGTCGCCCTGGACGCGCTGGCCGGGCTGCTTCCGCAGATCCTCGAAGAGGACCAGGCGCTGCTCCTGAGACAGGCCAGGCAGCGCCGCGAGTCCCGCACCACCGACGTGACCACCGTCGAGGAGGCCGTCGAGGCCGCCGGTGCCGGCGGCTGGGCGCGCATCCCGTGGGCCGATCTCGGCGAGGAGGGCGAGGCCAGGCTGGCCGAGCACGCCGTCACCGTACGGTGTCTGGTCGCCGCGGACGGGTCGGTGCCGGACGCGGACGACGCCCCCGGTAACGTCGCGGTCGTCGCGCGCGCATACTGACACCACGCGTTCGCCGCGAGAGCGACCGAAACGCCTCTTGCGCATCAGCCGACGCCGGCCGCCCCGGCGCGCGAACACGATCCACGCGCCGGGTCCTACGTCGGACTACGTACCGGCTTGATACGAGCTGTTCCGCTTCTGTGCAGATCAGCGCACCCGCCCTCGTCAGGACGCATCAGCGGCAACTGACGGGTACGTGCAAATTATTTGGGATGCCCCGGAATCGGAACACAGCGGCACTCTGGCTCGTTGTCATTACGTGAGCACGACACAGACACCACCTGTTCTCGCCGCAGAGCTGGCGCAGGCGTGGGCCGACATTCAGCGGTACCACCCCGAGCTGCCGGACCTTGCCGCGCCAGAGTCCCTGATCGGGGAGTCGTCGTCCGCGTGCGGACACGAACTCTCCTTCGAGCGACTGCTCCATGAGGCAGTCCATGGCATCGCCGCCGCCCGCGGCGTACGCGACACCTCCCGAGCCGGCCGCTACCACAACCGGAGATTCCTCGCCATCGCCGAGGAGCTGGGTCTGGACCACCCCGACGAGCCGCATCCCAGCAGCGGTTTCTCGCTGGTCACGCTCAACCCCGAGGCGAAGCGGCGCTACCGCCCGACCATGGAGCGGCTTCAGCGCGCCCTCAAGGCCCATATGGCGGCCACCTCCGCGGACACCTCCCGCACCTTCCGCGGGCCGGCCGCACGGCACGGGTCCTCCGGGGGCGGCGTCCGCGTCAAGGCCGTCTGCGACTGCGGGCGCAACGTCCGGGTGGTCCCGTCGGTGCTGGCGCAGGCGCCGATCATGTGCGGCGGCTGCGGCAAGCCGTTCCGGATCCCGGAGGTCGTGGGAGCGGCCTGATCCGCGGGCCGCGGTGTACCGGCATCTCGTGGGTGCCGGAAGTGGCCTCGCCGGCCGGTCGGCCCGTGCCGGGGGCGGCACGGGCCGACCGGCCATCGCACGGCACCGGGCGGCGCACCCGGCGTGACTCACCCCCACGCCGGGTGCCACTGCGGCCTGCCCGCGCGCACTTCCACCTGGCCGAGAGCGACCCGCGGGGTGTGGCACAATGGCTAGCTGTACTCGACAGCCGCACAGGACCCCTCTCTCCTCCGGCTGACGCGTCCATCGGGCCACTCGGGCACCGCAACCCCACGCGGCATCTCGTTGTGCCCCACCACGTCAAATCCAGGAGAACCCACTCCCGTGGCAGTCAAGATCAAGCTGAAGCGTCTGGGCAAGATCCGTTCGCCTCACTACCGCATCGTCGTCGCCGACTCCCGTACCCGCCGTGACGGCCGGGCCATCGAGGAGATCGGCAAGTACCACCCGACCTACCACCCGTCGGTCATCGAGGTGGACGCCGAGCGTGTGGCGTACTGGCTCGGTGTCGGCGCGCAGCCGACCGAGCCCGTGCTCGCCATCCTGAAGAAGACCGGCGACTGGCAGAAGTTCAAGGGCGAGCCCGCTCCGGCGCCGCTGCTCGTCGCCGAGCCGAAGAGCACGCGTCCGTCGTTCGAGGCGCTCGGCGGCGAGGACGAGGGCAAGGGTGAGGCGATCACCCAGAAGAAGAAGGCCGAGAAGAAGGACGAGGCCGCCGCCGAGTCCTCCGAGTCGACCGGGGCCTGAGCAGCATGCTCGAAGAGGCGCTTGAGCACCTCGTGAAGGGCATCGTCGACAACCCCGACGATGTGCAGGTCGCCTCGCGCAACCTGCGTCGCGGGCGCGTCCTGGAGGTCCGGGTGCACCCCGACGACCTCGGCAAGGTGATCGGCCGCAACGGCCGCACCGCACGCGCCCTGCGCACCGTCGTGGGTGCCATCGGCGGCCGCGGAGTCCGCGTCGACCTCGTCGACGTCGACCACGTCCGCTGACGCTTTTCGCAACCGGCTCGGGCCGGGGAGGGCCACTGGCCGTCCCCGGCCCGCAGTCGTATGAGCAGGAGACCGACAGGAGAATTGGACACGTGCAGCTGGTAGTCGCACGGATCGGCCGTGCCCATGGCATCAAGGGTGAGGTCACCGTCGAGGTACGCACCGACGAGCCGGAACTCAGGCTCGCGCCCGGTGCCGTGCTCGCCACCGATCCCGCCGCCGCGGGACCGCTCACCATCGAGACGGGCCGCGTCCACAGCGGCCGTCTGCTCCTGCGCTTCGCGGGCGTCCAGGACCGCAACGGCGCCGAAGCCCTCCGCAACACCCTCCTGATCGCCGAGATCGACCCGGACGCGCTGCCCGAGGGCGAGGACGAGTACTACGACCACCAGTTGATCGACCTCGACGTGGTCACCGAGGACGGCACACAGGTCGGCCGGATCACCGAGGTCTCGCATCTGCCCTCGCAGGACCTGCTCATCGTGGAGCGGCCCGACGGGGACGAGGTGCTGATCCCCTTCGTGGAGGAGATCGTCACCGAGATCGACCTGGCGGAGCAGAAGGCCGTCATCGCGCCCCCGCCCGGCCTCATCGACGACCGCGCGGAGGAAGCCGCCGAGGGACGCGGCGCACAGTCGGGGGACGACGGCACATGAGGCTCGACGTCGTCACGATCTTCCCCGAGTACCTGGAACCGCTGAACGTCTCCCTCGTCGGCAAGGCACGCGCGCGCGGTCAGCTGAACGTGCACGTGCACGACCTGCGGACCTGGACGTACGACCGCCACAACACGGTCGACGACACCCCGTACGGCGGCGGCCCCGGCATGGTCATGAAGACCGAGCCGTGGGGGCACGCTCTGGACACCGTGCTGGCCGACGGCTACGAGACCGGCTCCCACGCGCCCGCGCTGATCGTGCCCACACCGAGCGGCCGGCCCTTCACCCAGGAACTGGCCGTCGAACTCTCCGAACGCCCCTGGCTGATCTTCGCGCCCGCCCGCTACGAGGGCATCGACCGGCGCGTCACGGACGAGTACGCGACACGGATGCCGGTGTACGAGGTGTCCATCGGCGACTATGTGCTGGCCGGCGGGGAGGCGGCCGTCCTCGTGGTCACCGAGGCCGTGGCACGGCTGCTGCCCGGCGTCCTCGGCAACGCCGAGTCCCACCGGGACGACTCGTTCGCGCCCGGCGCGATGGCCGCGCTCCTGGAGGGCCCCGTCTACACCAAGCCGCCCGTCTGGCGCGGCCGTGACATCCCGGACGTACTGCTCAGCGGCCACCACGGGAGGATCGCCCGCTGGCGCAGGGACGAGGCCCTGAAGCGCACCACGGCCAACCGGCCCGACCTCATCGAGCGCTGCGACCCCAAGACCTTCGACAAGAAGGACCGCGAAATGCTCGCCGTCCTCGGCTGGGCACCGGACCCGGACGGTGAGCCCTACGGCCGATTTTGGCGCAGGCCACAGGGCATGGAACAATAGGCGGCTGTTGTGCGTCCGTCCGGCGCGCGCCCCTGCCACAGGGGGACACGACGCCCGCCCCGACCCGCACGGCCCACCTTCCGAACATCTAGTTCCCGTCGATGACCTGTGGCATCGACGAAGAAAGCAGACGACATGTCTCACCTGCTCGACTCCGTCGACTCCGCGTCGCTGCGCAGCGACGTCCCGGCCTTCCGCCCGGGTGACACCGTCAACGTGCACGTCCGCGTCATCGAGGGCAACCGCTCCCGTGTGCAGCAGTTCAAGGGCGTGGTGATCCGCCGCCAGGGCTCCGGTGTCCGCGAGACCTTCACGGTCCGCAAGGTCTCCTTCTCCGTCGGCGTCGAGCGCACCTTCCCGGTGCACACCCCGATCGTGGAGAAGATCGAGCTGGTCACCAAGGGTGACGTGCGCCGCGCCAAGCTGTACTACCTGCGCGACCTGCGCGGCAAGGCCGCGAAGATCAAGGAGAAGCGCGAGAACTGAACGCTCGTCGGAGTTCGCGGCGGGGCCGGATAGCATCAGCCCCCGATGGACACCGAAGCGCAGCCGACGCAACGCGACCGCACCTCCAGACCCGGAACCACGGGCACGGAGGGACGGTCGCGTTTCGCGTTGGTCTCGCGGTTCACCGACTGGCTGCCCGGCGGACGGATCACCCTCACCCTCTTCGTCTGCCTGCTGTTCCTGCTGCTCCTCAACACGTTCGTGGCGCAGCCGTTCCAGATCCCGAGCGGGTCCATGGAAGGCGGATTGAGGATCGGGGACCGCGTCGTCGTAAATAAGTTGGCGTACCGTTTCGGTGCCGAACCGCGGCGCGGCGACGTCGTCGTGTTCGACGGAACCGGCTATTTCGGGGACGCGGACTACATCAAACGCGTTGTAGGTGTGGGCGGAGACCATGTGGTGTGCTGCGACAAGGAGGGGAGGATCGAAGTGAACGGCCGAGCGGTCGACGAGACGGCGTTCCTCTACCCCGGGGACAGCCCGTCCACCGTGCCCTTCGACGTCGTCGTGCCCGAGGGCAGGCTGTTCGTCCTCGGCGACCACCGCAGTGACTCCAGCGACTCCCGCGACCACCTCGGCTCCCCGGGCGGCGGCATGGTCCCCGTCGGCGAGGTGATCGGGCGCGCCGACTGGATCGCCTGGCCCTTCGGCCACTGGACCCACCTGCACCGCCCGGCCGCCTACGCGCGCGTGCCCGCCGCCGCGGAGGACACGCATGGGTAACCGGGGCAAGCCGCGCGGTGTGCCCAGCGGCGCCGCCGACAACCTGCTGCCCACCGGCGCCCGGCGCGCGGCCGGCCCCGGCGGCGGACGCACCCGCGCGGAGCGGCGCAAGCTCCAGCGCAAGGTCAAGCGCAAGCGCAGACGCAGCGCGGTGCGCGAAATACCGCTGCTGGTCGGTGTGGCCGTGCTGATAGCGCTGGTCCTGAAGACGTTCCTCGTCCAGGCGTTCGTGATCCCGTCGGGCTCCATGGAGCAGACGATCCGGATCGGCGACCGTGTCCTGGTCGACAAGCTCACCCCGTGGTTCGGTTCCAAGCCGGAGCGCGGGGACGTCGTCGTCTTCCACGATCCGGGCGGCTGGCTGGCCGACGAGCAGACCACCAAGAAGAACGACCCTGTCGGCGTCAAGCAGATCAAGGAAGGGCTCACCTTCATCGGTCTGCTGCCCTCCGACAACGAGAAGGACCTGATCAAGCGGGTCATCGGCGTCGGCGGTGACCACGTCAAGTGCTGCGACGCGCAGGGCCGGGTGACCGTCAACGGCGTTCCCCTGGCCGAGACGGACTACCTGTACCCCGGCAGCGCACCCTCCGCGACGCCGTTCGACGTCACCGTCCCCGAGGGGCGGCTGTGGGTGATGGGCGACCACCGCGACAACTCCGCGGACTCGCGCGCCCACCAGGACACCGACTACGGCGGGACGGTCTCCGTGGACTCCGTGGTCGGCCGGGCCATGGTCATCGGCTGGCCCATCGGCCACTGGTCCGGCCTGACCGAACCTAAAACCTTCGCAAGCGTGTCGAACTCCGTGTCGGGGTCGACCGCGGCTCCCCCGCTGTCGCATAGGGTTGCCTCCGACGATCCGAACGGAATGATCCAGCTCCCGACTCCTGCGGAACTCCCGCTCGTTATGGGAGTGGTGGGCCTGCACCGTACCCGGAGCAGGCGGCGGCACAGAGTAAGGAGTTGGCGTGGGGGATGTGGCGGTCGGCGCACGGTCGGGACACGACGGCGAGGAACACCGCGGGCGCCCCGTGGAAGCAAACGGCCCCACCTCGGGCGGCGCCGTGACCTCAGGTAATGACGCGGGGGCGGCGCAGGACGCCGCTGCCGACGGGGAGCCCCCGGTGGACAGCGCCGCGGAGCGGGGCGATGCGGCCCCCGGGCCGAAGAAGCCGCGCTCCTTCTGGAAGGAACTGCCGATCCTGATCGGCATCGCGCTGGTGCTCGCGCTGCTGATCAAGACGTTCCTGGTGCAGGCGTTCTCGATCCCGTCGGACTCGATGCAGAACACCCTGCAACAGGGGGACCGCGTCCTGGTCGACAAGCTCACCCCGTGGTTCGGCTCCGAGCCGGAGCGCGGCGAGGTCGTCGTCTTCCACGACCCGGACAACTGGCTGGCGGGCGAGCCCACGCCCACTCCGAACGCCGTGCAGAAGGTCCTCAGCTGGATCGGCCTGATGCCGTCCGCGGAGGAGAAGGACCTGATCAAGCGGGTCGTCGGCGTCGGCGGTGACACGGTCGAGTGCAAGAACACCGGCCCGCTGCTGGTCAACGGCAAGGCGCTGAACGAGCCGTATGTCTACCCCGGCAACACCCCGTGCAGCATGGACGACCAGGGCGGCCAGTTCAAGGTGAAGATCCCCGAGGGTTACCTGTGGGTGATGGGCGACCACCGGCAGAACTCCCGTGACTCCCGCTACAACCAGGCCGACAAGAACCACGGCATGGTCCCGGTCGACAAGGTCGTCGGCCGCGCCATCGTCAAGGCATGGCCGATCAACCGCTGGGGCACCCTGCCGGTCCCGGACACCTTCGACCAGTCCGGCCTCGACCAGCGGTCCTCCGGCGCCGCCTCGCTGTCGGTGGCACCGGGGGGCGTCGCGCTCGTGGGCGTACTGCCGGTGGCGGTGTGGCGCCGTCGGCGCGCCACGGCGAGCCGCACCCGCTGAGCGCCCGCACGTCTGGGGACGGCCGGGCCCCTACGATGCGGGGACGGCCGGGCCCGCGCGTCTGGGGAAGCCTGGGTCCGGTCCCGCTCCCGGCCGAGTCGGGAGGGAGGCTGGGCCCCCTTCGGTACCGCCGGGTAGGGTGCGGGTCCATGGGTGGCGAGAGCACGACACATACGGCCCCGCGCGGCACCGGCGCGGAGCGGATCGGCAGCCCGCTCGGCCAGCGGCTGTCAGGGGTGGCCGTGGCACTGGGCCTGGTGCTGTTCCTCGGCGGATTCGCGTGGGGGGCGGTGGTCTACCGGCCCTACACCGTGCCCACGAGCTCGATGGCCCCGACGATCGACGCCGGTGACCGGGTCCTCGCCCAGCGCGTCGACGGCGGCGAGATACGCCGGGGCGACGTCGTCGTCTTCCGCGACACGAACTGGGTGACCGACTCCGACGTGGTCAAGCGGGTGGTCGCGGTCGGCGGCGACACCGTCGGCTGCTGCACGGACGGCAAGCTGACCGTCAACGGCAAACAGATCGAGGAGCCCTACCTCCCCAAGGGCAGCCTCGCCGAGATCACGGACTTCCCGACGGTCAAGGTCCCCGAGGGCCGCCTCTTCCTCCTCGGCGACGAGCGGCAGGGCTCCCTGGACTCCACCGCCCACCTCACCGACGCCGCCCGCGGCACCGTCGCCCGCGGTGCCGTGTCCGCCCGCGTCGACGCCGTGGCCTGGCCCATGAAGGGCATGCTCAAGCCCCCCACCGGCTTCGAGGCCCTGGGCACCCTGTCCGCGCCGGGCCCGCTGCGCACCGTCGTCGTCCTGATCGTCGTCGGCGCGGTCCTGGTCCTCGGCGGCGCCGCCTACGGGCCGGTCGCCAAGCGGCTGGGCCGCTCCCGTACCCGCCCGGAGCCCGCCGGTGTCCACTGAGGCCCGGGACGCGGGCGAGGACGCGTACACGGGCGGTCTGCGCAAGGTGGCCCGGGTGGTGCTGCTGGACCCCGACGACCGCGTCCTGCTGCTGCACGGCCACGAACCGGACGACCCGGCCGACGACTGGTGGTTCACGCCCGGCGGGGGCCTGGAGGGCGATGAGACCCGCGAGCAGGCCGCGCTGCGGGAGCTGGCCGAGGAGACCGGCATCACCGATGTCGCACTCGGTCCGGTGCTGTGGCGGCGCCGGTGCTCCTTCCCGTTCGCCGGCCGCCGCTGGGACCAGGACGAGTGGTACTACCTGGCCCGTACGACGCAGACGGCGACCGAGGCGGTGGCCCTGACGGAGCTGGAGCGGCGCAGCGTCGTCGGAGCGCGTTGGTGGACGTGTCGGGAACTGGCCCGGTCGCATGAGACGGTGTACCCGACCAGACTTGCCGAGCTGCTCCGGACGCTGCTCGACGAAGGTCCCCCGGCCGGTCCCATAACCCTTGACACGGAAATCGTCTAGAGGCGCGCGGGACTGGCGCACAATGGTGGGATCGCACGGCTGAAGGGGAACATGCCATGAGCGCCGAGGACCTCGAAAAGTACGAGACCGAGATGGAGCTGAAGCTCTACCGGGAGTACCGCGATGTCGTCGGTCTGTTCAAATACGTGATCGAGACCGAGCGGCGCTTCTACCTCACCAACGACTACGAGATGCAGGTGCACTCGGTGCAGGGTGAGGTCTTCTTCGAGGTGTCCATGGCGGACGCCTGGGTCTGGGACATGTACCGCCCGGCCCGTTTCGTGAAGCAGGTGCGCGTCCTGACGTTCAAGGACGTGAACATTGAGGAGCTGAACAAGAGCGATCTGGAGCTGCCGGGCGGGTGACGGGATTGTCCACAACCGGTGGGTAACCCACCAAGATCAACTGCTTGCGGCCGGGTGCGCGACGGTGGGCGCCGGAGGTGGTGCCCACATGAACGCACAGCAGGAGCACCGGTCGCAACAGCCGCACCGGTCACAGCAGGAGCACCGGTCACAATGGCCGCACCGGTCACAGCAGACGCCGGGGCCGGATCAGGCACGCAACGCACTCGGCAGGTACGGCGAGGATCTGGCCGTGCGGCGGCTGACCGACGCCGGGATGACGGTCCTTGAGCGCAACTGGCGCTGCGGCAGGTCCGGCGAGATCGACATCGTGGCCCGGGACGGGGACGCGCTCGTCGTCTGCGAGGTCAAGACGCGCCGGGGCGGGTGCTACGAGCATCCGATGGCCGCGGTGACGCCGGAGAAGGCGGAACGCCTGCGTGACCTCGCGGAACGCTGGATCCAGAGCCACGGCGGGGCCCCGCCCGGCGGCGTCCGCATCGACCTGGTCGGAGTCGTCCTCCCGGACCGCGGCGCCCCCGTGGTGGAGCACGCGCGGGGGGTGGCCTGAGATGGGATTCGCCCGTACGTGTTCCGTGGCCCTGGTGGGCGTGGAGGGCGTGGTCGTGGAGGTCCAGGCCGACCTGGAGCCGGGGGTGGCGGCGTTCACGCTGGTGGGGCTGCCGGACAAGAGCCTGACGGAAAGCCGCGACCGGGTCCGGGCGGCGGTCGTCAACTCGGGCGCCGACTGGCCGCAGAAGAAGCTCACGGTGGGCCTCAGCCCGGCCTCGGTACCGAAGGCAGGCAGCGGCTTCGACCTCGCCGTGGCCTGCGCGGTCCTCGGCGCCGCCGAGCGGATCGATCCCAGGGTGCTCGCCGACATCATGATGATCGGCGAACTGGGGCTCGACGGCAGGGTGCGTCCGGTCCGGGGCATCCTGCCGGCGGTGCTCGCCGCGGCCGACGCCGGATACGAGCAGGTGGTGGTGCCCGAGTGCGCCGCGGCCGAGGCATCGCTGGTGCCCGGCGTGTCGGTGCTCGGCATCCGCAGCCTGCGCCAGCTGATCGCCCTGCTGACGGACGAACCCGTGCCCGACGAGGAACCCGACGACCTGGGCCGCCCGGATCCGCTCCTCGCCGGCCTGCGGGTGCCCGGCACCGGCGCGGCCACCGGCATGCACAGCATCGGCGCCGCCCAGCACGACCACGACCTCGCCGACGTGGTGGGGCAGCACTCGGCGCGCACGGCGGTGGAGGTGTCCGCCGCCGGAGGTCACCACCTGTTCCTCGAAGGACCGCCCGGCGCGGGCAAGACGATGCTGGCGGAGCGGCTGCCCGCCGTGCTGCCCCGGCTCGGCCGCGAGGAATCACTGGAGGTCACGGCCGTCCACTCGGTGGCCGGGCTGCTGCCACCGGGCAAACCGCTGATCGATGTCGCGCCCTACTGCGCCCCGCACCACTCGGCGACCATGCAGTCCCTCGTCGGCGGCGGCCCCGGCATCGCGCGCCCCGGGGCGGTGTCCCTGGCCCACCGGGGCGTGCTCTTCCTCGATGAGGCGCCAGAGTTCCACAGCCAGACCCTGGACGCCCTGCGGCAGCCCCTGGAGGCGGGCCACGTGGTGATCGCGCGCAGCGCCGGAGTGGTCCGGTTCCCGGCCCGGTTCCTGATGGTGCTGGCGGCCAACCCGTGCCCGTGCGGGCGTTTCTCGCAGCGGGACACGCTGTGCGAGTGCCCGCCGTCGGCGATCCGCCGCTACCAGGCGCGGCTGTCCGGCCCGCTGCTCGACCGGGTCGACCTCCGCGTCGAGGTGGATCCCGTCACACGCGCCGAACTCACCCAGCCCGGTGCGCGAGGGGAGCCCACCGCGACGGTCGCCGACCGGGTCCGGGAGGCGCGTGAGCGTGCCGCCGCGCGGTTCGCGGGAAGTCCGTGGCGGACCAACAGCGAAGTGCCCGGACGGGAGCTGCGCAGCCGCTGGCACGCCGCGAGCGGGGCCATGGACGAGGCGGAGCGGAACCTGGAGCGGGGCGTGCTGACCGCCCGAGGGCTCGACCGGGTCCTGCGCGTCGCCTGGACGGTGGCCGACCTCGCCCGTCACGACCGGCCCGACGCCACCGACGTCGCGCTCGCCCTGCAACTGCGCACCGGCGTCCCACGGGGCGTGCCCATGGCCATCGGGGCACCGGCGTGACCACGGACCCCGAACCGGACGACGGTCTGCTCTCGCGTGTGCTGCTCACCCGGGTCATCGAGCCCGGTGACGAGGTCGGGGGCCGGTGGGCGCGGGAGTACGGGGTGAGGGAGGTCGCCCGGCGGCTGCGGGACGGCGGCGTGCCGCTGCCGGGGGTCAGCGGCACGCGCTGGGCCGGCCTGCGGGCGCGCGCCGCACGGGCCGAGCCGCGCCGGGACCTGGAGATCGCGCGCGCCGCAGGGGTGCGGTTCGTCGCCCCCGGGGACGCCGAGTGGCCGGCCCAGCTCGACGACCTCGGGGACGCCCGGCCCCTGGGGCTGTGGCTGCGCGGCCGGCCCAGCCTGCGGATGTGGGCGCTCAGATCCGTCGCCGTCGTCGGCGCCCGGGCCTGCACCGAGTACGGCGCCCACATGGCGGCCACCCTCGCCGCGGGGCTCGCCGAGCGCGGCTGGGTCGTGGTGTCCGGCGGCGCCTACGGCATCGACGGCGCCGCCCACCGGGGCGCCCTCGGCGCGGGCGGCGCCACCGTCGCCGTCCTGGCCTGCGGCGTCGACCGGCCCTACCCCCGCGGACACGCCGAGCTGATCGACAGGATCGCGGAACAGGGGCTGGTGGTGGGGGAGTTGCCGCCCGGCGATCATCCGACGCCGAGCCGGTTCATCCTGCGCAACCGGGTGATCGCGGCGCTCACCCGGGGCACGGTCGTCGTGGAGGCCGCCCACCGCAGCGGCTCCCTGGTCACCGCGCGGGCGGCACTGCGCCTCGGCCGGTTCACGATGGGCGTGCCCGGGCCCGCCACCAGCGCGCTCTCCGCGGGTGTGCACGAGCTGCTGCGCGGGGAGGGCGTGCTGGTCACCGATGCGGCGGACGTCGTGGAGCTGGTGGGGGACATGGGCGAGCTGGCCCCGGCCCGGCGCGGCCCGGTGCTCCCGCGCGACCTGCTGGAACCCGGCGCCCGGCGGGTCCTGGCCGCCCTGCCGGCGCGTCGGGCGGCACAGCCGCGGGAGATCGCGTCGGGCGCGCAGACCACACCGGACGAGGCGATCGCGAGGCTGTACGAACTCAGAGCACTTGGATACGTCGAACGACACGGCGATGGCTGGAAGTTGACACGCCAGGCGGTGATATCGGTCCGGGCCGGTCGGGCCGGCTGCTGACCGAGGGTGTTCGGCCGTCCGGGGGAATCCCGACGTCCTTGGGATTTCTGGGAGTTGACCCGCCACACCGGTCACGCACCGCGATGTGCCGGGGCCGCCGGGGCGCGTCCTGAAGCGGGTCCGTTCACGGGTGGAGCCCCGAGGTTCGCACACCGCGACTCCTCAGTCACGCTACGCTCACGAGGACCCCGGCGCAGACCGGCCCAACTCGATACCAGACCGACAGCCCACCCAGGCACCCTTCTCCACAGCACTTCACGGCACTTCACGGCAGAACGGCACAAGGCGACGAATGCCCCAGCACACCTCCGGGTCCGACCGGGCGGCCATCCCCCCAGCCGCCCGCGACGGTGGCAGCGCGCGGCCGCCCGCTCCCTCGACGCTCGACGAGCTGTGGCGGTCGTACAAGGCGACGGGGGACGAGCGGCTGCGGGAGCAGCTGATCCTGCACTACTCACCGCTGGTGAAGTACGTGGCGGGACGGGTGAGCGTGGGGCTCCCGCCGAACGTGGAGCAGGCGGACTTCGTGTCGTCCGGTGTGTTCGGACTGATCGACGCGATCGAGAAGTTCGACATCGGCCGGGAGATCAAGTTCGAGACGTACGCGATCACGCGGATCCGGGGCGCGATGATCGACGAGCTGCGGGCGCTGGACTGGATTCCGCGCTCGGTGCGGCAGAAGGCGCGGAACGTGGAGCGGGCGTACGCGACGCTTGAGGCGCGGTTGCGGCGCACGCCGTCGGAGGGCGAGGTGGCGGCGGAGCTGGGGATCGGGATCGACGAGCTGCACGCGGTCTTCGGCCAGCTGTCCCTGGCGAACGTGGTGGCGCTTGAGGAGCTGCTGCATGTGGGCGGCGAGGGCGGGGACCGGCTGAGCCTCATGGACACGCTGGAGGACACCGCGGCGGACAACCCGGTGGAGGTCGCGGAGGACCGGGAGCTGCGGCGCTTTCTGGCGCGGGCGATCAACACGCTGCCCGACCGGGAGAAGACCGTGGTGACGCTGTACTACTACGAGGGCCTGACCCTGGCCGAGATCGGGAACGTGCTGGGGGTGACCGAGAGCCGGGTCAGTCAGATCCACACCAAGTCCGTGCTCCAGCTGCGGGCGAAGCTGGCCAGTTTTGGCCGCTGAGCCGCCCCCGCCGGCGTGCGGGGCAAGCGGCGCGGACGCTCCGCGTGGCACCGTGCGACTCCCGTCGGGGCGGGCGCGTCCGTACAGTGGTGGGCGTGCCTAGGATTCGAGCGGCCTCCGTGGCCGAGCACCGGTCGATGCAGCGAGCCGCCCTGCTGGACGCGGCCCGGAGCCTGCTGTCCGAGGGCGGTACGGAGGCGCTGACCTTCCCGGCCCTCGCCGAACGCACGGGTCTTGCCCGGTCGTCCGTGTACGAGTACTTCCGTTCGCGGGCCGCCGTCGTCGAGGAGCTGTGCGAGGTCGACTTCCCCGTGTGGGCCGCCGAGGTGTCGGCGGCGATGGAGCGGGCGGACTCGGCCGAGGGCAAGGTCGAGGCGTATGTGCGCACGCAGCTGGCGCTGGTCGGGGACCGGCGGCACCGGGCCGTCGTGGCGATCTCGGCGAGCGAGCTGGACGCCGGGGCGCGGGAGAAGATCCGGGCCGCGCACGGCGGGCTCGTCGCGATGATCGTCGAGGCGCTGGAGGAGCTGGGCCACGCCCAGCCGCGCCTGGCGGCGATGCTGGTCCAGGGCGTGGTCGACGCGGCGGTCCGACGCATCGAACTGGGCGCGGCCGAGCCCCCCGAGGACATCACCGACGCGGCCGTGACGATGGCCCTGCGGGGCGTGCGGGGCTGAATTCGGCCGGGTGGGGGTGGGGCGCGGTGGGTTGAGTCGGGTGCGGCCGGGCGTCGTGCGGAGATCAGCGACGCGGTGGTGGCGATGGCCGTGTCGGGTGTGCGGGGCTGAGTGTTCGTTCGGGGGCCGGTGGCGGTGGGGCCCTGTGCCTGGGTGGGTGGCCTGGTCAGGATCGGTAGCAGTCTTGACGGGCCCCGGTGCAGCAGCCATGGGGGGAGCAGCAGGAGCGGGTTCAGGTAGGTGTCGCCGCTGAGCAGGCCCCAGTGGACACAGGTGCCGGCGGTGCAGTGCGACCCGGTCGGTTCCACCCGCCCCACCACCTCGCCCGCCGCCACCTCGTCGCCCGTGCGCACCGACGGGTCCACCGGCTCGTAGGTCGTCCGCAGTTCCGTGCCCGCCAGCTCGATCGCGACCACGCCCCGCCCGGCCACCCGGCCGGCGAAGGACACCCGGCCCGCCGCCACCGCCCGTACCGGAGCGCCGGGTGGCGCGCCCAGGTCGACGCCCCGGTGCCCGGGTCCGTACGGCGTGGCCGGGGGCTCCCAGCCCCGTACCACGACGGGTCGCGTCCCCACCGGCCAGAACCGGGCGAGCGCCGGGACCGAGGCCGGCGGGGGCGCGGCAGGAGGCGGAGCGGGAGGCGGGGAAGCGGCGGGTGGGGAAGCGGCGGGCAGGGGCGCCAGGGCCGCAGGTCGCGGCGGCTGCGCCCGGGCCGGCAGGGCCGAACAGCCCAGGGCCGCCGTCACCACCGCCGCCATGACCACCGCCCAAACCGCCGGCCACCTCGGCACGCCCAGCATTCGAAGCGCCTGAAGCACGCCCCGCATCGGCATCAGACATGGGGCACCCTCAGCCGGCCCGGCACCCAGCACCCCACGCACACCCGGCACCCATCGCACCCTCAGCACCCCTTTCCACGTACGCCCCGAGCCCGCCCGGTCCGAACTGTTCGTCGGGGCCGCGCGGTTCGTACCGCAGGCATCGCCGGCATCGCACTCATGCGAGAACCGTCCCGCACCCGCGCCGATCATGGCCGGGAGCCGTGGACTACTCACCGGTTGTGGACAGCGGCGTCACCCGGTGCCCCGCCGGTCCCGTACACTTCTGGTGGCGACCCGGGTCACCGGGTCGACTTCGCACGCCCCGACACCCACCGGCCGGCAACGGTCCGACGGTGTCAGCGCCCCTCGGTCCCCCTGTGGCAACGGCGCACGTGGGCGTCAGGCGCGGAAGCCGTCCGGCATCCGCGGCACAACCGAGAAACCCAAGGAGATACGGCCATGGCCGTCGTCACGATGCGGGAGCTGCTGGAGAGCGGCGTCCACTTCGGTCACCAGACCCGTCGCTGGAACCCGAAGATGAAGCGCTTCATCTTCACCGAGCGCAACGGCATCTACATCATCGACCTGCTCCAGTCGCTGTCGTACATCGACCGTGCCTACGAGTTCGTCAAGGAGACCGTCGCCCACGGCGGCACGGTCATGTTCGTCGGTACCAAGAAGCAGGCGCAGGAGGCCATCGCCGAGCAGGCCACCCGCGTCGGCATGCCGTACGTCAACCAGCGCTGGCTGGGCGGCATGCTCACCAACTTCTCGACCGTCTACAAGCGTCTGCAGCGCCTGAAGGAGCTTGAGCAGATCGACTTCGAGGACGTCGCCGCCTCCGGTCTGACCAAGAAGGAGCTTCTCGTGCTCTCGCGCGAGAAGGCCAAGCTGGAGAAGACCCTCGGTGGTATCCGCGAGATGCAGAAGGTGCCCAGCGCCGTCTGGATCGTGGACACCAAGAAGGAGCACATCGCGGTCGGCGAGGCCCGGAAGCTCAACATCCCGGTCGTCGCCATCCTCGACACCAACTGCGACCCCGACGAGGTCGACTACAAGATCCCGGGCAACGACGACGCGATCCGCTCCGTCACGCTGCTCACCCGCGTGATCGCCGACGCCGTCGCCGAGGGCCTGATCGCCCGCTCCGGTGTCGCCACCGAGGGCAAGGGCGAGAAGGCCGCGGGCGAGCCGCTGGCCGAGTGGGAGCGCGACCTGCTTGAGGGCGAGAAGAAGGCCGAGGAGGCTCCCGCCGCGGAGACCCCGGCCGCGGAGACCCAGGCTGCGGAGGCCCCGGCCGCGGAGGCTCCCGCCGCCGCTGAGGCGCCGGCCGCCGAGGGCGAGCAGGCCTGACCCCGTCAGCGCCAGCGTTGACGGCGGGAGCGGCGACATGAAGTCCGCTCCCGCCGTTCACCCGTAGGTCAGCACCGAGTCGGGGATCTGCCCCTACATGTAGATCGCAGACCGTGCAGATCTTCGATTCTCCAGACTTCGAGAAAGATTCACAGACTCATGGCGAACTACACCGCCGCCGACGTCAAGAAGCTCCGCGAGCTCACGGGCGCCGGCATGATGGACTGCAAGAAGGCGCTGGACGAGGCCGAGGGCAACGTCGAGAAGGCCGTCGAGGCGCTCCGCATCAAGGGCCAGAAGGGCGTCGCCAAGCGCGAGGGCCGCTCCGCCGAGAACGGCGCCGTGGTCTCGGTCATCGCCGACGACAACTCCTCCGGCGTCCTCGTCGAGCTGAAGTGCGAGACGGACTTCGTCGCCAAGGGCGAGAAGTTCCAGTCCGTGGCCGGCGCGATCGCCGAACACGTCGCGAAGACCTCCCCGGCCGACATCGAGGCGCTGCTCGCCTCCGAGATCGAGGCCGGCAAGACCGTCCAGGCGTTCGTGGACGAGGCCAACGCCAACCTCGGCGAGAAGATCGTCCTGGACCGCTTCGCGCAGTTCGCCGACGGCTTCGTGACCGCGTACATGCACCGCACCATGCCCGACCTGCCCCCGCAGATCGGTGTCCTGGTCGAGCTCGACAAGCCGAACGCCGAGATCGCCAAGGGCGTCGCCCAGCACATCGCCGCCTTCGCGCCCAAGTACCTCTCCAAGGATGACGTCCCGGCCGAGGTCGTCGAGTCCGAGCGTCGCATCGCCGAGGAGACCACCCGCGCCGAGGGCAAGCCCGAGGCCGCGATCGGCAAGATCGTCGAGGGCCGTCTGAACGGCTTCTTCAAGGACGCGACGCTGCTCGGCCAGCCGTACGCCCTCGACAACAAGAAGTCGGTCCAGAAGGTCCTGGAGGAGGCCGGTGTCACCCTGAAGCGCTTCACGCGCATCAAGGTCGGCATCTGAGTCCGTACCGCGATCGACACGCGACCCCGATAGGGTCGACAGCAGTCGTCCGCGCACACCGCCGCACCCGGGCACGCGGCGGACGGCAGCAGATCTGACGAGGAGGCCATTGCCGCGCATGGGAGCGAAGAGCGACCCCATCGGCAATGGCCTTCTTCGCATGCGCACCACGTGAAAGAGGCGGATCCCATGACCACCAAGCCCCAAAAGAGCGACGACGGCAAAGTTCGCGGCCGGTTTCTGCTGAAGCTGTCCGGAGAGGCATTCTCCGGTGGCGGGGGCCTGGGCGTGGATCCCGATGTGGTGCACAAGATCGCCCGTGAGATCGCCGCCGTCGTCCGGGACGGCGCGCAGATCGCGGTCGTCATCGGCGGCGGCAACTTCTTCCGCGGTGCCGAGCTCCAGCAGCGCGGCATGGACCGGGCCCGCTCCGACTACATGGGCATGCTCGGCACGGTGATGAACTGCCTCGCCCTCCAGGACTTCCTGGAGAAGGAGGGCATCCAGTCCCGGGTGCAGACCGCCATCACCATGGGGCAGGTCGCCGAGCCGTACATCCCGCTGCGTGCGGTGCGGCACCTGGAGAAGGGCCGCGTGGTGATCTTCGGCGCCGGTATGGGCATGCCGTACTTCTCCACCGACACCACCGCGGCCCAGCGCGCCCTGGAGATCGACGCCGAGGCGCTGCTGATGGGCAAGAACGGGGTGGACGGGGTGTACGACTCGGACCCGAAGGCCAACCCGGACGCCGTCCGGTTCGACTCCCTCGGCTACGGCGAGGTCATCACCCGCGACCTCAAGGTCGCCGACGCCACCGCCATCACGCTGTGCCGCGACAACAAGCTGCCCATCCTTGTCTTCGAGCTTCTCGCGGAGGGCAATATCGCCCGTGCCGTCAAGGGTGAGAAGATCGGCACACTCGTGGGTGACCAGGACGGTCGGCACTGACCGGAGAATCACCCGGACCCTGACCGGGGGATGGACAATGACCTGCCCGGTCGGGAACCGTGCAGGAAGAAGACGCGACGCAGCCGGCCGTGGGCCCCGACCAGGAACCGCAGCCGGGCCTACTCAAGACACGCAGGAGCAAGTGGTGATCGAAGAGACCCTCCTCGAAGCCGAGGAGAAGATGGAGAAGGCCGTCGTGGTCGCCAAGGAGGACTTCGCCGCGATCCGCACCGGCCGTGCGCACCCGGCCATGTTCAACAAGATCGTGGCCGACTACTACGGCGCGCCGACGCCGATCAACCAACTGGCCTCGTTCTCCGTGCCGGAGCCGCGGATGGCGGTCGTCACCCCGTTCGACAAGAGCGCGCTGCGCAACATCGAGCAGGCGATCCGCGACTCCGACCTGGGGGTCAACCCCAGCAACGACGGCAACATCATCCGTGTGGTGTTCCCCGAGCTCACCGAGGAACGCCGGCGCGAGTACATCAAGGTCGCCAAGGGCAAGGCCGAGGACGCCAAGATCTCCATCCGCTCGGTGCGGCGCAAGGCCAAGGAAGCCATCGACAAGCTGATCAAGGACGGCGAGGTCGGCGAGGACGAGGGCCGCCGTGCGGAGAAGGAGCTTGACGACACCACGGCGAAGTACGTCGCCCAGGTGGACGAGCTCCTCAAGCACAAGGAAGCGGAGCTGCTTGAGGTCTGATGAACGACTCTTCCTGGGGGGCGCCGCCACAAGCCGGGTACTGGGGGCCCGCCGAGCACGGCCCCGGTCAGGGGTACGGCCGGGGGGCCGCCCCGGCGGGTCCCGCGTACGATGCGCATGACGCGCAGCAGACTCGCCCCATGCCCATCGTCCCCGACGACGTACCCGCGCAGGGCGGAGACCAGGACCGGGACCGGGGGGCCGCTCGGCTGAGCGGCCCCCCGGCCCGCGACGAGACGTTCCGCAGCGGTGCGTACCACGACGGTGCGTACTACACCGAGACCCCGTCGGCGCGGCCCCACGGGGCGGCGCCGCAGAATCCGGAGCCCATGCCCGACGCCCGACAGCCCGCTCCCGCACCGCAGAAGAAGAGTGCGGGCCGGGACCTGGGTGCCGCCATAGGCGTCGGCATCGGGCTCGGAGTGGTCATCCTCGCGTCCCTGTTCATCGTCAAGGCCGTCTTCGTCGGCGTCATAGCGGTCGCCGTGGTGGTCGGGCTGTGGGAGCTGACCAACCGGCTACAGGAGCGCAAGGGCATCAGGGCACCCCTGGTCCCGCTGGCGCTCGGCGGCGCCGCGATGGTCGTCGCCGGTTATGTCCGCGGCGCCCAGGGCGCCTGGGTGGCCATGGCGCTGACCGCGCTCGCGGTCCTCGTATGGCGCATGACGCAGCCGCCGGAGGGCTATCTCAGAGACGTCACGGCGGGCGTCTTCGCGGCGTTCTACGTGCCGTTCCTCGCCACGTTCGTGGCGATGATGCTGGACGCCGACGACGGCCCGCGCCGCGTCCTGACCTTCCTGATCCTCACCGTCGTCAGCGACACCGGCGCGTACGCGGTGGGCTGGCGCTTCGGCAGTCACAAGCTCGCCCCGCGGATCAGCCCCGGCAAGACCCGCGAAGGGCTGCTCGGCGCGGTGCTGTTCGCCATGGTCGCCGGCGCCCTGTGCATGCAGTTCCTGATCGACGGCGGCGCCTGGTGGCAGGGACTTCTCCTCGGCCTCGCGGTCGCGGCCAGCGCCACCCTCGGCGACCTCGGCGAGTCCATGATCAAGCGGGATCTGGGCATCAAGGACATGGGGACGCTGCTCCCCGGTCACGGCGGCATCATGGACCGCCTCGACTCACTGCTGCCGACGGCGCCCGTGGTGTGGCTGCTGATGGTCCTGTTCGTCGGCTCCACATGAACCCTCTCCTGCCGGGGCGGTGACGGCCGTCACCTGTCGGCTCGCCTCCCCGTCTGCCGGTCCATGGCCGTGTCGCGGCCGGCCGCGCAGTTTCCCCGCACCCCTGTCGGCGGCGGGGCGCTGCGCGGCCCTGTACACGCTCCGGGCAGGCCCGGAGCAGTCGCGGTGACCGTCGGCGACCGTCACAGGACCGCCGGACCGACCGACCGGCGTGGCCACGAGGCCACTCGTGCGACACTGGTACGGCCATGCCTAAGCCCGGAGAACTTACCTTTGTTGCCCCGCGCGGTGCTCAGCGGCCGCCGCGGCATCTTGCCGATCTGTCGCCCGCCGAACGCAAGGAGGCGGTCGCCGCGATCGGTGAGAAGCCGTTCCGGGCGAAGCAACTCGCGCAGCACTACTTCGCGCGGTACACGCACGACCCCGAGCAGTGGACCGACATTCCGGCCGCCTCGCGGGCCCGGCTGCGCGAGGCGCTGTTCCCTGAGCTGATGACGGTCGTACGGCATCTGTCGACCGACCAGGGCACCACCCGCAAGACCCTGTGGCGGCTGTTCGACGGGACGCTCGTCGAGTCGGTGCTCATGCGCTACCCGGACCGGGTGACCATGTGCATCAGCTCGCAGGCGGGCTGCGGCATGAACTGCCCGTTCTGCGCCACCGGGCAGGCCGGTCTTGACCGGAACCTGTCGACCGCCGAGATCGTGCACCAGATCGTGGACGGCATGCGTGCCCTCAGGGACGGCGAGGTGCCGGGCGGCCCCGCCCGGCTGTCCAACATCGTCTTCATGGGCATGGGCGAGCCGCTGGCCAACTACAAGCGGGTCGTGGGCGCCATCCGGGCCCTCACCGATCCCGAGCCTGACGGGCTCGGCCTGTCCCAGCGCGGCATCACCGTCTCCACCGTCGGACTCGTCCCGGCCATCCACCGGTTCGCCGACGAGGGCTTCAAGTGCCGCCTCGCCATCTCGCTGCACGCGCCCGACGACGAACTGCGCGACACCCTCGTGCCCGTCAACACGCGGTGGAAGGTGCGGGAAGTGCTGGACGCCGGCTTCGAGTACGCCGCGCGGTCCGGGCGCCGGCTGTCCATCGAGTACGCGCTGATCCGGGACATCAACGACCAGGCGTGGCGCGGCGACCGGCTCGGCCGGCTGCTCAAGGGCAGGCCCGTGCACGTCAATCTGATCCCGCTCAACCCGACACCGGGCTCGCAGTGGACCGCGTCAAGGCCCGAGGACGAGAAGGCATTCGTGGCGGCCATCGAGGCGCACGGGGTGCCGGTGACCATCCGGGACACCCGCGGTCAGGAGATCGACGGCGCCTGCGGTCAGCTGGCTGCCACCGAGCGGTAGCCGGACGGTAGTCTGAGGGCGTCCATCACGTCACACCTTCCTATCGTCGACACCGGCTTCCGAAGCCTCGCCTTCCGAAACTTCATATTCCGAATATTCCGACAGGGGAGCGCCACAGCGCTGAGAGTGCGGCACACGGGCCGCAGACCCTCCGAACCTCGCCCAGGTCATTCTGGGTAGGGAGATCGGTCCTCACTCAAGCTGTTGCGCCCTGCCCGGACATCCCTCGCGGAGTCCGGGCAGGGCCGCGTCTCTTCCTGGTCAACCCCAGGAGGAATCCAGTTGCACACCAAGACCCTGGTGGCCGCCGCGGCCGGGCTCGCGCTGGTCACGCTGTCCGCGTGCGGGTCCACCGACGACGGGACCGCCGCGGACTCCAAGACCGTCACCCTCGTCAGCCACGACTCGTGGGCCGTCTCGAAGAACGTCCTCAAGGATTTCGAGCAGCGGTCGGGCTACACCGTCAAGGTCCTGAAGGACGGCGACGCCGGACAGGCCGTCAACAAGGCGATCCTGACCAAGGACAACCCGCAGGGCGACGTCTTCTTCGGCGTCGACAACACCCTGCTGTCGCGGGCCCTGGACAACGGGCTGTTCCAGCCGTACGAGGCCCGCGGCTCCGACCGGCTGCGGCCCGAGTTCAGGTCCGGCACGTCCGGGCACCGGGTGACCCCCGTCGACACCGGCGACATCTGCGTCAACTACGACAAGGAGTACTTCGACCGGCACGGGCTGACCCCGCCGCAGACCTTCGACGACCTGGTCGAACCCGCGTACAAGAACCTCCTCGTCACCGAGAACGCCGCCACCTCCTCGCCGGGCCTCGGCTTTCTGCTCGGCACCGCCGCCAGGTACGGCGACGGGGGCTGGCCGGAGTACTGGAAGAAGCTCAAGGCCAACGGCGTCAAGGTGGTGGACGGCTGGGAGCAGGCGTACGACGAGGAGTTCTCCGGTTCGGCCGGCGGCCGTAAGGCGGGCGGCGACCGGCCGCTCGTCGTGTCCTACGCCTCCTCGCCGCCCGCCGAGGTCGTCTACGCCGACCCGAAGCCGGCCACCGCGCCCACCGGAGTGGCCGCCGGCACCTGTTTCCGGCAGACCGAGTACGCCGGACTGCTCACCGGCGCCCGCAACAGCGCGGGCGGCAAGGCCCTGCTCGACTTCCTGATCGGCAAGGAGTTCCAGGAGGACATGCCGCTCACCATGTACGTCTATCCGGTGCGCGCGGACGCGAAGGTGCCCAAGGAGTTCGTGAAGTACGGCCCGCAGGCCAAGGACCCCCAGACTCTGGCGCCCGACCGGATCGCCGCCAACCGTGACCAGTGGGTCAAGTCGTGGACCTCGCTCGTACTGAAGTAGCCGACGCCACGGAGGCGGCCGAGGCGGCCCGGGCGACCGGGCCCGAGGAAGCGTCCGGTGCGGGCCCGGGCGGGCGGCGTACGGGGAGCGTGGCGCGGCTCGCGCTGATGGCCGGGCCGGTCGCGTTCTTCGCCGTCTTCTTCGCCTGGCCGGTGGCCGCGATCGTCGCCCGCGGGCTGAAGCCGGACGGCGCCTGGCAGTTGGGGCGGATCACGGACGTCGTGACCCGCTCCGACGTCCGGCACGTGCTGTGGTTCACCACCTGGCAGGCGCTCGCCTCCACGGCGCTCACCCTGCTGGTGGCGCTGCCCGGCGCGTATGTCTTCGCGCGCCTCGACTTCCCCGGCAAGCGGCTGCTGCGGGCCGTGGTCACCGTGCCGTTCGTGCTGCCGACCGTCGTGGTCGGCACGGCGTTCCTCGCCCTCGTCGGGCGCGGCGGGCTCCTCGACGACCTGTGGGGCCTACGGCTGGACACCACGGTGTGGGCGATCCTGCTCGCGCACGTCTTCTTCAACTACGCCGTCGTCGTGCGCACCGTCGGCGGCCTGTGGTCCGGGCTCGACCCGCGCCAGGAGGAGGCCGCGCGGATGCTGGGTGCCGGGCCGCTGACCGCCTGGCGCAAGGTGACCCTGCCGGCGCTGGCCCCGGCGGTGGCCGCCGCGGCGCTGATGGTGTTCCTGTTCACCTTCACCTCCTTCGGCGTGGTGCAGATCCTCGGCGGCCCCACCTTCGCCACGCTCGAAGTGGAGATCTACCGGCAGACGTCCCAGATCTTCGACCTGTCGACGGCCGCGGTCCTCACCCTCGTCCAGTTCGCCGCGGTGGGCGCGGTCCTCGCCGTGCACGCCTGGACGGTACGGCGGCGGGAGACCGCGCTGCGTCTGGTCGACGCCTCGCTGACGGCGCGCCGGCCGCGCGGGGCGGGGCAGTGGGCGCTGCTCGCCGGCGTCCTCGTCACCGTCACGGCGCTCGTCCTGCTGCCGCTCGCGGTGCTGGTGCAGCGCTCCCTCGACGCCCCCGGGCTGCGCTACTACAAGGCCCTGACCCACGAGGACGGCGGCACGTTCCTGGTGGCGCCGATCGCGGCGGTCGGCAACTCCCTGTGGTACGCGGTCGTCGCCACCGCCATCGCGGTGCTGATCGGCGCCCTGGCCGCCGCCGCGCTGTCCCGGCTTCCCCCTTCCCGGCGCCGCCCGACCGGGGGCGTCCCCGTCGCGGACCGGGTCGTCCGGGGCTTCGACGCGCTGCTGATGCTGCCGCTCGGTGTGTCGGCCGTGACCGTCGGCTTCGGATTCCTCATCGCCCTCGACGAACCGCCGCTGGATCTGCGGCAGTCCTGGATCCTCGTCCCGCTCGCGCAGGCACTGGTCGGCGTGCCCTTCGTGGTCCGCACGATGCTGCCGGTGCTGCGGGCCGTCGACGGGCGGCTGCGGGAGGCGGCGGCCGTGCTCGGGGCGTCGCCCTGGCGGGTGTGGCGGGAGGTCGATCTGCCGCTGGTGCGGCGGGCGCTGCTGGTCGCGGCCGGGTTCGCGTTCGCCGTGTCGCTCGGGGAGTTCGGCGCGACCGTGTTCATCGCCCGGCCCGACAACCCCACGCTGCCGGTCGCCGTGGCCCGGCTGCTCGGCCGGCCCGGAGACCTCAACTACGGCCAGGCGATGGCCCTTTCCACGATTCTGATGGTGGTGTGCGCGGCGGCCCTGCTGGTGCTCGAACGGCTGCGCCCGCACCGGAGCGGGGAGTTCTGATGCTGCTGAGCCTCATGTCCGCGACCGTCCGCTTCGGCGGGCGGACCGTGCTCGACGCCGTGGACCTGGAGGTGGCCGAGCACGAGATCGTGTGTGTGCTCGGGCCCAGCGGCAGCGGCAAGTCGACGCTGCTCCGGGCGGTGGCCGGACTGCAGCCCCTGGACTTTGGTCGGGTCCTGCTCGACGGGCGGGACCAGACGGGCGTGCCCGCGCACCGGCGCGAGGTCGGCCTGATGTTCCAGGACCACCAGTTGTTCCCGCAGCGGGACGTGGGCGGCAATGTGGCGTTCGGACTGCGGATGCGCGGCGCCTCGAAGGAGCGGCAGCACTCCGGCGTACGGGAGTTGCTGGAACTGGTCGGGCTGCCGGGCGCCGCCCGGCGGGCCGTGGACCGGCTCTCCGGGGGCGAGCAGCAGCGGGTGGCGCTCGCCCGGGCCCTCGCGCCCGGGCCGCGGCTGCTGATGCTGGACGAACCGCTCGGCCAGCTCGATCGCTCGCTGCGGGAGCGGCTGGTGGTCGAACTGCGGGAGCTTTTCGGCCGGTTGGGCACCACCGTGCTCGCCGTCACACACGACCAGGGGGAGGCATTCGCGCTCGCCGACCGGGTGGTGGTGATGCGCGACGGCCGGATCGCCCAGTCCGGTACGCCCCTTGAGGTGTGGCAGCGGCCCGCGGACGAGTTCGTGGCGCGCTTCCTCGGCTTCGAGAACGTCGTCGGCGCACAGATCACCGGCGGCGTGGCGGTCACGCCGTGGGGGAAGCTGCCGGTGCCCGAGCCCGCGCCGCAGGGCCGGCGCACCCTGCTGGTGCGGCCCACCGGTGTACGGCTCGGACCGGCGGACGAGGGGCTGCGCTGCACGGTGACTGCCCGCACCTTCAGGGGCACCCATGTCACCGTCCATCTCCAGCCGGCGGACGGGCCCCGCCTGGAGGCGGCGTGCGCGCTGCGGTCGGCCCCGGAGGCCGGGGCCGAGGTCGGGGTGGTCTTCGATGTGGCGGAAACAGTCGTGCTGGACTGAGGGCCGTGCCTCTAGGGTGAGCGCCATGGCCCGTCTTGCCCATGACCGTTACGTCGATGAGATCGCCGGCCAGGTAGCGCAGTTGCGGGACGTGGTGACCGGTGGCGCCGATCTGTCCGCGCCCGTGCCGACCTGCCCGGACTGGCGCCTTGAGGAACTGGTGTGGCACGTCGGCGGTGCCCTGCGCTGGGTCGCCGCGACCGTCGCCGGCCGGGCCGAGGAGCACATTCCGGGCGACGAGGTCCCGGAGTTCGCGGGACCGGGGCCGGGCAGCGCCCCCGCCGTCCTGGACGCGTGGTTAGCGGACAGCGGCCGGCTGGTGGTGGACGCGCTGCGCGAGGCCGGACCCGACACCGAGGTGTGGGCCTGGGCCGGTGACCGCTCCTCGGGCTTCTGGGCCCGCCGGACGGCACACGAGATCACCGTGCACCGCGCGGACGCCGCCCTGGCGGCCCGACTGCCCTACGAGGTCGCGCCGGACATCGCCGCCGACGCGATCGACGAGGGGCTGGAACTGGTGGAGTGGGCGCAGCACACCATGGCGCGCGATCCGGCGCGCGATGTGCGCGGCCCGGACCGGAGCATCCATCTGCACGCCACCGACGCCCCGCCCGGACTCGATGCCGAATGGCTCATCCACCTCGACGAGGACGGCGTGCGGCACAGCCGCGGCCACGCGCGGGCGACGGTGGCCCTGCGCGGCCCGCTGACCTCCGTGCTGCTCGCTGCCTACCGCCGACTGCCGCTGGACAGCCCGGAGTTGGAGATCGTGGGCGAGCGGGCGGTGCTGGAGTTCTGGCTGGAGCGTACGGCGTTCGGCTGAACGGCCGTGGCCCGCCCCCGCAGTGCGGGGACGGGCCACGGCGGAATGCCGAACCGGGGTGTCAGCGACCGCTGTTCGCCCCGCGGCGGCGCATGCCGAAGAACACGGCGCCACCGCCGACGACGACGAAGGCGGCGGCCAGACCGGCGATCAGACCGGTGTTGGAGTTCGCACCCGTCTCGGCGAGGTTCGAGTCACCGGCCGCCGGGGACGGCGCGTTGCTCGACGTGTCCGCCGGGGCGGTGCTGGTGCTCTGCGAGGCCGACGGGGTCGGGGTCTCGGACTCGGCAGGGGGAGTGGACTCGGACTCCGACGGCGACGGAGTGTCCTCCGACGGCGTCGGGGTCGGGGTGTCCTCGGTCTTGCAGGCCGTGGACGGGGTGGTGAGGTCGGGCTTGATGTCCTCGTCCACCTGGTTGCCGGCCTTGACGTGGATCCGGTACGTCGCGTTGGGCTTCCAGTCCTCGGTGAACGTGACGGTGGTGCCCTCACGCGAGCCCTTGATCTCCTGGGGCTCACCGACCTGCTTCTCGTCGGCACCGTTGTTCTCCAGGAACACGGTGATGACAGCGGGCGTACCGGAGGCGTCCTTGTCGGTGACGACGATGACGCCGTTGGTGCCGTCGCACTTGGCTTCGGCGGAGAACTCACTGATGTTGCAGGCGAGCGCGGAGTTGGTGACGCCCAGTGCGAGCGCCACGGTCGCGGAGGCAACACCCAGAATGCGCACGGAACGACGTGCGCTACGGCGAGTTATGGACACGTTTGTCCTTTACAGAGTGCATCTGCGGGGGGCTTGCGGGGGTGATGAGGCAACGACGAAGTCCCGCTTCAGCACCCCCTTGAGACTCACAGGTCTATAAGCGGTTCATAAGCACTGTCAATCCGGATGCCCCCCATGGGCGCCGGCTTTGCACTCTTGTTAACTCCCGGGAGGTTTCAATGACTTCGGAACCGATTCGATCCGGCCGCCCGGCGCGATGTCAGCCCTGCACCGCCGCCGGATCCATCCACATGACCTCCCAGGTGTGGCCGTCGAGGTCGTCGAAGGCGCGGCCGTACATGAAGCCGTGGTCCTGGGGGGTGCCGCTCGCCGTGCCGCCCGCCGCGATCGCCCGGTCCACCAACTCATCGACCTTCTCGCGGCTTTCGGCGCTCAGACACAGCAGCACCTCGCTGGCCTTGGCCGAGTCGACGATCTCCTTCGAGGTGAAGTCGGCGTAGCGCTGCTTGCCGAGCAGCATCGCGACGATGGTGTCGCTGATGACGACGCAGGCGCAGTCGTCCCCACTGAACTGCGGGTTGATCGTGTACCCCAGCTCGGTGAAGAACCTCTTCGACGCCTCGACGTCGGCGGTGGCGAGATTCACGAAGATCATCTGCTGGTACATGGGGGCCTCTTCCCTCGGGTGTGTGCCGTTCGAGGGGTAGACCGGGGGCCGCGGGGAAACTCATCGGTGGGCGCGGACCCCTGTCCTGCCGCCGCGCGGATCCTTCAGCGGCCCAGCGGGAGCGCCACCAGGTCGGCCACCGCCACGCTGAGCGGTCCGAACACGGCGAGCAGGGCGCCCGCGCGCAGGGCCGCGGCGCCGCGCAGCAGGGTCGCGGGGGCGCCGAGCCGCACCAGGGCGTCGATGGTGTCGGCGCGGCACTGCCGGACCTCCACGGCCGCCGTCAGCAGGGTCGCCACGGTGCAGCCGGTGACCAGCAGGACGCCGAGGGTCGTGAGCGGGCCGGAGGAGGGGACGACGGAGGATTCCGACGAGAGCCACGAGAGCGACGAGAACGACGAGAACGACGAGAACACAGTGAGGGCCAACGCGCCCGAGACGGCCGCGCAGACGACGCCGAGCGGGCGGCCGATACGGACGGCCTCCGCCATCAGCGCCCGCCCGGCGAGCAGCCGCAGCGCGCCCGGCCGGGCCGTCTGCAGCAGCCGGCCGCACAGATGGGTGAGGCCGGGGCCGGCCAGGACCAGCCCCACGGCGGTCAGGGCCCAGCCGATCAGCACACCGGGCAGGGCGGGGTCCGGGCCGGCGGACGGGTCGCCGTACGCCTCCACGCTCAGGCCGACGGCGAGGACCGCGATGCCCCAGGGCAGGCCGGAGGGCGCGCGCCGCGGATCGGTGAGGGCGTGCGTCCAGCCGGCGCCCGGTGGTGCCTGGTCGGCGGGGGCGCCGTCGGCCGGTTCGTGGTGTGCGGGGTCCCGCTCGCCGTCCACCGGGGCGGGCCGTTCGTCCCAGCGGCCGGGCCGCTGCCCGGTGTCGCCCCGGTGCGGGACCGGCACCGCACTGACGACCCGTGTCGCGGCGGCCGGTCGGACGGTGCCGTCCGCCGACCGGGCGGCGAAGGCGGGGTGCGTCCCCAGGGCCTCG
Organism: Streptomyces diversicolor; assembly: GCF_057537855.1. Lineage (NCBI taxonomy): Bacteria > Bacillati > Actinomycetota > Actinomycetes > Kitasatosporales > Streptomycetaceae > Streptomyces > Streptomyces diversicolor. The sequence continues at coordinate 111,956 of NZ_BAAJXA010000025.1, forward strand.
GGTGAGCGCGCCCGCCCGTAGGAGCCGAAGCGGCCGTACGTCCATGCCGCGGGCCGCGCGGGACGGGCGCCCCGGGGCCGCAGCACCAGGGCCACCGTGCCCGACGCGATCAGCGGAACCGGCAGGAGGAGGGTGAGGGCGGCGGGCAACGGCAGCGGCTCGCCCGCGGCCAGCAGCTGCCGCCCGGCCCCGTCGAAGGGCATGCCCGTCAGGTCGCCGCGCAGATGGAGGAAGACCAGCAGGGCCACCGCCGAGCCCAGCGTGCAGGACAGGGCCGTGGCCAGGACCGAGATCGCCATCAGCCGGCCCGGTCCGAGGCCGAGTGCCGAGAGCCCGGGGCGTGGCCTGGTGCCCGGGTCGGTGCGGGCGACCGCCACCGCGAAGTGGACGGTGGCGGCCAGCGGCACCGCGCACCAGGCCAGGCCGGTCACCGACTCCGTCGGGTTCTCGGGGTGTGCCAGGGCATGGGCGAGGGTGCTCAGCAGCAGGAAGCCCGTGCCCGCCGCGGCCGTCGCCACCAGGAGGCGGCGCAGATGGACCGCGGGACGGGCGCCGCGGGTCAGACGGAGAGCGAGCACGCCGCCCGGCCTTCCGACTCGGTGACCGGCGGCAGGTGCACGGTGGTCACGCGCCGCCCGTCGAGCAGCGCCACCGTGCGGTCGGCGAGGGCCGCGGTCTCCGCGTCGTGGGTGGCGAGGACGACGGTGATGCCGTGCGAGCGGGCGGCCGTCGTCAGCGTGCGCAGCACCTGGGCGCGGTCGGCGCGGTGCAGCGGGGCCGTGGGCTCGTCCGCGAACAGCACGGTGGGGGCCGGGGCGAGCGCCCGGGCGATCGCGACCCGCTGGCGTTCGGACTGCCGCAGCTGGTGCGGATGCCGATGGGACCGGTGGCCGACGTCGAGCCGTTCCAGCCACTCCAGGGCGGCGGTCTTGGCGCGGCGGCGGCTGGTGCCGCGCAGCATCAGGGGCAGGGCGGTGTTCTCCCACACGTTCAGCTCCGGGAGCAGGGCCGGCACCGGGTCGATCCAGCCGAACCGGTCGCGGCGCAGCCGTTCCCGGGCCAGCGGGCCCATGGTGTGCACGGGCGCGCTGTTGAACCAGACCTCGCCGCGCCGGACCGGCAGGAGCCCGGACAGACAGCGCAGCAGCGTCGTCTTGCCGCTGCCGCGCGGCCCGCTGACTGCGATGATCTCGCCCTCCCGCACACCGAGCGAGACACCACCGAGGGCGGGCGAGCCGTCGTGGTGGGTGAAGTGCAGGGAGCGTGCCCAGAGCACGTCGTTGTCCGGCGGGGCCTCCATGGGCGTACACCTCGGTTCTGATCCGCTGTTCCCGGCGCCTGGTCCCCCTTCCGGGGGAACGAAGGCCGGGCCGATCGGTCACTGGCACGCTAGGCAGCCGCCGCGGGGTGGCCGGACAGCACACGGCCCCGGGCCGCCGTTCTTCATTCGAACGGGCGACACCGGGGCCGTCGATCAGCTGATCAGCGGCGCGGAGCGGGCGGAGCCGCACCGCCGCGCCGAGGTGCGGGGCTCGGCGCTCAGAGCTTGGTCCATGCCTCCGTCAGCGTGGCGCGCAGGATCTGCTCGATCTCGTCGAAGGTCTCCTGGTCGGAGATCAGCGGCGGAGCGAGCTGGACGACCGGGTCACCGCGGTCGTCGGCCCGGCAGTACAGGCCGTTGTCGAAGAGCGCCTTGGAGAGGAAGCCGTACAGGACGCGCTCGGTCTCCTCGTCGTCGAAGGTCTCCTTGGTGTTCTTGTCCTTGACCAGTTCGATGCCGTAGAAGAAGCCGTTGCCGCGGACGTCGCCGACGATCGGCAGGTCGTGCAGCTTCTGCAGGGTGGCCAGGAAGGCGGGCTCGTTGTCCAGCACGTGCTGGTTGAGGCCCTCGCGCTCGAACAGGTCGAGGTTGGCGAGGCCCACCGCGGCGGAGACCGGGTGGCCGCCGAAGGTGTAGCCGTGCAGGAAGGTGTTGTCGCCCTTGTAGAACGGCTCGGCCAGGCGGTCGGAGATGATGCAGGCGCCGATCGGGGAGTAGCCGGAGGTCATGCCCTTGGCGCAGGTGATCATGTCCGGTACGTAGCCGAACTTGTCGCACGCGAACATCGTGCCGAGCCGGCCGAAGGCGCAGATGACCTCGTCGGAGACCAGCAGCACGTCGTACCGGTCGCAGATCTCGCGCACCCGCTGGAAGTAGCCGGGCGGCGGCGGGAAGCAGCCGCCGGCGTTCTGCACCGGCTCCAGGAAGACCGCGGCGACGGTGTCCGGGCCCTCGAAGAGGATCTGCTGCTCGATCTGGTCGGCGGCCCAGCGGCCGAACGCCTCCGGGTCGTCGCCGAAGAGCGGGGCGCGGTAGATGTTGGTGTTGGGCACCTTGTGCGCGCCGGGCACCAGCGGCTCGAAGGGGGCCTTCAGGCCCGGCAGGCCGGTGATGGACAGGGCGCCCTGCGGGGTGCCGTGGTAGGCGACCGCGCGGGAGATGACCTTGTGCTTGGTGGGCTTGCCGGTCAGCTTGAAGTACTGCTTGGCGAGCTTCCAGGCGGTCTCGACGGCCTCGCCGCCGCCGGTGGTGAAGAAGACCTTGTTCAGGTCGCCCGGCGCGTAGTCGGCCAGCCGCTCGGCCAGCTCCACGGCCTTCGGGTGGGCGTAGGACCACACCGGGAAGAACGCCAGCTCCTGGGCCTGCTTGAAGGCCGTCTCGGCGAGTTCCGTGCGGCCGTGACCGGCCTGGACCACGAACAGACCCGCGAGACCGTCGAGATAGCGCTTGCCCTTGTCGTCGTAGATGTAGGTGCCCTCGCCCCTGACGATGGTCGGGACGGGGGAGTTCTCGTACGAGGACATGCGGGTGAAGTGCATCCACAGGTGGTCGTACGCGCTGCGGCTCAGGTCCTTTGTGCTCACGGTTATCGGGTTCCCCACATATAGGTCTGCTTCTTGAGTTTGAGGTAGACGAAGCTCTCGGTGGAGCGCACTCCGGGCAGGGCCCGGATGCGTTTGTTGATGACGTCCAGCAGGTGGTCGTCGTCCTCGCAGACGATCTCGGCGAGGATGTCGAACGAGCCCGCGGTCATCACCACGTACTCGACTTCCGACATGGCGGTCAGCGCATCCGCCGCGGACTCCACATCGCCCTCGACGTTGATCCCGACCATCGCCTGCCGGCGGAAGCCCACGGTGAGCGGGTCCGTGACGGCGACGATCTGCATCACGCCCTGGTCGAGCAGCTTCTGGACGCGCTGGCGCACGGCCGCCTCGGACAGGCCCACGGCCTTGCCGATGGCGGCGTAGGGCCGACGGCCGTCCTCCTGGAGCTGCTCGATGATGGCGAGGGAGACGGCATCCAGGTGGGGAGTGCCGTTCCTGGGCTCGCGGGACGAGTCCCTCTGGTCTGCGCTTCGACTGGCCACGCCCTCACTGTGCACGAGGTCTCGACAGTTCCGCAAGGCTCCTTCAATGAAATTCGTTGTTTACGACATCGAGACGTGCGGATTTCGCAGCTATGGGCCGAACGGGGGTGTTGAAAACGTCGGCTCCGGGACTAGGGTGGGTGTCTCAGCGACTGGACAGATCTGACCTGACAGGAGGCCGGCAGTGAGCACCGAGCTGGGGCGGCTGCGCAAGCTCCGCAATTACGTCGACGGGGAGTTCCGGGACGCCGCCGACGGACGGACCACCGAGGTGGTCAACCCCGCGACGGGCGAGGCGTACGCGACCGCGCCGCTGTCCGGCCAGGCGGACGTGGACGCCGCGATGGCGGCAGCCGCCGCGGCCTTCCCGGGCTGGCGCGACACCACGCCCGCCGAGCGGCAGAAGGCCCTGCTGAAGATCGCCGACGCGTTCGAGGAGCGCGCCGAGGAACTGATCGCGGCCGAGGTGGAGAACACGGGCAAGCCGGTCGGCCTGACCCGCTCCGAGGAGATCCCGCCGATGGTCGACCAGATCCGCTTCTTCGCGGGCGCCGCGCGGATGCTGGAGGGCCGCTCGGCCGGCGAGTACATGGAGGGCATGACCTCGATCGTGCGGCGCGAGCCGGTCGGCGTCTGCGCGCAGGTCGCGCCGTGGAACTACCCGATGATGATGGCCGTGTGGAAGTTCGCCCCGGCGATCGCCGCGGGCAACACCGTCGTCCTCAAGCCGTCGGACACCACCCCGGCCTCCACCGTGCTGATCGCCGAGATCCTCGGTTCGATCCTGCCCAAGGGCGTCTTCAACGTCATCTGCGGCGACCGCGACACCGGCCGCCTCATGGTCGAGCACCCCACCCCGGCGATGGCCTCCATCACCGGCTCCGTCCGCGCCGGCATCTCCGTCGCCGGGTCCGCGGCCAAGGACGTCAAGCGGGTCCACCTGGAGCTGGGCGGCAAGGCACCCGTCGTCGTCTTCGAGGACACCGACATCCCGAAGGCCGTCGAGGACATCTCCGTCGCGGGCTTCTTCAACGCCGGCCAGGACTGTACGGCCGCGACCCGCGTCCTCGTCCAGGAGTCCATCCACGACGAGTTCGTCGCCGCGCTGGCCAAGGCCGCCGCCGACACCAAGACCGGGCAGCCGGACGACGAGGACGTCCTCTACGGGCCGCTGAACAACCCGAACCAGCTCAAGCAGGTCTCCGGCTTCATCGAGCGGCTGCCCGCGCACGCCAAGGTCGAGGCCGGCGGGCGGCAGGTCGGCGAACAGGGCTACTTCTACGCGCCGACCGTCGTCTCGGGCCTCAAGCAGGACGACGAGATCATCCAGAACGAGGTCTTCGGACCGGTCATCACCGTCCAGTCCTTCACCGACGAGGACCAGGCCGTGCAGTGGGCCAACGGCGTCGAGTACGCCCTCGCCTCGTCCGTCTGGACCAAGGACCACGCCCGGGCCATGCGGATGTCCAAGAAGCTGGACTTCGGCTGCGTGTGGATCAACACGCACATTCCGCTGGTCGCCGAGATGCCGCACGGCGGCTTCAAGAAGTCCGGCTACGGCAAGGACCTTTCGGCGTACGGCTTCGACGACTACACGCGGATCAAGCATGTGATGACTTCGCTGGACGGCTAGGCGCTGGGCGCTGCGCTTGGCCTTGGCCGGGTTGCAGTGGGCGTGGGTGTTGTGGCTGGGCGCGGAATGGGCCGCGCCCGGCCGGCAGTTCGTCTGCGGCGGTGTTGTGGCTGGTTGCGCAGTTCCCCGCGCCCCTGTCGGGGTGGGTTCGGTTGGTGGTTCGTCTGCGGCGGTGTTGTGGTTGGTCGCGCAGTTCCCCGCGCCCCTATCGGGGGGTGTCTGGCCGGTGGTTCGTCTGCGGTGGCGTTGTGGCTGGTTGCGCAGTTCCCCGCGCCCCTTTCGGGGCGGGTTCGGTTGGTGGTTCGTCTGTGGCGGTGTTACGTGGTTGGTCGCGCAGTTCCCCGCGCCCCTATTGGGGTGGGCGACAACGTGTCTGGTGGGGGTGGGGATGGGGGTGGTTGACGGAGCGTCCATTGTTCTGGGGGGTGGCGTTCGGGATGCTGCGGTGATGCCTCGGACTCCTGTGCACATGCCCCCGTTCCCCCGTCGTTCGCTGCTGCGGGCGCTGGGCGGCACCGCCGCGCTCGGCGCCCTGGCCGGCTGCGGAGTGCCCGCCGCCTATGTCGCGCCCGCCGACCGCGCCGTGCCGGACACGTCCGCCGCCGACAAGAGGCTGATCTGGGCGAACTGGCCGCTGTACATCGACACCGACGACGACAACCCGAACCGCCGGCCCACGCTCGCCGCCTTCGAGAAACGCAGCGGCATCTCCGTCGACTATGTCGAGGAGATCAACGACAACGACGAGTTCTTCGGCAAGATCAGCCCCGCCCTGATGAACCACCAGTCCACCGGCCGGGACCTGATCGTCATCAGCGACTGGATGTGCGCGCGGTTCGTGCGCCTCGGCTGGGTGCAGGAGATGGACCGCGCCCGGCAGCCCCATGTGGCGAAGTACCTCGACCCGCTGCTGCGTTCGCCCGCCTTCGACCCGGGGCGCAGGTTCTCCGTGCCGTACCAGTCGGGCATCACGGGCATCGCGTACAACCACCGGAAGCTGGGCCGTGAGATCCGGCAGGTGAACGACCTCTGGGCGAGCGACCTCAAGGGCCGGGTCACCCTGCTGTCCGGTCTCGACGAGGTCTTCGCGCTGCTGATGCAAGGCAACGGCGTGGACATCACCCGGTGGACCGCGGACGACTTCCACACGGTCTGCGACCAGGTGGAGCGGCAGACCCGCCGCGGCCAGATCCGCCGTTTCACCGGCAACGACTACACCAAGGACCTGGTCAGCGGGGACGTGCTGGCCTGCCAGGCATACTCAGGGGATGTCATCCAGCTCCAGGCCGACAATCCCGACATCCGCTTCGTCGTCCCCGAGGAGGGCGCGGAGCTGTGGGCCGACTCGCTGATGATCCCCAACCGGGCGCGCCACAAGGCCAACGCCGAACGCCTCCTCGACTACTACTACGAGCCCGAGGCCGCCGCGGAGCTGGCCGCCTGGGTGAACTACGTCTGCCCGGTCCCGGCGGCCAAGGCCGTGTTCGCCGCCGCCAAGGACAAGGACACCGCGGCCCTGGCCGACAACCCGCTGATCTTCCCCGACGACACGATGCGCGGGCGCCTCGCCGTCGCCCGCGACATCACCTCCGCGGAGCGGCCCGCCTTCGCCAAGCGGTGGAACAGGATCGCGGGGCTCTGAGCGATCCGCCGGATCGGCCGTGCCGCGCCGTGCGTTCGTCTGCGGCCGCATGGTGGCTGGGGCGCGGGGAACTGTGCGAGTCGGGTGTGCGGTGGTTTGCCGGCGCGGGTCCCCGCGCCCCTTCGGGCGCAGCCTGACCGAAGTGGGCATCACCCGGCCCGCTCGGGGGCGCGGTCACTTGAGGCCGCTGAGCATGACGCCGCGGATGTAGTGCTTCTGGAGCAGCAGGAAGAGGATCAGGACCGGCAGGACGCTGAGGACGAGGCCGGCCATGACGACGGGCATCGTGCGGGTGGGGTCGATGTGGTCCTGAAGGAGCTGGATGCCGACGGGCAGGGTCATCACGTCCGGGTCGGCGGTCGAGACGAGCAGCGCCCAGATGTACTCGTTCCAGGCGTCGACGAAGGTCAGCAGCCCGAGCGTCACCACGACCGGCTTGGTCTGCGGCACCACGATCCGCCACCACACGGCGAACTCGCCGGCCCCGTCGATGCGCGCGGCCTCCAGGACCTCGTCCGGGATCGAGAGCATGAACTGGCGCATCAGGAAGATCCCGAAGCCGTTGACGAGGAACGGCACGGTGAGCGCCACGACGCTGACGGTCAGGCCCGCGCCGCCGCGCCCGAACAGGTCGTTGCCGCCCGCCAGCGGCCAGTGCACCAGGATCACAAAGCGCGGGACGAAGAACAGGAACGGCGGGAACATCATCGTGGACAGCACGAGCCGGAAGACGAACTGCCGCCCCGGGAAGCGGAGTTTGGCGAGGGCGTAGCCGGCGAGTGACGACGTGAGCAGCACCGACCCGGTGATCACGGCGGTGGCGACGACGCTGTTGCGGAAGAGCACCGGCAGGTCGAGTTGGTCGACGGCCGCCCGGTAGTTGGACAGGTCGAACGCCTTCGGCAGGAAACGGTACGGCAACGTGCCGGCCTCGCCGGGCCCCTTGAACGACGTCATCACCATGTCGAGGAACGGCACCACCGTGAGCACGGCGCCGGCCCCGACGACCAGATACGACAGCCACGGGAACCGGCGGCGGATCACGCGTCCTCCCCGCTGCGCCGGAAGAACCACAACTGCACCAGGGTGACCACCAGGACCACGACGAACAGCACGAAGGCGGCGGCGCTCGCCGCGCCCCAGTCGCCGTAGGAGAACGCCTGCCGGTACATCTGCAGCGTGGCCACCTCGGTCGCGTCGCCCGGCCCGCCCCGGGTCATCACGGTGATCAGCGCGAACGACTGCAAGCCGGTGAGGAACTGGGTGACGCACACGAGCAGCAGGGACGGCCGCAGCAGCGGCAGGGTGATCCTCCAGAAGACGGTTGCGGGCCCGGCTCCGTCGAGCGCGGCGGCCTCGTAGTACGACTCGGGAACGGACTTCAGCCCGGCGGTCAGGATGAGGATCGCCGTGCCGAGCGAGGCCCATGCCTGGACGACCACGACGGAGGGCAGCGCGGTGTCCGGGTCCTGGAGGAACGCCACCGAGCCGAGCCCGAGGGCGTTGAGGACGCCGTTGACCAGGCCGCCCGGCTCGTACATGTACTTCCACACGTTGCCGACGGCGACGACGGTCGTGACGATCGGCAGAAAGTACAGGGTGCGCCACAGCCCCTGGAACCGCAGCTTGTCGATGCAGGTGGCGACGAGCACGGAGCCCGTCAGCGCGAGCGCCACGGTGCCCAGGGCGAACAGCAGCGTATGGGTGAGGACCGGCGCCAGGAACGTCGACCCGTCCGCGAACAGAGCGGCGAAGTTGTCCAGACCGACCGGATCGATGGCGTTGAGGTCGAACCCGGTCCAGCGGGACAGCGACAGCAGGAGCGCGAAGCCGAGCGGCAGGATCAGGAACACGGCGAAGAACAGCAGCGTCGGCGCCAGGAAGAGATAGGCGACGACGGCCTGGCGGCGCCGGGCGCGGTCGCGGCGGGCCACGGCGGACGGTGCGGACCGCCTGCCCCGCGCCCGCTCGGTCGCCTCCGGTACCAGGGCGTTCACCATGGGCGTGACACCTCCCGGTCGACCTGGCGGCGGGTGGTGCGCAGCGCCTCGTCGACCGACCGCTGACCGGTCCACAGCGCCTCGATGTTCTTGCGCAGCAGCGACTTGGCCTGCTGCGCGCCCGGCCCGTTCGGCTCGGGCACCGCGTACGCGAGCGCGTCCAGGAAGGGGCGCAGATTCGGATCGCGGCCCGGGCCTCCGCCGCTGCGTGCACCGCCTGAGCCTGCCCCTGCCCCTGGCCCTGCGCCTGCGCCTGCCCCTGGCCCTGCGCCTGCGTCTGCCCCTGGCCCTGCGCCTGCCCCTGGCCCTGCGCCGTCAGTACCGTCGTCGCCGTCGCCCAGGAGGGTCCGCATGTCGTCGGCGCGGCCGGTCAGCGAGCCGACCGACACCTGGAGCAGGCTCATGCGGGTCGCCGTCGCACCCTTCGCGGCGTTCTTCACGTTCACCTTCTCGGTGTTGAGCCAGCGCAGGAACTCCCATGCCTCACGCGGGTGTTCACTGGCCGTGTTGACGCCCAGCAGGAACCCGGTGCAGAGCGTGGCGGGTTCGTCGCCCGCCGCGGGGACGGGCACGGGCGCGACGCCCACATCGCGGTAGTCCTCGCCCATCAGGGCCTTCAGGGTCCCGGTCCACCAGCCGGCGCCGACCACCATGGCCACCTGCCCGGACGGGAACGCCCTGTAGACGTTGACGCCGGGGGCGCTCGCGCCCTTGCCGACGAGGCGGTGCTCCAGGTCGAACACGGCCCGGCCGGCCGGCGAGTCGATGCTGGTGCGCCCGCCGTCGGCGGAGACGAACCTTCCGCCGGCCGTGCTCAGCAGGGCGAGCGTCTGGCCGACGGTGGTGGAGTCGTCGTAGGTCGAAAGACCGAATCCCTGGACCAGTGTGTTGCCGTACCGGTCCCGCTTGGTGGTGCGGTAGGCCGTCTCCTCCAACTCCCGCCAGGTGCGCGGAGGTCCGGCGACGCCGGCCTCCCGCAGCAGCCGCTTGTTGTAGTAGAGGGCGTACGTCTGCACCTCGGTGGGGTAGCCGTAGACCGTGCCGCCCACCGAGGACGCGCCGACCGCGGCCTCGCTGTAACCGCGCCTGATCTCCGCGGCGTGCCCGGACGGAGCCGGCCGCAGCACACCGGCCCGGACCAGCTGGCCGTTCCACAGGCAGTACGGGTGGACGATGTCGGCGCCCTGGCCCGCGGCCTGCCGGACCATGAACGTGGTCAGCAGGTCCGTGAACTCGACCGCCGTCGTGCGCACCTTGACCCGCTCGTGGGTGGTGTTCCACTCGTCGACCGGGCCCTGCAGAGCCTTCCTGAGGGCGCCGCTCGCGTAGTGGGAGAGCAGGGTGAGGACGATCGGATCCCCGGGGCGCCCGGTGCCCCGGTGTGGCGCGGCGCACCCGGAGGCGAGCAGCGCCGAGGGGAGCGCCAGCGCGAAGTGACGGCGGCTCAGGCCGGCGGTGCGGCGGCCCGGCGTCATCGGGTGACCTCCCGGCGCAGCACACGCAACAGCCGGGTCGTGCGGAAACCGGCGGCGCGGTACAGACGGCCCGCCGGGGACCGCTCACCCGTCCACAGGAACCACGCCGAGTGCGCACCGTGCGCCCGCATCCGCTCCAGGACCAGATGCAGCAGAACCTTGCCGAGTCCGGTGCCGCGCCGGTCCTCCAGCACACCGAACGGGCCGAACCGCTCGTCCATCGACTCGTACGCGCCGTGCATCGCCCAGCCCACCAGGCGGCCCGCGGGGTCCCGGACGACGACGATCCGGTCGAGCGGCGTGCCCGAGACCAGGCACTCCCGGATCGCGCGCGCCCAGTCCGGGCTGAAGTGGTGCCCGGCGAGCGCCACCAGGTCCACCAGGTCGTCGTCGGACGGTGTGCCGAACCGGTGGCCGTCCGCCGTCAGTTCGGCCAGGCGGCGCGCCGCGTCCTCAGGGAAGCGGTAGCCGACCAGGCCGCGGTCCATCGCCGCCGCCTCGTACAGCGTGCGAAAGCCCAGGGACTCAAGGAGCCCGGCCGCCTCCGGGTACGCCTCGGCGTCCAGGCCGGGCAGGACGTAGTGCGGGGTGTACGAGGCGAAGTCCACCCGGGTGCGGCCCTGCCCGTGCAGCCAGCCGAGGGCGTCGGTCAGCAGCCGGCGGCCGAGGCCGCGCCCGCGGGCGGCCGGGTCGACGAAGAAGAACGGGATCCAGCCCTGCTCCGGCTCCAGGTCGGTGCCGGTCAGCGGCGTCAGCCGGCGCACCGCGTAGGCCGCGCCGACGACACGCTCGCCGTCGACCGCGACCCGGAGCCCCGCCGGATCGAAGTTGGCGTCGAGCAGTACCAGGGAGCGGAAGCGGTCCGCCGTGATCGGGTCGGCCGGCGCGCTGCGGCGCCACGTCTCCACCACCCGCGGGCCGTCGCCCACGCGGAAGCCGCGGATCACGGCCCCGGAACGCGTCGCGCGGCCGGTCATGGACGGGGGTGCCCTTTTCCGCGCGGCGCCGCGCGTACGGCCGTGCTCATCCTTCGCCCCCGTCCGCCGGTGACCTCTCGAAACGGCGGCTGGAAATTTACTTGTATGTCAGGGAATTCCGCAATGAGTGACCAAGGGTTCTCTCCCAGTGAGCCCGGCGGGGCGGCCGGAAGCCCTCAGCCCTGGCGGAGGGTGTGGAGGGCGTCGATACGGTTCGTGGTGATCGAGTCGACGCCCAGGGCGAGGAGGCGGCGCATGGCACGGCGGGTGTCGGGGGTCCACACGGACAGCAGATGACCGCCGTGGTGGACACGGGCGGCGAGGTCCCGGCTGACCAGGCTGAAACGGTAGTTGAGCCAGCGCGGGCCCACCGCCGCCAGCAGGGCGGGCCGCGGCGGCGCGAGCGTCGTCCAGGTCAGGGCGATCTCGGCGGCCGGGTCGGCGGCGCGGACGGCCAGCATCGCCGGCGCGCCCGCGCAGTAGTAGACGCGGTCCCGCGCCCCGGCCGCGTGGACGACCTCCACGATCCGCCGTGCGGTCCGGCGCTCGACCAGGCCCGGCAGGTCGACCATCACCCGGCTGTCGTCCGTCGCGGCCAGCGCCTCCTCCAGGGTCGGCACGCCGCCCGCGGTCAGTCCGCGCACCTCGGCCGCGGACAGCGAGCCGAGCGGCCGGTCGTGCTCCCACAGCCGCTCAAGCGTCGCGTCGTGCAGCAGCACGGGTACGCCGTCACGGGTGAGCCGTACGTCGATCTCGACCGCGTCCGCGCCACGCCGGAGCGCGGAACGCAGCGAGTCGATCGTGTTCTCACGGAAGCGATAGGGGTCGCCGCGGTGCGCGACGGCGGTCACGGTCTGCATGGACCCCATTGTGCGGATGAACACCGCGCGCCGGGTTCAGCGGGCGAGCCACTGAGCCGTGTAGGTGTCGATCTCGGCTGCGATCCGGGCCTTGTCCGCCGGGTCGAGGAAGGACGCCTCCACCGCGTTCTTGGCGAGGTCGGCGATGCCGCGCTCGTCGAGGCCGAGCAGCCGGGCGGCCACCGCGTACTCCTTGTTGAGGTCGGTGCCGAACATCGGCGGGTCGTCCGAGTTGACGGTGACCACGACGCCGGCCTCGACGAACTCCCTGATCGGGTGCTCGTCGAGGGTGCGGACCGCGCGGGTGGCGATGTTGGAGGTCGGGCAGACCTCCAGCGGGATGCGGTGGTCGGCGAGGTGCGCGAGCAGCTTGGGGTCGCGGGCCGAGCTGGTGCCGTGCCCGATCCGCTCGGCGCGCAGCTCCGTCAGCGCGTCCCAGACCGTCTCGGGGCCGGTCGTCTCACCGGCGTGCGGCACGGAGTGCAGCCCGGCGGCGACGGCCCGGTCGAAGTACGGCTTGAACTGCGGCCGGGGCACGCCGATCTCGGGCCCGCCGAGCCCGAAGGAGACCAGGCCCTCCGGGCGCACCCGGTCGTCCGTCGCGAGCCGGATCGTCTCCTCCGCGGAGTCGAGGCCCGCCTCGCCGGGGATGTCGAAGCACCAGCGCAGCACGGTCCCGAACTCGGCCTCGGCCGCCTTGCGGGCGTCCTCTATCGCGTCCATGAAGGCACGCGCGTCGATGCCGCGGCGGGTCGAGGAGTACGGCGTGATGGTCAGCTCGGCGTACCGCACCTGCTGCCGGGCCAGATCGCGGGCCACCTCGTAGGTGAGCAGGCGGACGTCCTCCGGGGTGCGGATGAGGTCCACGACGGACAGGTACACGTCGATGAAGTGGGCGAAGTCCGTGAAGGTGAAGTACTCGGCCAGCGCCTCCGGGTCGGCGGGGACCTTGGAGTCGGTGTGGCGGGCGGCGAGTTCCGAGACGATGCGCGGGGAGGCGGAGCCGACGTGGTGGACGTGCAGTTCGGCCTTGGGCAGTCCGGCGATGAAGGCCCGCGGGGTGCGGTCGGCGGGTGCGGCGGTGTCGGTCAAGAGGTGGTCCCTCCCCGGGGCAGGCGCCGGCGGACCGGGGTCCGGGCGCGGGTGATCGGCTGATCGGTGACTCGGGGGTCATCGTAAGCCGTGCCCGGAGCGGCTCTGGCCTGCCCGTAGCATGACAGCACGCCGATGAGAGGGGACCGTGCGACATGTCCGACGAGGCACCGCAGAACGCCGCGGAGAGCGGAGCGACGCCCGGCCACGCTGCCTCGCCCGACGGCCGGTCCACCACGCCGGCCGCCGGCGGTACGCCCGCCGGTGGTGTCGTTGCGGGCGGTGGGGGAACGGGTGGCGGCGCGGCAGCCGACGGTGGTGCGGACGTGGTCGCCTGGCCGGCACCGGCCGGTTCGGATCCCCGGTCCGCCCCCGGATCCACGGCTCCGGCCACGGGAATCTGGCCCGAGCCGGCCGGTACCACCACGGGGCCATGGCACGCGGACACACCCCACCCGAGCGAGAACCCCTGGGCGGCCCCGGCAGAAGCCGCCCCCGCCACCGGCACCCCGGTGACCGGACCGGGCGCCACCATCGCCGCGGGCGCCGGATCGGCCCTGGGGCCCTCGCCGTCGGCGCCCCAGGAGACGGCCCCCGCGCCGTGGACCCCGCCCACCGGCCGAACACCCGCGGCCACTTCGGCGGCGTCGGCCAGCACCGCGCCCGGCCCGGGCGAGAACCCGTGGGCGGCGCCGGCAGAGGCCGTGGGCGCCGGGTCGGCCCCGGGTTCTTCGTCGTCGGCGGCCCGGGATGAGGCCCGCGCGTCGTGGGCCCCGCCCACCGACCGAACACCTGCGGCCACTTCGGCGGCCCCGGCCAGCACCACGCCCGGCCCGGGCGAGAACCCGTGGGCGGCGCCGGCAGAAGCCGCCCCCGCCTCCGGCACCCCGGTGACCGGACCGGGCGACACCGTCGCCGCGGGCGCCCCCGATACCCCGGCCCCGCCCTACCAGGTCCCGCCCTCGGCCCACGAGCGGCAGGTCTCGCCCTCTGTCCAGGATCAGCAGGCGCCGCCCTCCGTTCACGAGCAGCAGGTCTCGTCCTCCGTTCACGAGCAGCGGACGGTCGTCTCCCTTCCGGAGGAGAGCGCGGCGCCGCCCTGGGCCGGGCCGGCCGGCACACCGCCGGCGGCCCCACCGTCGAACCCGTTCGCCGCGCCCGGGACGGCGCCGTCGCACACGGGCGGTTCGGACAATCCGTTCGCCCCGCCGCGTCAGGAGTCCCCGGCGGGCGCCCCCTTCGCACCCCCCGCCGCGCAGCCGCAGGGGGCGCCCGTTCCGCCGCCGCCCATCGCACCCGGTGGCCCCGGCCAGGTGCCCTACGGCTACCCGGGCGGCCCCGCGGGCTACGGCTACCCGGCGCCGCCCGCCACCGGTCCCGGCTCCTACGGCTGGCCCGGCATGCAGCCGATGCCGAGCAACGGGCTGGGCACGGCCGGGTTGGTGCTGGGCATCCTGGCGGCGATCGGCTTCTGTATGTGGCCGGTGGCGCTGCTGCTGGGCGCGCTGGCCGTGATCTTCGGCGCGATCGGCCGCGGCAAGGCCCGTCGCGGCGAGGCGACGAACCCCGGCCAGGCCCTGGCGGGGATCATCTGCGGCGCGACCGGCATGGTCCTCGCCCTCGTCCTGCTCGCCTTCTTCATCGCCACCGCCACCTGACCCCACCCCACCCGCACAACACGTCCCGCCCCGGCCCCGTTTACGACGGGCTCGCCCGGCCCCGCCGCTACGGCGGGCTCGTGTCGCGGGCCCGTCTACGACGCGGCTCGCGCGGGCCCGTTCTTGCGAAGCGGCCCGCGCGTGCGCGGCTTTTGCGGCGAGGCTCGCCCGGCCCCGAGCCGACACTCCAGCCCCGCCCGGCCCGCCAGCTCTGGCCGCCCCAGGCCCTCCCCATCCGTCCCCGTTTCCTGCCGCGACCTCGGCACGAAGGCTCCTCCCTGCGACCGCGCCCAGCGCTCCCTGCTGCTCGGGTTTCCTGGGCTGGGTCTGGGCCTGGAGGTTTCCCGGGGCCCGCTGATGTGGCCCGGCCCCGGCCTTCCGGCTCTCCATCCGGCCCGATTGCCCGGGCCCGGAGGCTCCTCCGGGCCCGCCGGTGCTGTCCGGCCCCGGCCTTCCCGGCTCACCGCCCGCCCCCGTCCGAGGCGAGGGACGCGCGTCGCACGTCGTCAGGTGGACTCGGTCAGGACCCCGGCGCACCCCGGCCGCACCCCGGCACCGGCCCGCACCCGCGCGCATCGCTCGGGCCGCTCACCCAGTCCACGTCCGGTCAGCCGCGCGTCCGTTCAGCGGCCCTGTGCCAGTCGTCCGCGCCCGGGCTCAGCCGGTGTGCGCCAGCCGTTCGCGGGCTGTCATCAAGGCGAAGCCGAGGAGGTTGGGGCCGCGCCAGCGTTCGGGGGAGGTGGCCGCCACGTCGTCGGCCGCGAGGCCGATGCCCCACACGCGGTCCACCGGGCTCGCCTCCACCAGGACGCGCTCGCCGGTGTTCAGCAGGAACTCCCGCAGGCCCCCATGCGCACCGAACTTGTGCACGCTGCCCTCGACGACGATCCGGAAGCGCTCCCGCTCCCACACCCTCTCGTCGAAGTCCCGCACCAGCCGCCCCGCCCTCTTGGCCTGCGAGGGATGCCCCGCGGCCAGCACCCGGCGCTCCGCCTCCGCGTCCCCGAAGAGCCTCGCCTTCTCGGCCATCATCCAGTGTTCGGCCGTCGCGTACTCCACCGCGTCCACCACGAACGGTGACGGCCACCACTGGCTGAGACAGCTCGCTCCGATACGCCCGTCCGCTCTGGGCCGGTGCCCCCAGAAGTGCAGGTACTTGACGCGCGCCCCCGCGCGGACCTCCCTGATCAGCGTCTCCACCGAATCGATCGTCCCCATGCACGCCAGTTTGGCAGGCACCACTGACAGTCCGTCCTCGGTTTCCCAGGCTGACTCGACACCTGGTCGACAGATTCCGTTGCGTAACCAAAAGGCAACAACGGAATCACTTGTTGACGTCCCTTTGCTCTGTCAGGATCGGCACTCAAATCGAGCTGGAGCTACGCCACCCGCCCTCCGGACGGGGCGACGGCGGAGGAGAGCGACATGCACAAACCGGGCACCGCCACCCCGGAACGATTCCCGGCACAGGAGCGCTTCGCGGACGGGGCGCAGTACGTCGCCGGACGCCTGACGAAGGGTACGTCGGGCCGCACCCACCGCGTGATCGACCCGGCCACCGGCACGGATGTGTACCGCTACGAACTGGCCGGCCCCGATGACGTGGACGCCGCGGTCGCCGCCGCCCGCGCGGCCTTCCCGGACTGGGCCGCCGCCACCCCGGGCGACCGCTCCGACGCCCTGCACCGGTTCGCCGCCGTCCTCGCGGACCGCGCCGAGGAGTTCGCCCGCGCCGAGTCCCTGCAGTGCGGCAAGCCGCTCAAGCTGACCCGTGAGTTCGACGTCCCCGGCACCATCGACAACACGGCGTTCTTCGCGGGCGCCGCCCGGCATCTGCAGGGGCAGTCGGCCGGCGAGTACTCCGGCGACCACACGTCGTACGTCCGCCGGGAGCCCATCGGCGTCGTCGGCTCCATCGCCCCCTGGAACTACCCGCTCCAGATGGCGGCCTGGAAGATCCTTCCGGCGATCGCCGCGGGCAACACCATCGTGCTCAAGCCCGCCGAGCTGACCCCGCTGACCTCGCTGCTGTTCGCCGAGGCCGCGACCGCCGCGGGCATCCCGGACGGCGTCGTCAACATCGTCACCGGCACCGGCAAGGAGGCGGGGGAGCGCCTGGTCGCCCACCCCGATGTGGCCATGACCTCCTTCACCGGGTCCACGGCGGTCGGCAGGCGCGTCGCCGAGATCGCCACCGCCACCGTCAAACGCATCCACCTGGAACTCGGCGGCAAGGCACCCTTCGTCGTCTTCGACGACGCCGACCTCGACGCCGCCGCCAACGGCGCGGTCGCCGGTGCCCTCATCAACACCGGGCAGGACTGCACGGCCGCCACGCGCGCGTATGTGCAGCGGCCGCTGTACGAGGCGTTCGTGGAGCGGACCGCCGCCCTGATGGAGAGCGTCCGGCTCGGCGACCCGTTCGCCCCCGGCACCGACCTCGGCCCGCTGATCTCGCACGTCCAGCGGGACCGGGTGGCCGGCTTCGTCGACCGGGCCCGCGGCTACGCGCGCGTGGTGACCGGCGGCGCGGCACCCCTGGGCGATCTGGCCGACGGCGCGTACTATCGGCCCACCCTGATCGCCGACGCACCCCAGGACAGCGAGGTCGTCCAGTCCGAGATCTTCGGCCCGGTGCTGGTGGTCCTGCCGTTCGACGGTGACGACGAGGGGATCCGGCTGGCCAACGACACCCCGTACGGCCTCGCCGCCTCCGCGTGGAGCCGGGACGTCTACCGGGCGAACCGCGCGACCCGTGAGATCAAGGCGGGCTGCGTCTGGGTCAACGACCACATCCCGATCATCAGCGAGATGCCGCACGGGGGATTCAAGCAGTCCGGCTTCGGCAAGGACATGTCCGCCTACTCGTTCGAGGAGTACACGCAGGTGAAGCACGTCATGTTCGACAACACGGCGGTCGCGAGGAAGGACTGGCACCGCACGATCTTCGGGGACCGATAGAGACGACAGGGGCGGTCGCCGGCCACGGCCCGCCCCGCCATCCCTCCCGAAAGGGCACCACGCGCATGGAGCAGTACGAGCCCGACCGCCTCACCCCGGCCCAGGTGGCCGCCATGCGGCGCAGCTTCCGCAACGGCAGGGCCGCCCTGTCCCGCCGTTCGCTGCTGCGCGCCTCCGCGGGCGGCGCGCTCGCGGTGGGCGGACTCGGGGCGCTGAGCGCCTGCGGGATCCCCGCGGCGGGCAAGACGCAGGGCGGCACGTCCGCCGAGGACCGCTCGGCGCGGGAGAAGGTCGTCAACTTCTCCAACTGGCCCGAGTACATCGACGTCGACGACAGCGGCAAGACGCATCCGACGCTCGACGCGTTCACCCGGCAGACCGGCATCGAGGTGAAGTACACCGAGGACATCAACGACAACAACGAGTTCTTCGGCAAGATCAAGCCGCAGCTCGCCGCGGGCCAGGACACCGGCCGCGATCTGATCGTCCTCACCGACTGGCTGGCCGCCCGGGTGATCCGCCTCGGCTGGGTCCAGAAGCTGGACGCGGCCAACCTGCCGCACGCCTTCACCAATCTGTCGCCCCAGTTCCGCAACCCCGACTGGGACCCCGGACGCGCCTACTCCTACCCCTGGCAGGGCATCTCCACCGTCATCGCGTTCAACAAGAAGGCGCTCGACGGCATCGAGGTCAGGTCGGTCTCCGACCTGCTCGACAACCCGAAGCTCAAGGGCCGGGTCGGCTTCCTGTCGGAGATGCGCGACAGCATCGGCATGACCATGCTCGACATGGGCAAGGACCCGGAGAAGTTCACCGACGACGACTTCGACGCGGTGATCGCCCGGCTGCAGAAGGCCGTCGACAGGGGCCAGATACGCCGCTTCACCGGCAACGACTACACCTCGGACCTCACCAAGGGCGACCTGGCCGCCTGTGTGGCCTGGGGCGGCGACATCGTCCAGCTCCAGGCGGACAGCGCGGACGTCGACTACATCATCCCGGCCAGCGGTTACATGACGTCGACCGACAACATGCTGATCCCGAACAGGGCGCGGCACAAGACGAACGCCGAGCGGCTGATCGACTTCTACTACCAGCCGGAAGAGGCCGCGGCGCTCGCCGCCTACGTCAACTACGTCTCTCCGGTCGACGACGTCAAGCCCTCTCTGCAGAAGCTCGACAAGTCCGCGGCGGACAACCCGCTGATCCTGCCGGACAAGGCCATGCAGGCCAAGTCCCATGCCTTCCGCGCGCTGACGCAGAAGGAAGAGACGGCCTACGAAGAGAAGTTCGCGAAGCTCACAGGGGCGTGACGAGGATGAACACCAAAGACAGCGGCGGCGACGTCCGCCTCGTGGGGATCGGCAAGACCTACGGCTCGTTCACCGCCGTGCACCCGCTCGATCTGACCGTGCCGCAGGGCTCCTTCTTCGCCCTGCTCGGCGCCTCGGGCTGCGGCAAGACCACCACCTTGCGGATGATCGCGGGCCTGGAGGAGCCGACCTCTGGCAGCGTGCACCTCGGCGAGCAGGAGGTGACCCGGCTGCCGCCGTACAAGCGGCCGGTGAACACGGTCTTCCAGTCCTACGCGCTCTTCCCGCACCTGGACATCTTCGAGAACGTCGCCTTCGGACTGCGCCGGCGCGGCATCAAGTCGGTGAAGAAGCAGGTCGAGGAGATGCTCGACCTGGTGCAACTGGGCGAGCAGGCACGCAAGAAGCCGCACCAGCTCTCCGGCGGCCAGCAGCAGCGCGTGGCCGTGGCCCGCGCCCTGATCAACCACCCCAAGGTGCTGCTCCTCGACGAGCCGCTGGGCGCCCTCGACCTCAAGCTGCGCCGCCAGATGCAGCTGGAGCTGAAGCGGATCCAGACCGAGGTCGGCATCACCTTCGTCCATGTCACCCACGACCAGGAGGAGGCCATGACCATGGCCGACACGGTCGCGGTGATGAACGCGGGCCGCGTCGAACAACTCGGCTCGCCGACCGACCTGTACGAGAACCCGCGGACCACGTTCGTGGCCAACTTCCTCGGCACCTCCAACCTCATCGAGGCCGAGGTGGACACTCGTAGCGGCGGCGACATCGTCCTCAAGGCGGGCGGCGGAAAGCTGCTGCTGCCCGAGGCCCGCTGTTCCGTCGCGGCACGCACCGGCGACAAGGTGCTGGTCGGCATCCGCCCGGAGAAGATCTCCCTCACCCACGCCGACGACGCCGGCGAGATCCCCGAGGGCCGCAACCGCGTCACCGGCAGGATCGCGGACGCCAGCTTCATCGGCGTCTCCACGCAGTACGTCGTGGACAGCGCCGTGTCCCCCGAACTCGCGGTGTACGTCCAGAACGTCGAGCGGGACGGCCGGCTGGTGCCCGGCGCCGAGGTGGTCCTGCACTGGAGCCCCGCCCACACGTTCGGTCTCGACGCGGCCCAGTCCCCGCTTGCCGGGACGACGGGCTCCGCAGGCGTGGAGACCGTCGAGGAAGAGGCCGCGTAGCGATGTCGACGCTCACCGAGGCGCCCTCGCCTCCCAGCCCCGCCGTGACCGAGCGGAAGGCCCCGCGCGGGCGCGGTCGCTGGACGCCGTACTGGCTGCTGCTGCCCGGCATCCTCTGGCTCGTGATCTTCTTCGCGCTGCCCATGGTCTACCAGGCGTCCACGTCCGTGCAGACGGGTTCCCTGGAGGACGGCTACAAGGTCACCTGGCACTTCGCCACCTACTGGGACGCGCTCGGCGAGTACTGGCCGCAGTTCCTGCGCTCGGTGTTCTACGCCGCCGCGGCGACCGTCCTGTGCCTGCTGCTCGGCTACCCGCTGGCCTATCTGATCGCGTTCCGCGCGGGCCGCTGGCGGAACCTGATCATGGTCCTGGTGATCGCGCCGTTCTTCACCAGCTTCCTGATCCGCACGCTCGCCTGGAAGACGATCCTCGCGGACAGCGGGCCGGTCGTCGGCGCGCTCAACTCGCTGCATGTGCTGGACGTCACGAACTGGCTCGGCTGGACCGCGGGCGACCGGGTACTGGCCACCCCGCTGGCGGTGGTGTGCGGTCTGACGTACAACTTCCTGCCGTTCATGATCCTGCCGCTGTACACCTCGCTGGAACGCATCGACGGACGGCTGCACGAGGCGGCCGGCGACCTGTACGCCAAGCCCTTCACCACCTTCCGCAAGGTGACCTTCCCGCTGTCCATGCCGGGCGTGGTCTCCGGCACCCTGCTGACCTTCATCCCGGCGACCGGCGACTACGTCAACGCCGAGCTCCTCGGCTCCACCGACACCCGCATGATCGGCAACGTCATCCAGACACAGTTCCTGCGGATCCTCGACTACCCGACGGCCGCGGCGCTCTCCTTCATCCTGATGGCCGCGATCCTCTTCATGGTCACCTTCTACATCCGCAGGTCCGGGACGGAGGATCTGGTCTAAATGCCCTTCGTCAACTGGCTCAAGCGCCATCTCGTCGTCATCGCCGGGCTGCTGACCCTCGGCTATCTGCTGCTGCCCAACGTCATCGTCACGGTGTTCTCGTTCAACAAGCCGAACGGGCGCTTCAACTACGCGTGGCAGCAGTTCTCCACGGACGCCTGGAAGGATCCGTGCGGGGTCGCCGACATGTGCGGCTCGCTCTCCCTCAGCCTCCAGATCGCCGTGTGGGCGACGGTCGGCGCCACCGCGCTCGGCACGATGATCGCCTTCGCGCTGGTCCGCTACCGCTTCCGCGCCCGCGGCGCCGTCAACTCGCTGATCTTCCTGCCCATGGCCATGCCCGAGGTCGTCATGGCGGCGTCGCTGCTCACCCTCTTCCTCAACATGGGTGCGCAGCTCGGGTTCTGGACGATCCTGATCGCGCACATCATGTTCTGCCTCAGCTTCGTCGTCACCGCGGTCAAGGCCCGGGTGATGTCGATGGACCCGCGTCTGGAGGAGGCCGCACGCGATCTGTACGCGGGGCCCGTGCAGACCTTCGTCCGGGTCACGCTGCCCATCGCGGCCCCCGGGATCGCCGCGGGCGCGCTGCTGTCCTTCGCGCTCTCCTTCGACGATTTCATCATCACCAATTTCAACGCGGGCTCGACGGTCACCTTCCCCATGTTCGTGTGGGGCTCGGCGCAGCGCGGAACACCCGTCCAGATCAATGTCATCGGTACGGCCATGTTCCTGATCGCCGTACTGTTCGTCCTGGCCTCCATGGTCATCGGCAACCGCCGCAACAGGCAGAAGGCATAGGCCCCCGCGGCCCCCGGAAACCCTCGTAGGGAGTTGACATCATGGCCCCGAGCGCCATGAGCCGTACCCACCAGTGGACCGCGTCCCTCTCCGAAGCCCAGCCGGTCCCGTACTGGCTGGACGACCCCGGCAAGCCCCGTCCCGAGCCCGCCCTCACCGGCCCCGAGACCTGCGACCTGCTGGTCGTCGGCGGCGGCTACAGCGGCCTGTGGACCGCGCTCATCGCCAAGGAGCGCGATCCGGGCCGGGACGTGGTGCTGGTGGAGGGCCACGAGGTGGGCTGGGCCGCCTCGGGCCGCAACGGCGGCTTCTGCGCGGCCTCCCTCACCCACGGCCTGAGCAACGGCCTGACCCGCTGGCCGGACGAGATCCACCGGCTGGAGGAACTGGGCGCCCGCAACCTCGACGAGATCGAGAAGGCCGTCGCCCGCTACTCCCTCGACTGCGAGTTCGAGCGCACCGGCGAGATCGACGTCGCCACCGAGCCCTACCAGGCCGAGGAACTGCGCGCCTGGCACCGGGAACTGGTCGACAAGGGCCTCGCCGACGGCATCGAGTACCTGGACGCCGACGCGGTCCGCGAACAGGTCGACTCGCCGACCTTCCGGGCCGGCCTGTGGGACCGCCGGGGCGTGGCCATGCTGCACCCCGCCAAGCTGGCCTGGGGCCTCAAGCGCGCCTGTCTGGGGCTCGGGGTGCGGGTGTACGAGCACACGCCCGCGCTGACCCTGCGGCCGTACGGCGCCCAGATGGCGGTGCGCACCCCGTACGGCGCGATCCGCGCCCGGCACGTCGCGCTCGGCACCAACGTCTTCCCGAACCTGGTCCGGCGGGTGCGCGCCTACACCGTCCCGGTCTACGACTACGCCCTGATGACGGAGCCGCTGACGCCCGCACAGCTGGCCTCGGTCGGCTGGCGGGGCCGGCAGGGGCTCGGCGACAGCGCCAACCAGTTCCACTACTTCCGGCTGACCGCGGACAACCGGATCCTGTGGGGCGGCTACGACGCGGTCTACCCGTACGGCGGCCGGGTGCGGGCCGAGTACGACCACCGCCCGCGGACGTACGCCAAGCTCGCCGGGCACTTCTTCACCTGCTTCCCGCAACTGGCGGGCGTCCGCTTCACACACGCGTGGGGCGGTGCGATCGACACCTGCTCCCGCTTCTCGGCCTTCTTCGGCACCGCCCACCAGGGGAAGGTGGCGTACGCGGCGGGTTTCACCGGGCTCGGTGTCGGCGCCACCCGGTTCGGCGCCGAGGTGATGCTGGATCTGCTGGCCGGGGAGCGCACGGAGCGCACCGCGCTGGAGATGGTTCGCAAGAAGCCGGTGCCGTTTCCGCCGGAGCCGTTCGCCTGGACCGGGATCGCGCTGACCAAGTGGTCGTTGGCCCGTGCGGATGCGCGGGGCGGGCGGCGCAACGGGTGGCTCCGCCTGATGGACCGGTTGGGGCTGGGGTTTGACAGCTAGGCGCTCCGCTGGGTTGGGCCGTTGTGGGTTGTCGGTCGGGTGCGGGTGGGTGGGGGCTTGTCGCGCAGTTCCCCGCGCCCCTTCGGGGCGCTGCTGTGGCCGGGGGTGGTCGCGCAGTTCCCTGCGCCCCTTTGGGGTGCTGTTGGGTGTTGTGATCTAGTTCACTCGGGATGGGGTGGGGAATCTGCGTAATGCTCGGTGGAGTCCGCTGTCTCCCTCGTGACGCCATCGGTGTCCACGACAGAGGGAGGTCTTGCGATGACTGGGGCGAAGACGGCCGTCGAGTGGCTGGCATCCGCCGCACCGGACCCCGAGTCCTGCCGCTGGGAATGGGAGCGCAGCCCCCACGGGATCGCGCTGCTGCCCGCCGGCAAGGCATGGGACGTGCTCATCCTGCCGGGCCGGCTCGGCTTTCCGACGCTCGACGTGCTCACCCGCGTCCTCGACCAACCCGGCCCGGTGCTGGTCGACTTCGGGGACAACCGGGTGGGCTTCTTCGTGCCGCCGGGCACCGCGGCGCGCTGGATCGGCACCGGCATCCGCACGGCCGGGCAGGGCACCTGGATCGTCGTGCCGTACCCCGGCCGGGCCACCCGCGGGGTGCGCTGGCTGGTGGCTCCGGACGGCTCCGGGACGCTCACCGACCCGGCGCTGCTGGAATTGGCGATGCACGAGGCCGCGGCCGCGGCGGTGGTGCACCGGGACGGGTAGCGGGGGCCGTCCGTCGCCGGAGGTCTTGACAACTCCGATTGGTCTGGACCAAGTTGGGCGCGCTCCGCCCTCCCATCCCCCCAGTCCGGAGGCACTTGTGGACCGCCCCCATCGCACCAGACCCCTCCTCGCCGCGCTCACGGCCGCCCTGCTGGCCGTACCCGCGATCACCGTGCTCTCGTCGGCCGCCCGTGCGGCCGACGCCGACCTCGCCCGCAACGGCGGCTTCGAGTCCGGCCTGGACGGCTGGACCTGCACCGCGGGCACGGCCGTCGGCTCACCCGTGCACAGCGGCGCCGCGGCGCTGCGGGCGACCCCGGCCGGCAGCGACAACGCCCGGTGCGCGCAGACCGTGACCGTGCGGCCGGACACGCAGTACACCCTGTCCGGCTACGTCCGCGGCGACTACGTCTACCTCGGCGCCACCGGCACCGGCACCACCGACGTCTCCACCTGGACCCAGTCCGCCCCCGACTGGCAGCGCCTGACCACCACCTTCCGCACCGGCCCCGGCACCACCAAGGTCACCCTCTACACCCACGGCTGGTACGGCACCGGCGCCTACTACGCCGACGACATCTCGCTGACCGGCCCCGACGCCGGCACCGCGCAGCCGCCCGCCGCGCCCACCGGCCTGCGCGCCGGCGCCGTCACCTCCACCAGCGTCGCCCTGTCCTGGACCGCCGTCACGGGCGCCACCGGGTACGCGGTCTACCGGGACGGCGTCAAGGTCCAGACGGTGAGCGGCACATCGGCGACGGTCACCGCACTGGCCGCCGCCACGGCGTACAGCTTCCAGGTGACGGCCCTCAACGACGCGGGCGAGTCCGCGAGATCGGCGGCCGTGACCGCAACCACCTCCGCGGGATCCGGCGGCGGGGGCACCTCCGACCTGCCGGCCCACGCCCTGGTCGGCTACCTCCACGCCACCTTCGCCAACGGCTCCGGCTACACCCGCCTGGCCGACGTACCCGACAGCTGGGACGTCATCGACCTCGCCTTCGGCGAGCCGACCTCCGCCACCTCGGGCGACATCCGCTTCAACCGCTGCCCGGTCACCGAGTGCCCGAACGTGGAGAGCGACGCCGACTTCAAGGCGGCCATCAAGGCCAAGCAGGCCGCGGGCAAGAAGGTGCTGATCTCGATCGGCGGCGCGAACGGCCAGGTCCAGCTGACCACCACCGCGGCCCGCGACACCTTCGTCTCCTCCGTCTCGAAGATCATCGACGAGTACGGCCTTGACGGCCTCGACATCGACTTCGAGGGCCACTCGCTGTCCCTGAACGCCGACGACACGGACTTCAGGAACCCGAAGACCCCCGTGGTCGTCAACCTCATCTCCGCCGTGAAGACCCTCAAGGCCAGATACGGCGCCGGCTTCGTGCTGACCATGGCCCCGGAGACCTTCTTCGTGCAGATGGGCTACCAGTACTACGGCACCGGCAAGTGGGGCGGCCAGGACCCGCGCTGCGGCGCCTACCTGCCGGTCATCCACGCCCTGCGCGACGACCTGACCCTGCTGCACGTCCAGGACTACAATTCGGGTCCCATCATGGGTCTGGACAACCAGTACCACTCCATGGGCGGCGCCGACTTCCACATCGCGATGACCGACATGCTGCTGACCGGCTTCCCGGTCGCGGGCGACGCCGGCAACGTCTTCCCGCCGCTGCGCCCCGACCAGGTGGCGATCGGCATGCCGGCGTCCGTGAACGCGGGCAACGGCCATGTCGCACCGTCCGAGGTCACCAAGGCGCTGGACTGCCTGACCAAGAAGACGAACTGCGGCTCCTACGCCACCCACGGCACCTGGCCCGCACTGCGCGGCCTGATGACGTGGTCCGTCAACTGGGACCGGTTCGGGAGCTGGGAGTTCCAGAAGACCTTCGACTCCTACTTCGGCTGACCGGGCCGCCGCCCCGGCGGGCGAGCCGCCACAGCACCCACAGCAGCAGGGCGCCCAGGCACCAGCCGGCCAGCACGTCCAGCGGCCAGTGGTAGCCGCGCCGCACCAGACCGAAGCCGACCGCGAGGTTCACCGCGGCGCAGCCGAGGACCAGGGCGCGGCGGGCGCGGGCACCCCTCAGCAGGGGCAGCAGGAGCAGCGTCGCGGCACCGTAGGCGACGACGGCGGTGACGGTGTGGCCCGAGGGGTAGTAGCCGAGCCCCGGCGGCACCGCCGGGGTGCCGGGGCGTGCGGTCCAGTCCTTCAGGGGCACGACGAACGCCGGTACGAGGAGCATCAGCACGGCCGCCGCGGCGGGCGCCGCCCACCAGCGCTCCGCGCCCGCCCGGCGGGCCCGCCAGGACACCGCCACGAGGACGGCCGCGAGCACCGGGACCGCGACCTGGACGTCGCCGAGGTCGGAGAGGAGTCCGGAGAGCCGGTCCGGGTGCCGCAGGGCCCGGCTCAGCCGCTCGTCCGCGCGCACCAGCGGGCCGTCGGCCACGACCTGCCAGGTGATCAGGGCGAGGAGCAGGGCCGGGAGGCCCGCGGGAAGGAGGAAGGAGGTCGGCCGCCCCGGAACAGGGGGGGTAGTTCCGAGGCGGCCGTCCGGATCGGAACGCCGCGCGCCCCGGGGGGTTTGGGGCGAGCGACCGTCCGATCGGTGAGGAGAACCGGGGCCCAGGGCCCCGGGTGTGTGCGCGAGGGCACGACCAGGTCGAAGCTGGGGAGGCCCCGGCCTGGGATCGCCCACAGTCCCCTGTGGGCGGGGTGTATCTCTCATCTGGTGAGAATCTACGGCAGTGGATGGCCCTGAGACAGACGGAACGGCATCCCGCCATCCACCTCGCACACCTTCTTCACACGGCCCGACGGCCGCCGCCCCGGCCCCGGCGCCGCGACGGGCGACAGGACCGGGGACGGGGCGGCGCATGCGCCGCGGACATCGTGCGTGAGCTGGGCGTTCGCTGTGTGCGTCGGCGGCTGTGCCGGTCGGATCAGATGCGCGCGAACGCCTGCTCGATGATGTCGAGACCCTCGGTCAGCAGGTCCTCGCCGATCACCAGCGGGGGCAGGAAACGCAGCACGTTGCCGTAGGTGCCACAGGTCAGGACCAGCAGGCCCTCCTGGTGGCAGGCCCGGGCGAGCGCGGCGGTCGCCTCCGGGTCCGGCTCCTTGGTGGCGCGGTCCTTGACCAGCTCGATGGCGATCATGGCGCCGCGTCCGCGGACGTCACCGATGACGTCGAACTTCTCGGCCATGGCGGCCAGCCGGCCCTTCATGACCGACTCGATGTGCTTCGCCCTGGCGTTGAGGTCCAGCTCCTTCATCGTCTCGATGGCGCCGAGCGCGGCGGCGCAGGCGACCGGGTTGCCGCCGTAGGTGCCGCCCAGGCCGCCCGGGTGCGCCGCGTCCATGATCTCGGCGCGGCCGGTGACGGCGGCCAGCGGGAGACCGCCGGCGATGCCCTTGGCGGTGGTGATCAGGTCGGGCACGATGCCCTCGTCCTCGCAGGCGAACCACTGGCCGGTGCGGCAGAAGCCGGACTGGATCTCGTCGGCGACGAAGACGATGCCGTGGTCGGCGGCGAACCGGCGGATCGCGGGCAAAAAGCCCTTCGCCGGCTCGATGAAGCCGCCCTCGCCGAGCACCGGTTCGATGATGATCGCGGCGATGTTGTCCGCGCCGACCTGCTTGGACATCTGGTCGATGGCCTGCGCGGCGGCCTCGGGACCCGCGTTCCGCGGGCCGGTCGGCCAGCGGTAGCCGTAGGCGACGGGGACCCGGTAGACCTCGGGGGCGAACGGGCCGAAGCCGTGCTTGTACGGCATGTTCTTCGCGGTCAGCGCCATGGTCAGGTTGGTCCGGCCGTGGTAGCCGTGGTCGAACACGACGACCGCCTGCCGCTTGGTGTACGCGCGAGCGATCTTGACCGCGTTCTCGACGGCCTCGGCGCCGCTGTTGAACAGCGCGGACTTCTTGGCGTGGTCACCCGGGGTCAGCTCGGCCAGCGCCTCGGCGACGGCCACGTACCCCTCGTACGGGGTGACCATGAAACAGGTGTGGGTGAAGTCGGCGAGCTGGGCGGAGGCGCGGCGCACCACGGCCTCGGCCGAGGCGCCGACGGAGGTCACGGCGATGCCGGAACCGAAGTCGATGAGGCTGTTGCCGTCGACGTCCTCGATGACGCCCCCGCCCGCGCGGGTGACGAACACCGGCAGCGTGGAGCCCACGCCCTGGGCGACCGCGGCGGTACGGCGGGCCTGCAGCTCCTGCGACTTCGGGCCGGGGATGGCGGTGACGACGCGGCGCTCCTGCGGAAGTGCGGACATGGGGGCTCCCTGATGATCTTGCGTACCGGGCGGTCTGCCGGGCGGTGCCGGGCGCGGTGCGTCTGCGGACGCTTGCCTTCTTTCTTCGCAGGCTAGGGCCGGGGCGGGACGCTGGGCATGCTCCATGTGGGAGTTGTCGCGGGACGCGGTTGTCCGCCGTGGACATAGCGGGCCGGACCCCAGGTGCGCGGGCTCGGCCGCGTAAGCGGTGAACTCCCCTTGCGGGAGCGTTAGATTGACTCGCTGATGGTGATCGGAACGGCTGGTCAGGGGGCAAGGGCGATGGACAGCGACGGGACGCAGGACGCGCGCGGCACACACGCGAATCCCGTGCCGCGTCCGGCGGTGCCACAGGACGGCTCCCCGGCCCCGCAGGCCGGCTCCCCGGTGCCGCGGGAGGGCCCCGCGCTGCCCCCGCGCCCCGCCCTGCCGCCGGGGGTGCCGCCGCTGCCGGACGGCTCGGCCTTCCTGTCCTGGCTGCGCGCGCCACGCCCCGAGGCGGCACCCGGCGTCTGGCGTTTCGGGCACCGGCCGCGCCCTGCCCAGGAGCCCGAACAGATCCCGGCACGCCAGCTGCTGAGCGGGGCGCTGATCGCGTTCCTGGTGGGCTGGCTCGTGTGGTCGCTGCTGTGGAACGGCTATCTCGGCGGCTGGTGGGTGCTGCCGCTCGAACTGTTCACCCCGGGCTCCTGGCGGCACAGCGACAACCGCGTCGGGAACGCGGTCCTCTGGTACGGCTACTACACCCTGATCGCCGTCGCCATCATGCTCGTCGTCGGCAGGCTCGGCCGCTGGGGTGAGGTCTGGCGCCGGTTCGGCCCGCCCGCCTGGAGCGGGGCCGTCCCGGTCGCCGATCGCCCGCCCGCCCCCGAGGAGGACCCCGCGCAGTGGCCCCAGCTGCGGGCCGCCGGAGCGGTGGACGCAGCCGAGCGGCTGGGCGCGGAGGCCAGGGCCGGGCTGATGCGGGACGTCGACCTGGCCCGGATCGCCCGCGCCTGGCAGGGCGTGCACAGCGGCCGGCACAGCCTGGCCGCCTTCTCGGCCGCCGTGGTCAAGCACGGCGCCGCCGCCTGCCCGCACCCGTCCGGCGCGCGCGATCTGCCGGGGCGGCAGGCGCGGCACGACCTGGTCACCGGGCAGGTGCGGCTCGGTACGACCGCCGACGATCCGCGCAACCCGTACCAGTACCGCGGCAGCGGTCTCGCCCTCGGCCCCGAACTGCTGGGCACCTCGCTGCTGGCCGTGGGCCCGGCCGGCGCCGGCAAGACCGGCGGCATCGTTCGCCCGCTCGCCGAGTCGCTGTGCCTGCACGCGCTCGCCGGCCGCGCCTGCGTCGTGGTGGTCGGCGCGGCGGGCGCCGGACTCGGCCCGGCCGACGCCTACGACGTCGTCGTACGGATCGCCCACCCCGACTCGGTCTACGACCTGGACCTGTACGGTGGCACCGCCGACCCGGACGAGGCAGCGGCCATCCTCGCCGAGGCCCTGGTCGGCGACCTCGCCGACCCGCACCCCGGCAGCGACAGCCGCCGCTCCACCACCGTCCTCGCCCAGCTGCTCGGCCCGTTCCGGGCGGCCCACGGCCGCTTCCCCTCCGTACCGGAGCTGCGCCGGCTGCTCGACGGCACCCCGGGGCCGCTGGCCGCGCTGCGCAAGGCGGTGCAGGAGACCGGGCAGGAGTCGCTGCTGCGCGAACTCGACGCACGGGAGCGGCAGCTGGGACACCCCGGCGACGTGGGCGCAGTGCTCGCCGACCGGATCGCGCTGCTCGACCGGCCCGCCTTCGCCGGGTTCTTCGACACCTCGGGCCGGTCCCGGCCGTTCTCGCTCAAGGCCCTCGACCATCCCGTACGGGTCCGCATCGACCTGCCCGAACGCGGGCACGCTGACGCCTCGCGGATCCTGGCCCGGCTGGTGCTCGCCCAGTTCACGGCGAGCGTCGCGGTACGGGAGGACCGGTCGCTGTTCGCCTGCCTGGTCCTGGACGACGCCACCGGCGTGGTGACCCCGGAGGCGGTGCGCGGCATCCAGCGGCTGCGGTCGGGCAACGCCGGGGCCGTGCTCACCCTGCGCACCCTGGACGACGTGCCCCGGCCGCTGCGCGGCCCGCTGCTCGGGTCGGTGGGCTGCCGGATGGCGCTGTCCGGGCTGACGCCGTGGGACGGGCAGGACTTCGCCGAGGTGTGGGGCAAGGAGTGGACCGAGGCCCGGGACGTGACCGACCGGCAGATCATCGCCGAGACCCCGGCGGGCAAGGCCCTGCACATGGTGCGCCGGGTGATCACCGGCAAGGCGCCGACCGCGCGGGCCGTCACCGTCCGGCAGGTCGAGCGGGAGCGCTGGTCGGCCTCGGAGCTGGCGCACGCGCTGCCGCCGGGGCACGCGGTGCTGTCCCTGACGACGGTCCGGGGCGAGCACGCCCCGCCGCTGCTGGTGGACCTGAGCGGCTGAGAAGCGCCGGCGACGATCGGCCGATTCGTCCATCGGATCAAGGGTCGACCATACGGTCAGTCAGAATCGGCATAGGCTGTTCATACGCGGCGGCCAAAAGGCCACAATGATCACCCGATCTCCGCATGATCGCCGATGCCCCTCGCCTGCCACTCGTCTGCCATCCGACGGCCACTCGACCTGAAGGTCCCATGCCCCCGACGCTCGCCTCGCTCGTCCACCACTCCGCGCTCAAACTCACCGTGCGCGCGGGCGAGGACCGCCTCGACGTGCCCGTCCGCTGGGCGCACGTGAGCGAGCTGGCCGACCCCGTGCCCTACATGGAGGGCGGGGAACTGCTGCTGATCACCGCGCTGAAGCTGGACGCGGAGGACCCCGAGGCGATGCGCCGGTACGTGCGGCGGCTGGCGGGCGCCGGGGTCGTCGGGCTCGGCTTCGCCGTCGGCGTCAACTACGAGGAGATCCCCGAGGCCCTCGTCGACGCGGCCGCACAGGAAGGGCTGCCGCTGCTTGAGGTGCCGCGCCGCACCCCGTTCCTCGCGATCAGCAAGGCGGTGTCCGCCGCGATCGCCGCCGACCAGTACCGGTCGGTGACCGCCGGCTTCGCCGCCCAGCGGGAACTGACCCGGCAGGCCCTGAACGCCGGCCCCGATGGGCTGCTCACCGCGCTCGCCGCACAGGTCGACGGCTGGGCCGCGCTGTACGACGCCTCGGGCGCGGTGGTCGCCACCGCCCCGGAGTGGGCGGGGCGGCGGGCCGCCCGGCTCACCGCGGACGTGGAGCGGCTGCGGGACCGGCCCGCGCCCGCCTCGTCGGTGGCCGGCGGCCCGGACAACGAGGACCGGGTCGAACTGCACACGCTGGGCACCGGGCGGCGCCCGCGGGGTGCCCTCGCCGTGGGCACCGCCGCTCCCCTCGGCACCGCCGAACGGTACGCGGTGCACTCCGCCATCGCCCTGCTCACCCTCACCACGGAGCGCTCCCGCTCGCTGCACGCGGCGGAGCAGCGGATCGGCGCGGCCGTGCTGCGCATGCTGCTCGCCGGGCAGCCGGACCACGCCCGGGCCGTCGCGGGCGACCTGTACGGCGGACTCCTCGACGCGCCGTTCCGGCTGATCGTCGCCGAGTCGGCCTCCGGCACGGCCGCGCGGGCGCACGCCGACGGGCACGCGCGCGTGCCCCTGACCAAGCCGGGCTCGGTCGCCGCGCTCGCCGCCCTGGACGCGGGCGGCGACCGGCTGGCCGGGCTCGCGGAGTCCGTGGAGTCCGCCGCGGCGCGCTCCGGGGAGGCCGTGCTGGTGGTGCCCGAGGGGGAGCGGCTGGTGGTGCTCGCCGCCGACGGGGGCGCCGCCGCGGCGGCCGGCATGCGGTACGCGATGGCACTGGAGGCGGCCCGTGCCGCGCCCGAGCCGGCGGCCGCGGAGGAGGACGAACTGGTCGTGGGCCTGTCGGCGCCCGCCGGGCCGATCGCGGCCGCGGCCGCCTACAAGCAGGCCGAGCAGGCGCTGTCGGTGGCGCGGCGGCGCGGCCGGGTGCTGGTGGAGCACGACCAGCTGGCCTCGGGGTCCGTGCTGCCGCTGCTCGCGGACGACGCGGTGCGGGCGTTCGCGGACGGGCTGCTGCGACCGCTGTACGAGCACGACGCGACCGGCCGCGGCGATCTGGTGGCCTCGCTGCGGGCGTGGCTGTCGCGGCACGGGCAGTGGGACGCGGCGGCGGCCGATCTGGGCGTGCACCGGCACACGCTGCGCTACCGGATGCGGCGGGTCGAGGAGATCCTGGGCCGCTCCCTCGACGACCCGGACACCCGGATGGACCTGTGGCTCTCCCTGAAGACAACGTCCCAGGAGTGACCCCGGCCGACCCAGCCCTCCTCGGGCAGCGAGCGGGCCTCGGCGGTGTGCACGACCCCGATGAGCGGCTGACCGCACCCCGACCGCCCGCGGGCGCCCGATTTCAGCCGCCTGGCGCGGATCACCTCCGACCCCGGCCACCGCTCACGAGCGCCCGCTTTCAGCTCGCGTACGCGGATCGCCTCCGCCCCCGGCTGCCGCCCCCTGGCCACCAAAAGGCCAACGCCGGTCCCGACCACCGCCCCCGCTCCCGAACACGTTCCTGGCTCCGCGCCTGACCGCTGACCCCGGTCCTGACCACCGGGCCCGGTCTCGACTACTGGCCCCGGTCCCGACTGTCGGCCCCCAGACACCGAAAGGCCGACGCCGGCCCCGACCACCGCCCGGTCCCGATCACTGGGCCCCGGTCGCGGCCACCGCCCCCGGCCCCGATCGCTGGGCCTCGGTCGCCACCACCGCCCCCGGTCCCGATCGCTGGGCCCTGGCCCCGACCACCGGTCCTGGTCCCGGTCACTGGCCCGGACGGCGCGCTCCAGGCCCCGGGCGCCGAAGTCAGGTGCCGGGTGCGGACGTGCCTCGTTCCGTCGGGCGGCACGCCAAAGCGTAGAAACCCGTGTCCGGCCGGTCCTGACCACTGGCCCTGGTCCCGATGACTGGGCCCGGTCTCGACTACTGGCCCTGGTTTCGACTACAGGCCCCGGCGCCGACTGTCGGCCCCGGACGCCGAAAGGCCGACGCCGGTCCCCGACCACCGGTCCCGGTGCCGACCACCGCTCGGTTCCGATCACTGGGCCCCGGCCCCGACCACCGGTCCTGGCCCCGACCACCGGTCGGTCCCGGTCACTGGCCCGGACGGCGCGCTCCGGGCCCCGGGTGTCGGAAGCCAGGTGCCGGGTGCGGACGCGCCCCGTTCCGTCGGGTGCTACGCCAAAGCGTAGAAACCCGTGTCCGCACTGCTACGAGTCGGACAAGCGACCTCGGAGCGGCCCCGGCCTACGGTGGAGCACGAAAGCAGGAACACCCCCAACGCGGAAGGGCCGGGATTCTCACGATGACTTCCACCCACGCCTTCTGGCTCGCCGGCCGCCAGGTCACCGGCGAGGACACCTTCGACGTCACCTCCCCGTGGGACGGCCGGCTCGTCGGCAGGGTCGGCCTGCCGACGGACGCCCAGGTCGAGGAGGCCGTGGCCGCCGCGTACGCCGTGCGGGACGAGTTCGCCGCCACCCCGGCCCACGTCCGGGCCGCCGCTCTCGACCACGTCAGCAGGCGCCTGGTGGAGCGGACCGAGGAGATAGCGCGGCTGATCTCCGCCGAGAACGGCAAGCCGCTCAAGTGGGCGCGCGGCGAGGTCGGCCGGGCCGTCTCCGTGTTCCGGTTCGCCGCCGAGGAGGCGCGCCGGTTCAACGGCGGCGAGGCCCAGCGGCTCGACACGGACGCCGGCGGCCAGGGCCGGCTGGCGCTCACCCGGCGCTTCCCGAAGGGCGTCGTGCTCGGCATCGCGCCGTTCAACTTCCCGCTGAACCTGTGCGCCCACAAGATCGCCCCGGCGATCGCCGCCGGCGTCCCGATCATCCTCAAGCCCGCCCCGGCGACCCCGCTGTCCGGCCTGGTCATCGGCGAGCTGCTGGCCGAGTCCGAGCTGCCCGCGGGTGCCTGGAGCATCCTCCCGGTCCCCAACGACAAGATGCCCGCCCTGGTCCAGGACGAGCGGCTGCCGGTCATCTCCTTCACCGGTTCCGAGAAGGTCGGCTACGCGATCATGGACTCGGTGCCGCGCAAGCACTGCACGCTGGAGCTGGGCGGCAACGGCGCGGCGGTGGTCCTCGCCGACTACGCGAGCGACGCCGATCTCGACTGGGCCGCGCAGCGCATCGCGACCTTCTCCAACTACCAGGGCGGCCAGTCCTGCATCTCCGTGCAGCGGGTGATCGCGGACGCCGCGGTGTACGACCGGCTGCTGCCGCGCATCGTCGCCGCCGTCGAGGCCCAGGTCACCGGCGACCCGTCGGACGAGAAGACCGACGTCGGCCCGCTGGTCAGCGAGGACGCGGCCCGTCGCGTGGAGGCGTGGGTCGACGAGGCGGTCACGGCGGGCGCGCGGCTGCTGACCGGCGGCAAGCGGGACGGCGCATCGTACGCGCCGACCGTCCTGACCGAGGTGCCGGCCGATGTGACGATCGCCTGCGAGGAGGTCTTCGGCCCGGTCCTCACCGTGCAGAAGGCGGACGGGGAGGACGCCGCCTTCGCGGCGGCCAACGACTCCAAGTACGGCCTCCAGGCGGGTGTGTTCACCCATGATGTGCAGGCCGCCTTCCGGGCCCACCGCGCCCTGGAGGTCGGCGGCGTCGTGATCGGTGACGTCCCCTCCTACCGTGCCGACCAGATGCCCTACGGTGGCGCCAAGCAGTCGGGCGTCGGCCGCGAGGGCGTGAAGTTCGCGATGGACGACTACACCTACGAGCGGGTTCTCGTCCTCACCGGCCTCGCGCTCTGACCCTCGGCCACTAGCTAATGAGAACCGTTTCCATGTACAGTCGTGCATGACGCGCGCTCGTCATCCCCGAAGGGGCCCGGCACCGATGCCTTCCGGTGCCGGGCCCCTTCTCTGTGCCGGCCGCCCCCGGGCCCTCAGCCGGAGAAGCCGACGTGCGCGAGCCGCAGCGGACCGCGCAGCCTGAGCCGGACGTCGCACACGCCCGCGACGGCGATCCGCGCGCGCAGCGACGCGTAGGCGTACGGGCCGGTGCCGGGCGCGTCGAGGGTCAGCGTGAGAGGCGCCGCGTCACCGCCCGCGAGCAGTTCGACCTCGCCCCGGCCGGACACCCGCACGGTCACCTCCCGGGCGCCCGCGCCGAAGTCGCAGTCGCGGTAGAGGAGTTCGGCGCTCCCGCCGTCGACGGGGGTCACCGCGTCGCCGGACTCCTTGGCGCGGTCGACCAGCGCGGCACCGGCTGGTGGAGGCGGATGCCGGGCGTCGGGTGCTGGACGGCATCCTGGCCGCGGCCCGGGAGAAGGGCCTGCCCAGGAGTGCGGGCCGGGCCCGGACCGACTCGACGCATGTGCTGTCCGCGGCACGGGACCTGTCCTGGCTGGAGATGGTCGCCGGGACAGTGCGTTCGGCGCTGAACACGCTCGCCCAGGCCGCTCCCGGGTGGCTGGTCGAGGTCGCGGAGCCGGACTGGTTCCAGCACTTCCATGTGGTGGAGGGCGAGGTGAGGCGGCGGGACCCAAAAGACCGGCCGCCGGGCGCGACGCGCCTGGTCACCCCCTATGACACCGGGGCACGCGGCAGCGTCGAACGGGACACCATGTGGGACGGATACAAGGTTCACCTCACCGAGACCTGCCAGGCGGACGCTCCGAACCTGGTCACCAATGTGGTCACCACCCCCGGCGACCGTCCCGGACAGCGTGATGAGCGAGGAGATCCACACATCTCTCGCCGCACGGGACTGCCTGCCCGGTGAGCACTGGGTGGACGCCGGATAATCCCACCGCCGCCGCGATCGTCACCGCCCGGCGTGAGCACGGCGTCACTCTGCAAGGCCCTGTCGCGGCCGACACCAGCACACAGACCGGCACGGCGGGCGGCTATGACCAGGAAGGCTTCGCCATCGACTGGGCAGGAAAGAAGGTCACCTGTCCAGGTGGTGCCGTCAGCACCACCTGGAGCGGCCGGCTCTCCCGGCAAGGACTGCCCGTGATCCGGGTGCGGTTCTCCGTGCTGGACGGTCGGCCCTGCCCGGTGCGGCGCGAGTGCATCAACTCGCACACCGCCGAACGCCGCGAACTACGGCTGCGCCACCACGACGAACACCACGCGCTCCGCACGGCCAGGGCCGAGCAGCAGACCGACGCCTGGAAGGAGCGCTACAAGGTCCGGGCCGGGGTCGAGGGCACCATCTCCCAAGGCGTCGGGCGCTGCGGCCTGCGCAGATTCCGCTACCGCGGCCTGGCCGAGACCAGCCTCCAGCACCAGCTCACCGGCGCCGCGATCAACCTCGCCCGCATCGACGCCCACCTCACCGCCACACCCCGGGCCCGCACCCGCACCAGCCACTTCGCAGCACTTCGCCCCGCCGACCAACCAGTCGGCGGGGCGAAGCAACAGGGCCCGAATTAACCAACAGCGTCCGAAGCGTTCCGGGCCCGCGTTGAAGGTGCGATCGCGTACCACTTTGAGCAGGCGCATCCTGGCCGATGAAGATCGACCTTCAGTGCGAGGACACCGGCGAAGAAGCCGAGGTCGACCTTCCTTCGGCGTAGGCTCCGGCTACTGGTGAAGTGGCTCGCGCAGCATCGTGGCGAAAACGGGCGAGTCGTCGAACGGCTGTTGCTCGCCGATGTCCCGATACCCCCAGGACTCGTATACCGCTTTCAACCGTCCGTCGGAGCGGGTGGCGTCGACCAGAAGCGTGGCGCGCTCCTCCGCGCGCTCAGCGAGAAGGTGCTCGTGCAGCGTACGGGAGGCCCCTGCGCCTGCGGTGCCGCGGTACGCCTCGCGGACGAGAACTTCCTGTACTGCGAATGTGCGGCTGCCTGTTTCCCGGGTGAAGGCTTCTGGCGGGGGCTGCCGCATACTGGACCACCACTGCGATCCGGGGGCGAGCGGCCCTCCGAAGATGTAGCCAGCTGGCTCATCGCCGATGAAGGCGATAACGGCTTCCCAGCCCTCCCGGGAGGCATAACGGGTCAGGCGCTCGTCGAACCGGTCCACAGCGTTGAATGGGCTTTCCATCAGCCCGAACTGGGTTCGGACTTCCACATGGACGTTGAGGAAGATCTGTCGGTACTTCTCCACGTCGCTGGTGCGGAGCAGGATCAGGGAGTCAGCGTCAGTCATGCAACCACCGTTCGGTAGCGGGCCCGCCAGTCGCGGGCCTCAGGGTTATGGGGGGCGAGGGTGGTGATCTGCTCGGTGAATCCGTCCAGGAGACGGCGGACGCGGGCGTGCTTCATCATGCCCTCGGGGAGGCTCTGGGCGGTTCCGATCGCCTGTTCCAGGTCCTTCTGACCAGGTTGCGCAACGGCGAGATGAGCGTGTACGAGCGCGCTGTTGCGTTTGAGGTCTGGGCTCAAGTACGCGAGGCTGCGGTGCGCATGTCTCTCGGCGTCTGGCCACTGCCTCAGGTGCATGCGCGCAACCATCGCGAGGTGGTCAAGTTCGGCTTGATCGTAGAAGCTGACCCAGGACGGGCGGTACTTGTTCGGGTCGGCACGGTCCAGCGCCTTCTGGGCCAGGTCCACATAGCGCACGGCGCTTCTGTCGTCGCCGAGCGCGGCATGGCTGATCGCTAGGCGGGACATCGCCAGCGAGGAGAACAGCGGGTCGCGGCGGGTGATGGGGGATGCCTGGGCTCTCTCGGCTGCTGCCAAGGCGTCAGTGGGGCGGTTGACATGTCGGAAGAGAATGCTGGCGTGGCCCCATACGCGGAACTCGGTGGCAGGGTCGCCGGACAGGCCAGCGAGGCGGATAGTTCTGTCCAGGTGGTACTCCGCGGACTCAAAGCGCTGGCCGTCGATGGCAGCCCACATGGCGCTGTTGGAGAATGCGGCGGCGACCGTGTACAGCTCCGAGCGGATCCGCGTGGACGCGCTGTTCTCTTGCTGGAGACGGACTACCTTGTCGGTGATGTCTTCGGCACGCTTCTCCAATTCCGGGGTGCCGCCGTACGTGCTCTCTGAAGTGGTCCAGGCTACGAGTTCAGCCTTCAACGCCTCGACGTCGTTGGAGTTGAGGCGGCGAGGCCGGTTCCCTCCGAGTGGCGGCGTGGCAAGGGAGACGCCAGCGGCGGAGGCTGCGGCAAGCAAGGCGCGGCGATACAACGGGTCATCCTCGGGTGTTGGAGCGGGGTTTGACTTCTTACTCCCCCGAGGGATGAAGCCTAACTCTGTGGCTGTTTGACCCGTGACCCTCTCCAGCGCTGTTCTCAGCAGGGCGTTGGGTGACTTGTGTTCGCCACTGAGCAGCTTGCGAATGTGCCTGTCGTGGACGGTGCCGCATCGGCCCGTCAGCTTGCCGATTTCTGTATTGACCAGGGAAGTCAGCTCTCCGACCTGCACCTTGTGGTCGTGCAGCCACGCTACGAGCAAGTCGTTCCGTGTCTCGTTCCGTGTCCCCGGCATGACAGAACGTTAGGCTCCGCAGCCGCAACCATGAGTAAAGCGATGGTCAAAACGGCAGGGGGCGTGCATGCAGCTGCCGGTCCATACGGCATTCCCACCCGCCTCAGTCCAACGGTTATCTGGCTCTACGTGAGCTAGCCGGCCGACGCGGCAAGGCACCACGCTCGCTCCCTCTTGCCCCCAGAGGACGTGATGACGACGACAGCCGTACGGCCGTCCTACGCGGCTCCCCTCCGCGACAGGGACGTGATGAGTCAGTGGGTCGACATCGACCCCCGCCACGGCGGCGGCCAGCCACGACCGGCAGACGCGCACTATGTAGGTGTTCTCCGCCGGATCGCCGCAGCGCGGATCCGGTACTGCGGTCTGGGCGCCCTCACCGACGAGGTGATGCTCCTCGTCTCCGAGTTGGTGACCAACGCGGTGCTGCACAGCGGCGCCAAGAGGATCGGCCTCGTGATGGCCGTTCGGGACGGGTTCCTGGAAATCGCCGTCGTCGACGGTATGCCGGGCGTCGCGACGCTCAAGGATGCCGACGAGGACGCCGAGTCGGGGCGCGGCCTCGCCCTGGTGGAGACCGTGGTCAAGGAGCACGGAGGCACCTGGGGAACGAGCGATGCCGGCGCGAAGACCTGGTGCCGTCTCGCCGTGCCAGAGGAGTTGGAGCGATGACGACCGCCGCCCTCGCCTCCAGTTGGTCCCACCCCGCGCCTCCGCCGAGCGACCCTTTACCGGGGGCCCTACGGTCCGGCTCGGCATTACCCCCTGAGACGCCGTGCTCGTCGGCAGAAGTCGCCCCAGGACGCCGACGAGCACGGTTTCAACCTCTGCGGCCGGGAAGAATCCGGCCCCGGCCGCAGGGCCTTCACCTCGAAACGAGCCCCCGTCGTGGCTGCACCTCGCTACCCCAGCAGGAAGTACCGATGACCGTTTCTGACCCGGCCTGGACGCCGCCGCTGGACGCGGCGGAGCTGGCGACGGTCCTGGACAGCATCCGCAGGTGGCGTCCCTTCGACGGAGCTGCCCTCCTCGACGACATCGGCGAGGTGCTGGACAACGTCGTGCCGGCCAAGGAGAACGTCCGTGACCTCGCCGAAGCGCTCGGCGATCACCTGGTTCAGCTCGTGAACATCGCCGTCGCCGCCGAAGCCCACCACGAGGACCCGACAGCCGGCTTCCTGATTCAGCGGGCACGCGCCGTGGGCGCCGAGAGTCTGCCTGGCGACCACCGGCAAGCCGTGGGTCATCTGCGCCGGCTGGCGTGGTCCGTCAACGAGCTGCTGGAGCGTCTTGCCGCCATCCAGTGCCTGAAGGAGGCGGCGTGAGCAGCGGCCCACCCCCTAGGAACAGTGAGAAGGCCCCTTCCATGCGCGAGCACAGGCGCGAGCCCAGACTCGTCGCGTTCATCACCGCCCGGGAGGGCGAGACGGCCGCACCCGACAACCTGTATTTCGCGAAGAGCAGCAGCGTTGCCCGCCTGC
The DNA here is from genome assembly GCF_057537855.1 of Streptomyces diversicolor. Classification (NCBI taxonomy): domain Bacteria; kingdom Bacillati; phylum Actinomycetota; class Actinomycetes; order Kitasatosporales; family Streptomycetaceae; genus Streptomyces; species Streptomyces diversicolor. The sequence goes on from NZ_BAAJXA010000025.1 coordinate 152,260, forward strand.
TCTGCTACGAAGACGAGGTTCCCCGCCTGGACCGGGACAGCAAGGGCGTCCTGTGGAGCCGGTGCGGGATCAACCCCGATGACGGGCGGGGGATGCCGACCGGTGCGCCGGAGTGGAAGCTGGTCCACCCTCACCGGCAGCAGATCACGATGCAGTGGCTTCACTGCCAGATCTGCAACCGGCCGGCGAGGACCCCGCTCGGCTGGTGTTTCCTGACCGGGCCCGAGGACGAGTACCCACGGCAGGCACCCCACCTGGTGAACCAGCCGCCCGTGTGCCGATCTCATGTCCGGGCCGCCGTGACGCTCTGCCCCCATCTCGGCGAGGACGTCTACCTGGCCCAGTGCGCTCCTCTCTACGGCGTGCTCGGCACCATCTACCGCCCGGACGGGGCCGGGGCGAAGGCTGTTAGCCGGCCGGACAACCCGATCCCCTATGGCGACCCGATGCTCCGCGTGACTCTCGGATCTCAGGTCGTCCGCAGGCTGAGCGCATTCCGTGTGCTCACGGTCGATGAGCTGATGCACGAGTTAGACGCCGCAGGGAACGTCTGATGTACGCGACGAGGTGCCGCGGACACACACGTCTCCCGCGCGACGAACTGGTACACCATCTGCGCCGCAATCCCCGCAACCGCGGATGCGACCTTCACCTTCATCAGTTCGAGTTCGCGGGATGCGAGCTGACGGCACACACCGCAGGTGACCACGCCGACTACATCGACGACATCGACGAGACGGTCAGTCTGTGGGTCCGCTGGAGCGATGACGGGCGGCACGAGTTCGTCGAGCTGAAGAACTGCCCAGACGGTGAACCCCCGCGGGGGGACGGCCGCGAGAGCGAGCCGTGCACCCTGTTCCTCGATCACGGCGGCCTTCACTCCTGGCAGTGCAACTAGCAGCCCCCGGCTTCCGCCCGGTACCAGGACCATCCCGGCCCAGGTCCGCAGGCGGTGCAGACCGCGCACAACCGAGTGCGTCGGCTCAATCCCACCACTGATACACGAGGAGACGTACGTGGACGTTGCCACCTCTCCGCTTGTTCGGCAGCAGACGCAGTCACTGCTCGGCGAACTGGCCCAGGTGTTGGATCGGCATCCCGTGGGCGGAGCCTTCCGCCTGCTGTACGCCCCTGCGGACCTGGAGTTCCCCCCGGACACCGTGCTCGTCCAGACGGTCAACGCCCGGGGAGTCATCGAATTGCAGCCGCGGCAGATAGCCGACCTGGGGCAGGACGATGTGCTGCACATGACGCAGGTTCTCGATCCGTCCGACACCGCCCTCAGCGCCCACGCCGAGCAGTTGCAGGCCGCTTCCTGCGACGCCACCCGGCGACCCGACGGCAGCACAGGCCACTACTACTGGTAGGGGGGATCATGCCCGTGACGGAGGTGTGCTCGCCGTACAGCACGGCAAGCTCCTTTCTGGGGGTGCTGGGGTGGGCGGCGATGCCCCGAATCTGGACAGCGCCCGA